>NZ_DGMA01000051.1:0-52613 GCF_002388205.1 Achromobacter sp. UBA4530 | reverse complement strand
AAAATGCGCCCCCTCGGGGGGCAGCAAGCGCGCGGAGCGTGCGCGGCGTGGGGGCCAACCACTTCTATTTTCCTTGCCACACGGGCTTGCGCTTCTCGGCGAAGGCGGTGGCGCCTTCCTTGGCGTCAGCGGAAGTGAAGATGTGCGCGATCAGCGGGCGCTGGCGGTCGAACATGCCTTCCTGGTCCCAGTCGCCGCCTTGCGCGACGATGCTCTTGGCGGTCTGGACGGCCAGCGGGCCGTTCTCGACGATGGCGCGGGCCAGTTCCAGCGCGCCGGCCAGGGCGCCGCCCGGTTCGGTCAGGCGGTTGACCAGGCCGAAGGCGTGGGCGCGTTCGGCGCTCAGCATTTCGCCGGTCAGGATGACTTCCATGGCGATGTGGTACGGCAGGCGGCGCGGCAGGCGCAGGAGGCCGCCGGCGCCGGCCACCAGGCCGCGCTTGACCTCGGGCAGGCCGAACTTGGCGTTGCTGGCGGCCACGATCAGGTCGGAAGCCAGCGCCATTTCGCAACCGCCCGCCAGGGCGTAGCCCTCGACGGCGGCGATCAGCGGCTTCTTGGGCGGGCGTTCGTTCAGGCCGGCAAAACCGCGGCCTTCGACGTATGGACGCTGCCCGGACGCGGCGAACGCCTTCAGGTCCATGCCCGACGAGAACGTGCCGCCGCCACCCGTCAGGATGCCGATGCGCACGTCGTCACGGCTGTCCAGCTGGTCCAGCGCGGCGGCCATGGCCACGGCGGTTTCCAGGTTGATGGCGTTCTTGGCCTCGGGACGGTTGATCGTGATGATCTGGATGCCGTCGATGACTTCCACCGTGATCAGGTCAGACATGGGACTGCTCCTTTTTCGCGAATTTCTCGGAATCGGGTTCCGGGTTTTATATAAGACTCAGGCTCAACCCGGAATCATACGACCATTGGTTTGCGGGCGCAGGCAAAGGCCGGCACGTGTCCACCAGGGGCACATTCGGGGACGCCCTCAGCCTCAGATGTAACGGGTACGGCCCCACCGGGGACCGCTGCGGCCGCAGGCCAGTTAAAATGCCGGGTTTCCCACGCGCAGGGCAGTTTTTGCCCGGCGGCCGAATTCCAAGAATCCTATGCTCACCTTTCAGCAAATCATCCTTACGCTCCAGGAATACTGGGACAAACAGGGTTGCGCCCTGCTGCAGCCCTACGACATGGAAGTCGGCGCCGGCACCTCGCACACGGCCACGTTCCTGCGCGCGATCGGCCCGGAGCCCTGGCGCGCCGCCTATGTCCAGCCCTCGCGCCGCCCGAAGGATGGCCGCTACGGCGAGAACCCCAACCGCCTGCAGCACTACTACCAGTACCAGGTCGTGCTCAAGCCCGCGCCCCCGGAAATCCTGGATCTGTATATCGGTTCGCTGAAGGCGCTGGGCATCGATCCCACGCAGCACGACATCCGCTTCGTCGAGGACGACTGGGAAAACCCCACGCTCGGCGCCTGGGGTCTGGGCTGGGAAGTCTGGCTGAACGGCATGGAAGTGACGCAGTTCACGTATTTCCAGCAGGTCGGCGGCCTGGACTGCACGCCCACCACCGGTGAAATCACCTACGGCCTGGAACGCCTGGCCATGTATTTGCAGGACGTGCAAAGCGTGTACGACCTGGTCTGGACGGAAGGCGCCAACGGCAACCGCGTGCTGTACCGCGACGTGTTCCACCAGAACGAAGTCGAGCAATCCACCTACAACTTCGAACACTCGTCGGCCGAGATGCTGTTTGCGCATTTCAACGACTACGAAGCCGAGGCCAAGCGCCTGATGGACGTGCCGCTGGCGCTGCCGGCCTACGAGGCCGCGCTGAAAGCCGCGCACACCTTCAACATGCTGGACGCGCGCGGCGCGATCAGCGTGACCGAGCGCGCCGCCTACATCGGCCGCATCCGCAACCTGTCGCGCGCCGTCGCGCAGGCCTACTACGATTCCCGCGAACGACTGGGCTTTCCCATGCTGGGCCGCGACAAGGCCGCCGGGGAGGCTGCATAAATGACGACGAACATCCGCCCGCTGCTGGTCGAACTGCTGACCGAAGAACTCCCGCCCAAGGCCCTGCAGAAGCTGGGCCAGGCCTTTGCCGAAGGCGTGCGCGCCACGCTGGACCGCCACGGCCTGCTGGCCGAAGGCTGCGCCGTGACGCCGTACTCGACGCCGCGCCGCCTGGCCGTGCACCTGTCCGCCGTGCTGGCGCAGGCGCCCGACCAGGCCTATGCTGAAAAGCTGATGCCCGTGAAGATCGGCCTGACCGAAGACGGCAAGGCCACGCCTGCACTGCAAAAGAAGCTGGCCGCCAAGGGCCTTGAAAACATCGACCTCGCCACGCTGGACCGTGAGTCCGACGGCAAGCAGGACTACCTGGTGGCGCGCGGCACGGCCGCGGGTGCGCAACTGGCCGCCGGCCTGCAGGAAGGCATCGAAGCCGCCATCGACGGCCTGCCCATCCCCAAGGTGATGCGTTACCAATTGGCCGACGGCGTCTCCACCGTCAAGTTCGTGCGCCCGGCGCACGGCCTGATCGCCCTGTTCGGCGCGGACGTGGTGCCGGTGTCGGCACTGGGCCTGGCCGCCGGCCGCGAAACCCTGGGCCACCGCTTCATGAGCGAAGGCGCCGTGGTTATCGCCGATGCCGACGCCTACGTTGCCGCGCTGGCGGAAAAGGGCCGTGTCGTGGCGTCGTTCGAGGCGCGCCGCGCCGAGATCCAGCGCCAGTTGCAAGAAGAAGCGACCCGCCTGTCCGCCACGCTTGGCGACGACCCCGAAGTGGCCGCCCTGCTGGATGAAGTGACCGCGCTGGTCGAACACCCCACCGTCTACGTGGGCCAGTTCGAGGAACAGTTCCTGCAGGTGCCGCAGGAATGCCTGATCCTGACCATGCGGCTGAACCAGAAATACTTCCCGCTGTTCGACCCGGCAACCGGCCGTCTCACGCACCGCTTCCTGATCGTGAGCAACATGCGCACGGACAACCCGGTGAACATCGTCGAAGGCAACCAGCGCGTGGTGCGCCCGCGTCTGGCCGACGCGCAGTTCTTCTTTGAAACCGACCGCAAGACGCCGCTGGCCGCGCGTGTCGAACAGTTGGGCTCCATCGTCTATCACAACAAGCTGGGCACCCAGCTCGACCGCGTCGAGCGCGTGCGCGCGATCGCCCGCGGCATCGCCGGCGAACTGGGCGGCGACGTGTCCGCCGCCGACCGCGCCGCCATGCTGGCCAAGGCCGACCTCGGTTCGAACATGGTCGGTGAATTCCCCGAGCTGCAAGGCATCATGGGCGCGTATTACGCCGCCGGCGACGGCGAACCTGCCAGCGTCGTCGAAGCCCTGCGCACGCAGTACCGCAACCGCTACGACGCGCCGGTGACGCAGGACACCCTGACCGCCGCCACGCTGTTCATCGCCGAACGCGTCGAAACGCTGGTCGGCATCTGGGCGATCGGCCTGGCCCCCACCGGCGAACGCGACCCCTTCGGCCTGCGCCGCGCCGCGTTGGGCCTGATCAGCGCCTTCGAACAACTGGCCGCGGGCGGCTGGCTGAAGATCAGCCAGAACGGTCCGCTGACGCTGGACGGCCTGCTGCAGCTGGCCGCCGGCACGTTCCCGGCGGACAAGATTCCGGGCGACACGCTGGCCGAGGTCCGTACCTTCATTTATGAGCGCTATCGCAATCAGCTCATCAACGACTTCGACCGCAACGCCGTCGAGGCCGTGATCGCGCTGACCCCGCCGCTGCACCAGGTGGCCGAGCGCGTACGCGCCGCCGCCGCCTTTGCGCAGTTGCCCGAGGCCGCCAGCCTGGCCGCCGCCAACAAGCGCATCGGCAACCTGCTCAAGAAGGCCGAAGGCGAGATCGGCGCGGTAAACGACGCCGCGCTGGTGGAGCCGGCCGAAAAGGCCCTGGCCACCGCCGTGGCCGCCTTGCGTCCCAAGGCCGAGGCGCAGCTTGCCGACGGCGACTTCGCCGGCAGCCTGTCCACGCTGGCCCAGGCCCGCGAACCGGTCGACGCGTTCTTTGCCGACGTCATGGTCATGGCCGAAGACCCGGCCGTGCGCGCCAACCGGCTCGCCCTCCTGGCCCAACTGCATGGCCTGATGAACCAGGTCGCCGACATTTCCAGGCTCGCCCAGTGAAGCTCATCATCCTCGACCGCGACGGCGTCATCAATCAGGACAGCGACGCCTTCGTCAAGACGCCCGACGAATGGATCGCGCTGCCGGGCAGCCTGCAGGCCATCGCGCGCCTCACGCAGGCCGGCTGGAAGGTGGTGGTTGCCACCAACCAGTCCGGTCTCGCGCGCGGCCTGTTCGACATGGACACGCTGACGGCCATCCACACCAAGATGCGACGCGAGCTCGCCGCGGTAGGCGGCAGCGTCGATGCCATCTTCATGTGCCCGCACGGCCCCGACGACGACTGCACCTGCCGCAAGCCGCGTCCCGGCATGTTCGAGCAGATTGGTCACCGCTACGACATCGATCTGGCCGGTGTCCCGGCCGTGGGCGATTCGCTGCGCGACCTGCAGGCCTCGTCGGCCGCCGGGTGCTCGCCGTGGCTGGTGCTGACGGGCAACGGCGCCAAGACGCAAGCCAAGGGCGGACTGCCGGACAACACGCGCGTCTGCAACGACCTGTCGGCCGTGGCCGACGCCTTGCTGCAGGACGCGTGACCCGATGGCCCGGCTTCGTTCCTTCCTGTATTTCGTGTTCCTGGCCGTCACGGTCATCCCGTACGCCTTCGCCTGCATCCTGTGGGCGCCGCTGCCGCTGCACTGGCGCTACAAGCTCACGGTGGGCTGGCCCCGCCTGGCCATTTGGGGCGCCAAGGTCTTCTGCGGCATCCGCTGGCAGGTCAAGGGCTGGGAAAACCTGCCCGACGGCCCCGCGGTGCTGCTGTCCAAGCACCAGTCGGCCTGGGAAACCCTGTTCTTCCCCGCCTACATGCCGCGCGAGGTCTGCTTCGTCTACAAGAAAGAGCTGCACATGGTGCCGTTCTTCGGCTGGGGCCTGGCGCTCTTGCGCATGATCGCCATTGACCGCGCCAAGGGCCGCGACGCGTTCGAACAGGTGGTCCAGCAAGGCCAGACCCGTTTGAACGAAGGCCGCTGGCCGCTGCTGTTTCCCGAAGGCACGCGCGTGCCGCCAGGCCAGGCCGGACGTTTCAAGATGGGCGGTGCGCTGCTCGCGTCGCGCACCGGCGCCGTGGTCATACCCGTGGCGCACAACGCCGGCGAATGCTGGCGCCGCAACGCTTTCGTCAAGTATCCCGGCATGGTCACCCTGTCGATCGGTCCCGCGATAGAATCCAAGGGTCTTACCCCCGAAGAACTGAACCAGAAGGTTCAGGACTGGATCGAAGGGGAAATGCGGCGTCTCAACCCCGAAAGGTATGCCCAGCACTGATCAGCTAGAACTCCTGTTTGGTACGCAGGAAGACGACGCGCCCGCGGGCGCGCCGCCGTTGATCGCCGTGCCGACGCCGACGGCCGCCCCCCGGGCGCCGTCCGGCGGGGCCCAGACTCACCGTCCTGACACTCCCCGGCCCGTCACGCCCGCCAACCTGTTTCCCGATGCCGCCAAGACGCCCGCCGCCACCGGCGAGCCGCTGCTGACGCTGTCTCCCAACGCCGCCTCACGCGTGCCCACGCCCTGCCCCGACCCGCTGCCGCCCGGCGCGCGCTGGCGCGAGGTGCCCACCGAACAGCAACCCATTGGTTTCGTGCTGCTGCGCTCACGGCGGCGCAGCATCGGCTTCGTCATCACCGACGACGGCCTGCGCGTCACCGCGCCCAACTGGGTGACGCTGACGCAGATCGACGATGCGGTGCGCGAGAAATCCCGCTGGATCCTGACCAAGCTGCGTGAATGGCATGCCCGCAAGCAGCAGCTTGCGATGGCGCACACGCGCTGGCAGGCAGGCGGCGAACTTCCGTATCTGGGCCGTCGCATCGTCATCGGCGTGGGCGGCGACAGCCGCCAGGCCAATCTGTCCGGCGATGCCGACGCGCCGCAGGATGGCGACACGCTGTGGCTGGCGCTGCCATCCAATGCCGACCAGGGCCGCATCCGCGATGCGGCGCAAGCCTGGCTGCAACAGCGCGCGGGCGCCTGGTTCGGCACCCGGCTGGCGCACTTCCTGCAGATCAGCGGACTGAAGATCCGCCGCTGGCGCCTGTCGTCGGCCGCCACCCGCTGGGGCTCCTGCACCAGCGACGGCAACATCATGCTGAACTGGCGCCTGATCCATTTCGCCCCCGCCATCATCGATTACGTCATCGCGCACGAGCTTGCCCATTTGCGCGAGATGAACCACAGTCAGGACTTCTGGCGCGAAGTGGGCCAGATCCTGCCCGACTTCGAAGACGCCAAGAACATCCTGCGGCGTCACGATCCCGCTTCGCTGCCTCAGTTCTGAGGCGCCGGGGCACACCAGCGTCTCTGCGATCCCAAGGAGAATCGAAATGTTGCTGCTGATTCCGGGCCCGGTCACGACCGATGCGCGGGTAAAGGCCGCCATGGCGCAGGACTACGCGCCGTGGGACAACGATTTCCGAACCCTGTACCGGCAGGTCTGCGACGGCGTGCTGGCCATTGCGCAGGCCAGCGCGGACGAACACGTGGCGCTGGCCCTGCCCGGCTGCGGCCATTTCGCGGTCGAAGCCGCCATCCGGACTTTCGTGCCGCCCGGCGGCCGCGTGCTGGCGCCGTCCACCGGCGCCTATGCGGCCCGTCTGCAGAAACTGGCCGGCGAGGCCGGCCGCGTCGCCGTGCCGCTTGCGGTGGGCACGACCAATCGCGTGGATCCGCAAGCGGTTGCCGACGCGCTGGAACGCGACCCGACACTCACGCACCTGGCGCTGGTCTACAGCGAAACCGGCAGCGGCATCTGCCACGACGTGCCTCATCTGGCTCGCATCGCCCATGCGCTGGGACGCCGCGTGATCGTGGACGCGGTGTCCGCCTTTGGCGCCCTGCCGCTCGAACTGCGGGCCCTGCCCGCGGTCGACGCCGTGGTGCTGACCGCGAACAAATGCCTGGAAGGCCTGCCCGGCGCCGCCTTCGTCGTCGCGCGCCGCGACAGCCTGGACGCCGCGCGCGGCAACGCCGGAAGCTGGTCGCTCGACCTGGCGGATATCTATCAGCACACGCTCGCGCCCAACGCCGGGCCCCGCTTCACGCCCGCCGCGCCCACGCTGGCGGCGCTGGCCGTGGCGCTGGAACTGTTCCGCCAGGAAGGCCGCGAGGCGCGGCTGGCGCGCTACACCGCCAACATGCGCACGCTCTATGATGGCGTGATCGATCTTGGCCTGACCCCATACTTGCCGCCCGAGCTGCAAGGCCCCATCGTCGTCAACGTCCGCGCGCCGGACGCCCCGACCTGGCACCTGCAGCTCTTCGTGGACGCGCTCAAGCAGCGCGGCTATGTGATCAGCAACTTCACCAACACCGAAGAACCCACATTCCGGGTCGGCTGCATCGGCGCCTTTGGCGCCAGTCAGATGCGGCAGGCGGTCGACGCAATGGGCGGCGCGCTGCGCGACATCGGAATCACCCGCGAACACGCCGGAAATGCCCGGCTGTTCCCCCAACCCCTCATCGCTTAAGGAAATCTCCCATGCGTCTGCTCCACACCATGCTGCGCGTCGGCAACCTGGACAAGTCCATCGACTTCTACACCAACGTGCTCGGCATGCGCCTTCTGCGCCGCAACGACTACCCGGACGGCAAGTTCACGCTGGCCTTCGTGGGCTACCAGGATGAAGTCGATGGCGCCGTCATCGAACTGACCCACAACTGGGACACCGACAAGTACGACCTGGGCAACGGCTACGGCCACATCGCCCTGGAAGTCGACAACGCCTACGAAGCCTGTGACAAGGTCAAGGAACGCGGCGGCAAGGTCACCCGCGAAGCCGGCCCGATGAAGCACGGCAAGACGGTCATCGCCTTCGTGGAAGATCCCGACGGCTACAAGATCGAGTTCATCCAGAAGAAAGACCGCCAGGACTGACCCGGACGCCGGCCATGATCCATCCCATCCTGAAAATGGGCGACCCGCGGCTGCTGCGCGTGGCGCCGCCCGTGGATCGTTTTGACACCCCTGAACTGCACGCCCTGATCGACGACATGTTCGAGACCATGGCGGCCGCGCAGGGCGTGGGCCTGGCCGCGCCGCAGATCGGCGTGGACCTGCAACTGGTGATCTTCGGTTTCGACCGCAACGACCGCTATCCCGACGCGCCGCCGGTGCCGCAGACGATCCTGTGCAATCCGGTCATCACGCCGCTGTCGGACGAGATGGAAGACGGCTGGGAAGGCTGCCTGTCGGTGCCAGGCCTGCGCGGCCTGGTGCCCCGCTACCGCCACATCCGCTACAGCGGCCGCGATCCGTACGGCCAGCTGATCGAACGGGAAGCCGAGGGCTTCCATGCACGCGTCGTGCAACACGAGTGCGATCACCTGATCGGGCGCCTGTATCCGTCCCGGATCCAGGATTTCACGAAGTTCGGCTTCACTGAAATCCTGTTTCCGGGCATGGACCCCAACCAGGACGACTAGGCGTTATCGGCGGGCTTTGCCGCAGCGGGGGGCTCGTTCTCCTGTTGCGGCGATTGCGGCGGTTGCTGGGGCGGTTCCGGTTGCTGCGGTGTCGGCTGCTGCGGTTCCGGCTGCTGCGGTTCCGGCTGCTGAGGTTCCGGCTGCTCCTGCTCCTGCACTCGAACCGGCGCCCCTTCGCCCTGCGGCGTCAGCGCCTCCGGCGCAAAATCATCCACCTGCAATACCTTCAGCACGGTCGCTTCCGCGGCTTCGAGCTGCGCCGCCTGCGCGTCCGTGATCGCCCCGCGCCGATGGGCCTCGCGCCAGTCGCGCACGTTGGACTGCCGCAGACGGTCGCGGATCGGTTGTACCGCGTCGGCCAGCGCGAAGGCGCGGGTCAACAGGCCCAACGGATCATCGCCGGGCTCGCGCTGCAGGTCAGCCGCCAGCCGCACATGCGTGGGCGACGGCTTGAGCAGCAGCTCGGCGCATTCGCGCGTGAGCGCGTCGTCCGGGCCCTTGGCCAGCCGCAAGGGCAGAATGGCCGCCCGAAGGCCCCACGACAGCGCCTTGACCGGCAAGTTGCGCAGCACCTGATCCATGCTTTTCTCGATGCTGGCGTAGCCTTGCGCCATGCACCACCGCACCAGCGGCAGGTCATCGTGCTTGCGGCCTTCGTCTTCCCAGCGTTTGAGCACGGCGGACAGCAGATAGAGTTCGGACAGGATGTCGCCCAGCCGGGCAGAGATCATTTCGCGGCGCTTCAGGCCGCCGCCCAATTGCGCCAGCGTGGCGTCCGCCAGCAGCGCAAAGCCCGACGCATACCGGCCCAGCCTCCGGTAATGGCCTGCCACCGGCCCCGAGGCCGGCGCGGGCGCCAGCATGCCGCCCGTCCAGGCGCGGCCGATCGCGCGCAGCGTGTTCATGCCCGCGTGGCGCAGATGGCGCCAGAAGACATCGTGAAAGACCTCGATGCCGCGTTCCTCGTCGGGATTGCCCAGCGCCAGAATTTCCGGCATCAGGTAGGGATGCGCGCGGATGGCGCCTTGCCCGAAGATGATCAGATTACGCGTGAGGATGTTGGCGCCCTCGACCGTGATCGCGATGGGCACGGCGCGGTACAGCGAGCCGAGGTAATTACTTGGACCATCCATGACGGCGCGGCCCGCGTGCACGTCCATCGCGTCGTTCACCGACGTGCGCATGCGCTCGGTAGCGTGGTATTTCATGATGCCGGACACGACCACGGGCTTGACGCCCTGGTTGAGCGCGGCGCAGGTCAGGCGGCGCGCGGCCTCGACCAGATAGGCGTTGCCGGCCAGGCTGGCCAGCCGCTCCTGCACGCCTTCAAATTTGCCGATCGGTATGCCGAACTGCTCGCGCACCCGGGCGTACATGCCGGTGGTGTGCGCGCACATCGCCGCGGCGGCCGCCGACAGCGACGGCAGCGAAATGCCGCGTCCGGCGGCCAGCGCGCTCATCAGCATCTGCCAGCCCTGCCCGGCGCGCTCCACGCCGCCGATCAGCGCATCCAGCGGCACGAAGACGTCGCGCCCCGAGTTGGGCCCGTTCTGGAAAACCTGCATCGCAGGCAGGTGGCGGCGGCCGATGTCGACGCCGGGCGCATCCGTGGGGACCAGCGCCACGGAAATGCCGATGTCCTTGGGGCCGCCCAGGATGCCGTCGGGGTCCGACATCTTGAACGCCAGCCCCAGCACGGTGGCCACCGGCCCCAGCGTGATGTAGCGCTTGTGCCAGTTGAGCCGGATGCCGATGAGCTCTCGGCCGTCCACGACCTGGCGGCACACGACGCCGGTATCGACCATCGAAGCCGCGTCCGATCCGGCCTCGGGACTGGTCAGGCCGAAGCACGGGACTTCACGGCCGTCGGCCAGCCGCGGCAGCCAGTAATCGCGCTGCGCCTGCGTGCCGAACTGCATGAGCAGCTCACCGGGTCCCAGCGAATTCGGCACCATGACCGTGACGCCGGCGGTGATGGAATAGGCGGAAACGCGGCGCACGACCTCGGAGTGCGCGTACGGCGAAAAGCCCAGGCCGCCATGACGCCGCGGAATGATCATGCCGAAGAAGCGCTGCGCCTTCAGGAATTCCCAGACCTGCGGCGGCAGGTCGCGGCGGTTCCACGAGATGTCCCATTCGTCCAGCATGCCGCAAAGCTGCCGCACGGGGCCGTCGATGAATCGTTGCTCATCGGACGTCAACGTCGCGGGCGGCACGGCGAGGAGCTTGCGCCAGTCGGGGTTGCCCGTGAACAGGTCGGCGTCCCACCAGCTGTCGCCGGCTTCGATGGCTTCGCGTTCGGTGGCCGACATGGCCGGCAATGCATTGCGGGCCCAGCGGTATGCGGGTTCCGAAATGCGGCGCCGGCGCCAGGCGTTGAAATCCATGGGTCCCCCTGTGGTTCGCTACAAGACGTATCGGGGCAAAGTACCAGAATTGGCGCCGTGCGGCCAAGCTGCGGCTTACCGACTCTGCGACAATGAGCGTCGCCGCGCTGATGCGCAATCAACCGCTGTCCGGGCACGTCCGCATGCTGAACAAACTCTGGCTTGGCTTCTTCCTTACCGCTGCCGCGGCCGCGTTGTACCGCTGGCTGGTCATCGGAGATCCCGAGGTCTTTCGCCAGATGGTCGCCAGCCTGTTCGACATGGCGCGCGTGTCCGTGGAAGTGATGGTGCTGCTGTTTGGCACGCTGACGCTGTGGCTTGGTTTCCTGCGCATCGCCGAAGGCGCGGGCCTCGTCGAAAAGCTGGCGCGGTTGCTGGGACCGCTGTTCGCGCGTCTGATGCCCGAGGTGCCGCGCAATCATCCAGCCATCGGCCTGATCACGCTGAACTTCGCGGCCAATGGCCTCGGGCTGGACAACGCCGCCACGCCCATCGGCTTGCGCGCCATGCGCGAGCTGCAATCGCTCAACCCCAAGCCCGACACCGCCACCAATGCGCAGATCCTGTTCCTGGTGCTCAATGCGTCGTCGTTGACACTCTTGCCCGTCACGCTGTTCATGTTCCGCGCGCAACAGGGCGCGCCCGATCCCACGCTGGTGTTTCTGCCCATCCTGCTGGCCACCAGCGCGTCCACGCTGGCCGGCTTTCTGGCGGTGGCGCTGTGCCAGCGCCTGCGCCTGGCCGATCCCGTCATCATGCTGTGGCTGGGCGGCGCCGCGTTGGTGCTGGGCGGGTTCATGGCGCTGCTGGCCAGCATGTCGGCGGCCGCGATCGCCTCGCTGTCCTCGCTGATGGGCAACCTGACGCTGTTCGGCATCCTGCTGGCGTTTCTGATCGTGGGCGCCTGGAAAAAGGTGCCCGTGTACGAGGCCTTCATCGAGGGCGCCAAGGAAGGATTCGACATCGCCAAGAGCCTGCTGCCCTATCTGGTGGCAATGCTTTGCGCCGTGGGCGTGCTGCGCGCGTCGGGCGCGCTGGACTTCCTGTTGGACGGCATCCGCTGGGTGGCCGCGCAGGCCAACTGGGACACGCGGTTTGTGGACGCGTTGCCCACTGCACTGGTCAAACCGTTCTCGGGCAGCGCGGCGCGCGCGATGATGCTGGAAACCATGACGCACTTTGGCGTGGACAGTTTCCCGGCGCTGCTGGCTGCGGTGGTGCAAGGCAGCACCGAGACCACGTTCTACGTGCTGGCGGTGTATTTCGGATCGGTAGGGATCCTGCGCGCCCGCCATGCAGTGGGCTGCGCGCTGATCGCCGACCTGGCCGGCGTGCTGGCCGCGATCGGCGTTTGCTACTGGTTCTTTGGTTGACCGCAGGGCGCGGCGGCCGGCATTCGCGCCCGCGCCGCGCCGCAACGCGTCCGCTTCAATCCACCAGCAGGATCTTCATCCCGTTGGTGCCACCGCTGTCGCGGTAGAAATCGCCCTTGGTCAGGATGACCCAGTCGCCCGTCTGCACGAGATTGCGCTTGCGCAGTTCGTCGATGGCGGCGTTGGACAGGTCCGCGGGATCGTAGTCCGACGGCGAGAACGGAATCGTGTACACGCCGCGGAACATGGTTACGCGATTCTGCGTCACGCTGTGCGGGCTGTAGCAGTAGATCGGCACGCCTGAACGGATACGCGACATGATGAGCGGGGTGTGGCCGCTTTCGGTCAACGCGATGACGGCTTTCACGCCGGGGAAATGGTTGGCCGCATACATGGCCGCCAGCGCGATGGTCTCGTCGCAGCGCGTGAAGGTTTCGCCCACGCGATGGTGCGATTTGGTCGAGGTGGGGTGCTTTTCGGCGCCGAGGCACACTCGGGCCATGGCCTGCACGGTTTCCACCGGGTACTGGCCCGACGCGCTTTCGGCCGACAGCATGACGGCATCGGTGTAGTCCAGCACTGCGTTCGCGACGTCGGAGACTTCGGCACGGGTCGGCATGGGGCTGGAGATCATCGACTCCATCATCTGCGTGGCGGTGATGACGACCTTGTTCAGCGTGCGCGCGTGCTGGATGATGCGCTTCTGGATGCCCACGAGTTCGGCGTCGCCCACTTCCACGCCCAGGTCGCCGCGCGCCACCATGACGCCGTCGCTGGCGCGGATCAGCGCGTCCAGGGCTTCGTCGTCGGCCACGGCTTCCGCGCGTTCGATCTTGGCGATGATCCACGCCTGACTGCCGGCGGCGGCAAGCAGGGTGCGGGCCTCGTCGATGTCGCTGCCATAGCGCGGGAACGACACGGCCACGTAGTCCAGTTCCATTTCAGCGGCCAGCTTGATGTCGACGCGGTCCTTGTCAGTGAGGCTGGGCGCCGACAGGCCGCCGCCGCGGCGGTTGATGCCCTTGTTGTTGGACAGCGGGCCGCCCACCGTGACGGTGGTGTGGACCTCGTCGCCTTCGACGCGGTCGACGACCAGCACGACGCGGCCGTCATCGAGCAGCAGCTCGTCGCCCACGCGGCAATCGGTGACGAGTTCGGGGTAATCGATGCCCACGATGCTGGCGGTGCCCGCATCCTTGGGATGCACGCGCGACAGCGTGAACGGCTGGCCCACCTGCAGATGCACCAGCTTGTCGACAAAGCGTGCGATGCGGATCTTGGGACCCTGCAGGTCGCCCATGATGGCGACGTAGCGGCCTTGCTTGGCGGCGATCTCGCGCACCATGCGCGCACGTTCGCGGTGATCGTCCGCGCTGCCGTGCGAGAAGTTCAGCCGCGCCACGTCCAGCCCGGCGCGAATCATCGCGTCGATGCGTTCGGGCGACGAGGTCGAGGGTCCCAGGGTGGCGACAATTTTGGTGCGGCGCAATACAGGCATGGCGGTCCACTCTCGCAAAAACAACGAAAGCGCTATGGTACGCCGGCCGCGTTGCCACGGGTATCATGGGTGACATTTCCGACCCTCAACGCGCCCAACGACACCCGTGAAAATCGTCATCGCTCCCGACTCGTTCAAAGAAAGCGTTTCCGCGCCGGATGCGGCCGCCGCCATTGCGCGCGGCGTCAAGGCAGCCTTTCCCGGCGCGCATACGGTTTGCGTCCCAATGGCTGACGGCGGCGAAGGCACCGTCGAAGCCGTCCTCGCGGCCACAGGCGGCAAGGAGCGGCAGATCGCGGTCAACGACGCGCTCGGACACAAGGTCGATGCCGTCTGGGGACTGCTGGAAGACGGCACCGCCATCATCGAGATGGCCGCTGCGGCGGGGCTTGAATTGATTGCACCGGCAAAGCGCGACCCGATGCGCGCCAGCAGCCACGGCGTGGGCGAACTGATGCGCGCGGCACTGGACGCGGGCGCCACGCGCATCATCCTCGGCCTTGGCGGATCGGCCACCAACGACGCGGGCGCCGGCATGCTGACGGCGCTGGGCCTGCGCCTGCTGGACGCGGGCGGCAACAGCCTGCCGCCGGGCGGCGGCGCGCTGGGGCAGCTTGCCTCGATTGACACACGCGGCCTGGACCCGCGGCTGGCGCAGGTCCGCATCGACATCGCCTCCGACGTCGACAACCCCTTGTGCGGTCCGCAGGGCGCCTCACATGTCTTCGGTCCGCAGAAAGGCGCGACGCCGGAACAGGTGCAGAAGCTGGACTCGATGCTGGCCCACTTTGCCGACGTCTGCGCCCGGCATCTGAACGCGGATCACCGCGATGCGCCCGGCGCCGGCGCTGCGGGCGGCCTGGGTTTTGCCGCCAAGGCGTTTCTCAACGCGCACTTCCGCCCCGGCGTCGAAATCGTCGCGGAACTGGGTGGCCTGGCCGACGCGGTGGAAGGCGCAACGCTGGTTTTCACCGGCGAAGGCCGGATGGACGCACAGACCCTGCGGGGCAAGACGCCCGCCGGCGTCGCCAGGATTGCGCAGCGCGCGGGCGTACCCGTCGTGGCGCTGGCCGGCTCGCTGGGAGAAGGCTACGAGGCCCTGCATACCTGCGGCATCAGCGCCGCATTCAGTCTGGCCCCAGGCCCCATCACGTTGCAGCAGGCTCTGGTGGACGCCGAGCGCCTGCTGACCGACCGGGCGCGGGACGTGATGCAGCTCTGGATGGCGGCGCAGAAACGCATGCTGTGATCCGTCAGCCGGCTGCCCTCGCCGTGCATGCCGGCGACGTTGCCGCCCCGCCTTAGCGCGGAAAATCAAAAAGGCCCCGAGGGGCCTTTTTGCATTGCCTTGCCATCCGAAAGGACGTCAATCGCGCGCCAACACCCCGGCTTCGACCAGCGCATCCGACAGGCGGATGTAGCGGTCCACCGAAATATCCTCGGCGCGCGCGGTGGGCGCAATTTCAAGCGCTTCCCAGGGCACCTGCGGCGCCCAGTCGGCCAGCACGCGTCGCAGCATCTTGCGGCGCTGCGAAAAGGCGCGCGCCACGACGGTTTCGAAAGCGCGCTCGCTGATGGGCCGCAGGCGGTCCGCCGGCAAGGGCACCATGCGCACGATGGCCGACACCACCTTGGGCGGCGGATCAAAGGCCTCGGGCGGCACGTCGAACAGCTTGTGCATGCGATAGCGCGACTGCAGCATCACGGACAAGCGGCTGAAATCGCCGGAGCCGGGCTTGGCCACCATGCGGTCGATCACTTCGCGCTGCAGCATGAAATGCTGGTCGCGGATGTGATCGGCCCACGTCATCAGGTGGAACAGCAACGGGCTGGAGATGTTGTAGGGCAGGTTGCCCACAACGCGCAGCGCGCCGCCGAACTGCGAGAAATCCACCGTCAGCGCGTCGGCCTCGACGACCGTCAGGCGCGAAGCCTCGAACTGCTTGCGCAGGCGGGCGGCCAGATCGCGGTCGATTTCGACGGCGGTGAGATGGTCCAGGCGCTCGAGCAACGGCCGCGTCAGCGCGGACAGGCCTGGGCCGATTTCGACCACGGCATCGTCGCGGGCGGGCGCAACCGCCCGGACGATGGACTCGACGACGCTGTCGTCGGTCAGGAAGTTCTGGCCAAAGCGCTTGCGCGCCTGGTGTTGAGACATGAAAAGCCCGTAATGCGTTTAGCGGTTGTTCTGCTGGATCTTCTGCTGCTTTTCGAGGCGGTTGTCGACGTACGCCTGCGCACGCAGTTGCTCGAGCCAGTCTTCAAAGGCCGGTTGGGCACGGCGCTCGAACAGCGTCTGGCGGGCGCGCATGCGGGCCAGATCGTCGGTCGCATCGTGATCGCGGCGTTCTTCGACCTCGATCAGGTGCCAACCGAACGGCGTCTGCACGGGTTGGCTGATTTCGCCAGGTTGCAGCGCGTTCATCGCGGCCTCGAACGTCGGCACGGTTTCACCCGGGTTCAGCCAACCGAGTTCACCGCCTTGCGGCGCGGTGGCGTCCTGCGAATACTGGCGCGCCATTTCCTCGAACTTGGCGCTGCCGTTCACCAGACGCTGGCGAACCTGCTCCAGGCGCTGGCGGGCCAGTTCATCGCTCATGACGGTCGACGTCTTGATCAGGATGTGGCGCGCGCGCGTTTGAACGACCTGCGTGGGACCCTGCGGCGCCTGCGCGCGCGCGGCCGGCTGCGGAGCCGGTTGCGGAGCGGCTTGGGGCGCCGGCGCGCGAGCCGTGCGGCTGGGCGCGGGCTGGGCGGTGCCGCGGTCCATCACCTTGATGATGTGGAAACCGTTGCCGCTCTGGATGAGCTGGCTGACCTGGCCCTTCTGCAGGTTGCTGATGGCCTTGACGAAGAGGTCGGGCCAGCCGTCCAGCGGACGCACGCCCATGACGCCGCCCTGCAGCGCCTCGGGACCGTCGGACGCAGCCGCGGCAAGGCTGGCGAAGTCGTCGCCACGCTTGGCTTGCGCCAGCAGGCCTTCGGCCTTCTTGCGCAGCAGCGCCAATTGTTCCGGCGACGAGCCTTCGGGCACGCGCACCAGAATCTGCGCCAGCGCGTACAGCATGGGACCGGCGGGCGCGGCGGCCTGCTCGGGCGCGGGCTGCGGTTGCGCCTGGGGTTGCGGTTGCTGCGCCTGCGGGGGAGCCGCGCCGAAAGCCGGGTTGCGGCGTTGATCCTTCAGGAAGGCGTCGACTTCTGCGTCGGAGATGACGATGGTCGAATCGACCGCGCGCTGACGCAGGCGATCCGACCGGATCTCGTCACGCAGCGACTTGCGGTAACCGTCCCAGGACGTGCCGGCCTTCTCGAGCTCCTGGCGCAGTTGCGCCACGGTGATCTTGTTGCGCGCGGCGATGGCCTGGATGGCCGTGTCGATCTGGGCGTCATCCACGCGGATGCCCAGGCGGTCGGCTTCGTGGCGCTGCACGCGTTCCATGATGAGACGCTGCAGCACCTGGTGTTGCAGCGTCTGGTCGTCCGGCACCTGGATGCCGCGCGATTTGAGTTCGCCTGCGATGCGCTGTGAAGCGTCGCGCAGTTCGCGCAGCGTGATCACATCCTTGTCGACGATCGCGGCAATGCCGTCTACGAACTGCTCGCCCTTGGGCGCGGGCGCTTCCTTGTTCTGCGCAGCCGGAGCGGCCTTGGCGCTGTTCGCGCCGCGGGCGGTCTGCTCGGCCGCATGAGCGGCGGGCAAGCCGGCGAACAAGGCCAGCAGCAGCGCATTGCCGGAGAGGCGGCGCAAAGAGTGCAACCTACGCATCATTCATACCTTTCAAATGTGGTCCCGGCCTGCGCGGGCGGCGTGACGCGCGTGTAACCGGGGATACTTCTGTTCAGCAGGTTCATCGGGTCGGTTCCGAGGGAACCCAGGCCCGTGAGCTCAAGCTGGAAGAACAGCGCGGAGTTGGTGTCCGCCGCCGATACGGCGTAGCGCTGGTAGACCATGCGGCCTACCCAGCAGCAGTCGCCCTTGTACTCCAGGCCGGCAATGGCCTGCGTCACGCGGGGAGATTCCGTCGTATTGGCCACCGTGCTGGACGGACCTGAACGCAAAGAGTAGTCCACCCGGCCCACGCCGTACCAGCGCTTGCTGAACGGCCACTGGACCGCCAGGCTGACCTGGTTCTGGCCTTGGGGCTGGTAGAGCACGCCTTGCTGCGGATCGCGCTGGTAACGGTACGCCACGGCAACCGTGGTGAGACGCTGCGGCGACCAGCGCGCGCTCACGAGCCCGCGCGACCAGTTGTTGTCGTAGGGGTTGTATTGCGCCGCAAGGTCGGTGGACAGCGTATCGGTCAGGGCCGCGCTGGCGCCCACCAGGAAGTCGGAGCGCACGTTCTCGCGCGGCGTTTCGCCGGGCAGCGTGACTTCCTGGTCCTCGAAGTACAGACGTTGGGCGACGCCCAGCGACATGCGCTCGAAGCCGGTGTCGGCATCCAGCCAACGCGTGGTCAGCGCCGCGGTGAGCTGGTTGGCGTTGGCGATTCGGTCCCAGCCGCCGGTGTAGATGTTTTCCTCGAAGGCCTGCGAGAAGCTGAAATCGGCCAGCGACGTGTCGAACACGGGCAGCTTGGATTGGTCACGATACGGCACGCGCAGGTAATACAGGCGGGGTTCGAGGGTCTGTGTGGAGGACTTGCCGAAAAGCGTCGTGTCACGCTCGAAGATCAGGCCGGCATCGACGGACATGATGGGCAGTGTGCGCGACTGCGAACGCGGCAGGCCGGCTGCGTTGCCGCCGTTCAAGCCGAGCGTATCCACGCCATACCATTTGGTCTGGTAATCGGTGTAGTTGACGCCGGCCTTCGGGATGATGAACCAGCCGGGACGCACGATCGGATAGGACGCCGACAGATAGGTCTGAAGACGGTCCCCGTCGGGATACCGGCTTACGGCGCCGAACTCCGGCATTTTGAAACGCACGGCCGTCGAGGTCCAATCGACATCGAAGCCGCCCCAGTCGTACCGGGCACCTCGCAGGTACAACTCGGGTTCCTTGTTGTACGGCGGAACTAGCGGCGCATCCGGATCCTGCAGCGTCTGATACTTATAGACCTGGGCATAGGTGCTCCAATAGCGGGATGCCCAGCCTACCCGGCCACGTTGCGGCAGATAGGTGGTCGAGGCCTGGTTCAGGCCCAGCTGCGAAATATCGCGGTAGTAATTGTCGTCCGAGACCTTGGCCACGTCCCAGTCGGTATAAAAACCATGCGAGAACGTCTGTTGGTGACGCCACCAGTACATCCAGCGATCTTCGCCGGTGACATGGTCATCGGGCAAGTAGGTGCCATCGATGGTGCCCGCATAGCTCGACCCCAGATAGCGGAACTCGCCGCCCAGCTGGGTGCCGCGTTTGGAAAAGTAGCGCGGCTGCACCGTCAGGTCGTAATTGGGCGCCAGGTTGAAGTAGTACGGGATCGAAATGTCGAAGCCGCCCTGGCTGGTCGTGCCGTACGTCGGAATCAGGAAGCCCGACTTGCGCTCGCGCTTGACCGGGAAGGTCATGTAAGGCGATGCGAGGATGGGCACGTCCTTGAAATACAGCACGCCGCCGCGGGCCACGCCTTCGTTTTCGTCGAAGTCGATATCGACCGAATTGGCCTTGATGTACCAGGACGGGTTTTCGCACGGGCAGCCGCTGTACGTCACCGTGTGCAGCCGCATCTGCGACTTGCTGAAGATGTCCGCGTGGTCGGCGACGGCAAAGCCGCCCGTGGCGCCCAGCCAGAAGTTGGGCTTTTCGACTTCACCGGAATACCGGTCCACGTTGAACGTGGCGTTCGGGCCGGTCACCAGCGTGCCGTCGCGCATCATGCGGGCGTTGCCGCGCACGTCGACCTTGCCGGTGTCCTTGCGGTAATTGATCTCGTCGCCCTTGATCACGCCGTCGATGCGGCGCACCTGCGCGTTGCCGGACAGCGTGAGCTCGTAGTCGGGGTCGCCCGAAATGGTGTCCGCTTCCATGAAAGCGGGAATGCTCTCGTCGGGCAACCGGTGCATGCGCAGACCCGGAGACGTGCGCAGCTGGGGGGTTGACGTGACCGACGGCGCGGAAGCAGCGGTGCCCGGGCTACCTTGAGCCTGGGCGGCTCCGGCGGCGACGCTGACAACAGAGAGGATCAACCACGGAACCTTGCGCACGAATGAAAACAGCCCTTTTAGACCACGGGAGAGCCGGACAAAGGCGCCCACGGGGGGCCAATGCTGACGGAAATGAGCCGGTATTATAGAGAAGCCGCGAACAACGCCCAGCCTTATGTTCGCCAAATCGAAATTTCCGCAATTTTGCCCTTCTGACACGGATCTTCCTTGAAAAACGATCACGACCCCCGCTTGGCGCAGGTGCGCAACTGGCTGCAAGGCCTGCCCCCTGCCCTGAACCTGGCCGTGGAAACGCTGCGCCCCGCGTCGGCTGACGCAAGCTTTCGCCGGTACTTCAGACTGGACGCCGGATCGCGCACCCTGATTGTCATGGACGCCCCGCCCCAGCACGAGGACTGCCGTCCCTTCCTGCACGTGGACAAGCTGCTGGCGGATGCCGGCCTGAACGTGCCGGCGGTGCTGGCGCAGGACCTGGACCAGGGCCTGCTGCTGCTGTCCGACCTGGGCGAACAAACCTACTATCAGCGCATCCAGGATGGTCTGGACGACGCCCAGTTGCAGACGCTGTATCGCGAGGCGCTGGCCGCCCTGGTCAAGCTGCAAAAGGCCTCGACCGACGGCCTGGGCACCTACGACAGCGCGCGCCTGGCCGACGAGCTGAAACTGTTCCCCGAGTGGTACGTGCAGAAGCACCACGGCGTCACGCTGGACGACAAGACCGCCAATGCCCTGGAAAAGATCTTCGCCCTGCTGTCGGCCAGCAACGGCGGGCAGCCCCAGGTGCTGGTGCACCGCGATTTCCATTCGCCCAACCTGATGGTCTGCGACCAGCCGCAGTACGGCCCGAACCCCGGCGTCATCGACTTCCAGGATGCGCTGGCCGGCCCCATCACCTACGACCTGGCGTCGCTGGTGACCGACGCCCGGACCACCTGGGAAGAACCGCAACAGCTCGACTGGGCGATCCGGTACTGGGAGATGGCGCGCGCGGCCGGCCTGCCGGTCGATGCCGATTTCGCCGAATTCCACCGCGCCTATGAATGGATGGGTCTGCAGCGCAACCTGCGGATCCTGGGTGTCTTCGCGCGCCTGAACCACCGCGACGGCAAGGCGCACTACCTGGCGCACATGCCGCGCGTGAACGGCTACGTCCGCCAGGTGGCGCAGCGCTACGGCGTCTTCACGCCGCTGCTGCGCCTGCTGGACCGCCTGGACGACCGCCAGGTCAGCGTCGGATACACGTTCTGATGCGCGCCATGATCCTCGCCGCGGGCCGCGGCGAACGCATGCGCCCGCTGACCGACCGCCTGCCCAAGCCCATGCTGGCGGTGGGCGGCAAGCCGCTGATCGTCTGGCACCTGGAACGCCTGGCCGCGGCCGGTATCCGCGACATCGTCATCAACCACGCCTGGCTTGGCCACGAGATCGAACGCGGGCTGGGCGATGGCGCCGCGCATGGCGTGCGCATCCGCTATTCGGCCGAAGCCACCGCGCTGGAAACGGCCGGCGGCATTGCGCAGGCGCTCCCCCTCTTGGGCGACGACCCTTTCCTCGTCATCAACGGCGACATCTGGTGCGACTGGGATCCGGCGGCCGCGCAACACGCCGCGCCCCTCGTGGCGCAAGGCGGCGCCTGGCTGCTTTTGGTGGACAACCCCGCGCATCATCCTGCCGGCGACTTCGTCCTGACGGCTGATGGGCGTGTGCTGGCCCACGGCGAGCCGCGTTTGACCTTTGCCGGCGTGGGCGTCTACCATCCTTCGTTGTTCGCGGACGTCCCGCGCGGCGAAGCAGCGCCGCTGGCGCCGCTGCTCAGGCAGGCGATGGGCCAGGACCAGGTGCACGGCGCCCGGCATGCGGGCCGATGGACGGATGTCGGCACCCCGCAGCGGCTTGCCGACCTGGACGCGGAACTGGCTGGCACGGCCGCCTGACAGGGCTGCCTAACACCCACATATTTCACAATATCAAGGTGCGCAACGAGGCTTGTCTGCGCACCATCGCCCCCGGCTAACGGGGTATTCTCTGACGCTTTGGCATGCGCGCGCCGCCTGCCGATAGGCATAAACACAGGAAGTTTTCTAGGAATGGGGATGTTTGGAAGATCGCAACGGGCCACGTTCAAGCCCTCCGTATACCAGCCGGGGCAACGCACGCGCCGCATGCCGCGCTGGCTCGTCCTGCTGATGGTTGGCATTGCGCTTGGCGCGGGCGGTGTGCTCTTCCTGCAAACCAATTACGGCCCGCAACGCCTGACCGTCGAACAATCCGAACAGCTGCACAGCGAGCTCAGCGCCTCCAACATGGAGCGCCAGCGCCTGCAGACCCAGCTTGAAGAAGCCACCCAGCAGCGCGACGCCAACAAGGCCGGCCACGAAAAGCTGACCACCGACCTGGCGGAATCCCGCGCCAAGATCGAAACGCTGAACAAGGAACTGGTGCTGTTCCAGGACGCCATGCCGCCCGATCCTCGCGGCGGCAACATCGGCATCCGATCGGCCAGCTTCAAGCGCGCCCCCGGCCTGCTGGACTATCAGGTGCTGGTGATGCGTGAAGACCGCACGGGCGCGCCCTTCAAGGGCACGCTGACCTTCGCCATCGAAGGCTCCTACCCCAACGGCCGCGCCGCCACCGTGACCCCGGAAGGCCCCGCGCTTACGGTCGACCGCTACGACTACGCGCTGGGCCAGCTCAAGCTGCCCGACGGTTTCACCGCACGGGTCGTGGTGCTGCGTGTGCTGGACCCCAACCAGAAACAGCAGGCGATGCGCATCTACAACGTACGCAACTGAAGCGTGCGCAACTAAAAGCATGTGCCACTGAAGGCCCCTTTCCCGGCCTGACCTGGCCCCCAAAACCCGCCCCTCGGCGGGTTTTTTATCGTCTTCAAAATTTGGTTGCGTGCGCAACATACCAGGAATATAGTTGCGCAAACAACCAAATTCTGGAGACGGCATGACGCTCCCTTCGCATGTTCCCGTGCTGATCGCCGGCGGCGGTCCGGTCGGTCTGACCCTGGCCGCCCTGCTCGCCGAGTACGGCATTGCCTCGCTCATCATCGAGGCCGATGAAGGCTACTGCAGCGGCAGCCGCGCCATCTGCATGTCGCGCCGGTCGCAGGAAATCCTGGGCTGGATCGGCGCCGACCGGCCGCTGATCGACACCGGTCTGGCCTGGACAGGCGGTCGCAGCTATTACCGCGACCGCGAAGTCCTGCACTTCCAGATGCCGCACGATCCCCTGCAGCGGTATGCCCCGATGGTGAACATCCAGCAGTACTACGTGGAGGAATTCGCGCACCAGGCCATGCAGCGCCATCCCGGCCTCGCCACCCTCGCCTGGTCAGCACGCGTCACTGCCGTGCAGCCCGGTCCCGACGGCGTATCGGTCGAGGTGGAGGCGGGCGGCGCCCGTCACACGGTGCGCGCCGACTGGCTCGTCGCCTGCGACGGCGGCCGCAGCACCGTCCGCGAATCCATGGGCCTGAAGCTCGAAGGCATGCAGTACGAAGGCCGCTACGTCATCGTCGATATCGAACAGGAATCGCAACGGCCCGTCGAGCGCCTGGCCTGGTTCGATCCCCCATCCAATCCCGGCTCCACGCTGCTGATGCACCGCCAGCCCGGCAACATCTGGCGCGTCGATTACCAGATCCGCGACGACGAAGACCCCGACGAGGCCGTCCAGCCGGAAAACGTGCTGCCGCGCGTGCAAAGCCATCTGGACATGATTGGCGAGACCGCGCCCTGGAAGCCGCTCTGGATCTCCATCTACAACGCCAAGTGCCTGACGCTGGACCGCTACCGCCACGGCCGCGTGCTGTTCGCGGGCGACGCGGGCCACCTCGTGCCGATCTTCGGCGTGCGCGGCCTGAATTCCGGGCTGGACGACGCCGGCAACCTGGCCTGGAAGCTGGCGTGGGTGCTGAAGGGCCAGTCGCCCGACACGCTGCTGGACAGCTACAGCATCGAGCGCGTCCATGCCACGCGGCAGAATCTGGCCTATGGCGCCAAAAGCACGGAATTCATGGCGCCGCCGGATTTCGGCTTCCGGCTCATGCGCGACGCCGCGCTGCGCCTGGCTCTGGTGGACGACGGCGTGCGGTCGCTCATCAATCCGCGCCAGTCTGCACCTATCTCCTACGACACCTCTCCCTTGAATCGCGAGGACCGTGCGCCTGAAGCGGGCCCCGCCGCCGCGCCCGGACAGCCCGCGCCCGACGTGCTGCTGCAAGACGGCGAATCCCCGCAGTACCTGACCGCCAGCTTTGGCGCGGGCTTCGTCGCGCTGGCCATTGCGCCCGATGCGGCGCTGTCGGCGGCGTTGGACACACTGGCCGCCGACACGCAAGACGCGCCCCAGCCACTGCGGGTGCTGCGGGCAGGCGAAGGCGGACTGGGCGACCCGCACGGCCAGCTTGCCGCGCGTTACGGCAATCAGGCAGGCGCGGTCTACCTGCTCCGTCCGGACGGTTACGTGCTGGGCCGCTGGATCGCGCCCGCCGCCGCTGAACTGCGCGCCGCGCTGGCGCCCTACTACCCCTCGCTGCACGTGAACGCCCCCCCGAAAGGCCAAGCATGAACAACGAATCTCTGGATCAGGTCTACACCAGCATGGCGCAGGCGCTGACGCGCGTCGGCGAATCACGCGCGCCGCTCTTTCTGTCGATACTTGGCTTGTCGTTGCTGAGCCGCCTGCCTTCCACGCAAGACGCGCTGGCCCTGCTGGCGCAGGCCGAAGCCGCCAGCCTCGAGGACGGCGCTATGGCAAACTATCCGGCCTCATCTTCCGCGGGCGCAGATCCCGCCCGCCCGACGTGAAAACGCCCCCTCTGGAACGATTCCTGACTTACCGCCTGCACGTGCTCAACAAGATCACGGACCGGGACACGAATCGGGCTTACTTGAAGGATTGCGACATTCCTCTGGGCGAGGCGCGGTGCCTGGCCGCCATCGGCCGGTTTGCGCCGCTCTCGGTCAATGACCTGGCGCGCGCTGCCAACCTGAACAAGGGCCAGGCCAGCCGATCCGCGCAGGCACTGGTGGATCGCGGGCTGGTGGAAAAAACGGTGTCGGCGTCAGACGGACGCGGCGTCGTGCTGGCGCCAACCGCCGAGGGCCTGACGCACTACCGGCGCATCATCGACCTCATCGCGCACCGCAACAAAGAGATCTTCGGCTGCCTGACCGCCGAAGAACAGCGGCAGTTCGGCGATATGCTGGACCGCCTGATCGGCCATCTGCAAGCCGAGGCCGGCGACGCCGCGGACTGAGCGCGGCGGCAGCGTCCTTCAGGGCTGTGCTTTCGGCGCCGTCGCGCCCGCGTGCTCGGCGGCTTCGTCCATGAACTGCGCCATCCGCACGTCCAGCTCGGTCACGCCGCCGGCGTCATGCGTGGTCAGCGTGACGTCCACGCGGTTGTAGACATTGGTCCATTCGGGGTGATGGTTCAGCTTTTCCGCGAACATCGCCACCCGCGCCATGAAACCGAACGCGGCATTGAAATTGGGAAAGCGGTAGCGCTTTTCGATGGCATCGCGCCCGGCCACGGCCTGCCAGCCGGTGAGCGCGGCGATCGCGATATCGGTGCCGATGCGGGCGGGGGGGAAATCGCTCATGACAGACTCCGTAAAGATAGGCGGCGGCGCATCGCGCCAGCCGCCTGTCAGCAAATGACGCGCCCGCGTTTATTGCTGGACCGCGTACAGGTAGATCTCTACGCGCCGGTTCAGCGCGCGCCCTTCGGCGGTCGCATTGTCGCCGATCGGGTCGTTCGGACCGCGGCCTTCCACCGTCAGACGCGTGCCGGCCACGCCCTGTTTGGCCAGATAATCCGTCACGCTCTTGGCGCGGTTCACCGACAGCGTCTGGTTATGCGCCAGCGCACCGGTGCTGTCGGTATGGCCGACCACCTTGGCCCGCAGTTCAGGATGCTGATTCAGCGAACGCGCCACGCTGTCCAGCACCGGCAGCAACGCCGGCTTGAGCTGCGTCTTGTCCGTATCGAACGACACGCCGCTCGGGATGTTGACCTTCAGGCTGCCGTCGGGCATTTCGACGACGTCGATGCCGAGCGATGACGCGCCGGACTTCTGCACGTCATCCTTCACGACCTTCCAGTTGTAGCCCACCAGGCCGCCCGCCACCGCGCCGATGCCGGCCCCGATCGCAGCGCCCTTGCCGTGCCCGATCAGCGCGCCGATGCCCGCGCCCAACGCCGCGCCCGCGCCCGTACCGACAGCGGTATTCGTTTGCTGTTGCGTCGCGCAACCGGCCATCAAGGCACCCGCCGCCACAATCACGGCGATACGGTTGAATGTTCTTCTTGAATTCATGGCAACCTCCACTGTCCATCCATCCAGATGCCGGATCATTCCGGCGTGGATCATGCTAGCAAGGGGAAATGGGGCGCCGGGCAACATTTTGTACGCGGCCAACGCTAAGATGGCGCTTCCGATGGAGAAACCCATGTCCGTGGCGCGCACCTACTTTTTCAACAGGATGGCCGGCGACGAACTCGCCCGCTTGTGCGACGCAAAAGCGGATTTCTTCCTTGAAAACGTCGACGACCTGGAACTCGCCGTCACCCGTCTCCAGGCCTTGTGCCGCGACGCAGGCATGAGCAGCGCGGTGGTGCGTGCCCCGCTCAATCCCGCGCCCGGAATCGGCGATCTGGTATCGGCAGCCGTGCCATTGCTTGGGCTGATCTGGACCTCCGCCAAGACGGTGGGCTCCGCGGTTCATCCTCAAGCCGACGTGAGCTTGCGCCTGACGTCGAACACGTCGATCAGCGTCGTGTTCTCGGATTCGGCCCGTGTGCCGACGCTCCGGTAGGCCACGCCGTCGCGGGCCATCAGCGGTGCGATCACCCGCGCCGGCCAAATACCATCGCCAGCCCGAACAACGCCCCCAGCCCGCCCACGATGGCCAGCGACACCGATGGCTCGCGCAAGTTCAGCGCCATGATGGCCGATCCCGCGCCCAGGGCGGTGATTGCCAAGCCGACCAGACGCCCCGCCGTGGACCCATAGAAATGCGTGCGGCGCGCCGCCTGCGTGCCTGCAGGCTGGCGCTTCTGCCACGCCGTCAATGCCTGTTCGAATTCGCGCAGCAGGCGCTCGCGCCTGGGCAAGTCCGCCGCGCTGACCAGCAGGGTCGGCAGACCGGGGCGGACCAGTTTCAGATAATCGTCCGTGCCCCAACTAACCAGATCTTTGAAGGCAACGGGTTTGCGGCGTGAAAACTCCAGCCCTTCGGCGGTCACCTTCACGTCATTGCGCGTGGGAAATCCCCTGAACGCCACCAGCGGCGGCACGAACAGGCCCAACACGGCAAGCACGGCAGCCAGCCCGATCGGCCCGCGGTTGAAGACCACGAGCATAAAGTTGCCTGCCGCCAGCGCGAACGCCAGGGGCACCGACAACTGGTGCCATCGCGTATAGACCGACACCGGGATCCGTTCGTTGCTGTTCATGCGTGCGCCTTGTCAGTTAGTCGCTCTTACAAGATTTGAACCGCCGGGGCCCATGGGCACCGAGCGGATGTCGGGCATGCGATCCGGGTCGGGCCAGTATTCGACCTTCAGGATCGCTTCATTGAAAATATCGTCATCGACCAGCACCTCCGTGCGCAGCACCCCGCGGCCGCTGCTCACATTGAACTGAACCGACTCGTCCCAAGGCTTGGCGGTGAACTCGATGGATTGGCTGCGATCCTTGCGTATCCAGCGCCAGGCATCCGCCCACCCGGGGCGGGAGGTCATATTGTCGACGTAGTTGTCCACACGGTCGGCCCAGGTCTCCTCGCGCGGGCGCCCCTGCACCCATTGCATATCGGATGGTCCACGCGGCAGCAGATCCGGGTCCGTCGCGCGCGGGGATCCCTTGCTTGCCACGATGACGCTGATGCCCGGTCCGACGAGCTTCAGGATGTATGCGTAATCGCTGTGTTCGGTATAGCCCGGCATCACCACGTCCAGCACCAGACGATCGCGGCCAAAGATTTCCCCCTGCTTAAAGCCCTTCCACTCCAGCATCACGCGCACGCCGAACACCGCCCAGTTGAAATCCTCAAGTTCCTCTTCCCGGGTCGAATAGAGTTCGCGATCCTTCACGTCCGAGAACTGCGCGGAGCGCATGCAGCAACGCGTGAACCAGACTTCCAGTTCGCTTTCCTTGGCGCTGTCGCCCCAGAATTTGAAGTACAACCCGGCAGCCAGAAGGCACAGGCCCAGCGCAATCCATCCCCACACGGGAATGCCCAGCAGCACCGTGCCGCCGCTGGTAAGGCCGACCATCGCGCTGCCAAAGCCCCCCGCGCCCGCCACCACCCCGGCCGTGCTGAATGCGCCGCCCAACGAAACCAGGGCGGTGGCCACGCCGGTCAACCCGGACAACAGCAGGAACACGGATGAGGTGGCATAGGCGTTGCCCGCCTCGTAGTTCTTCACATCGTACTGGTCGATCGCATTCAGCGCGTTGTTGGCGCCGTCGACGAACGTGGCCGCTGCCGCAAACACGGCGCCGGCCGTCCGCACCGCAGTCAGGCGCATGTTCAATTTCAGGTTCATCGTGAAGGCGGTGTTGGCGCCCACGCGTGCACCGATCGCGCCCGCGGTCACTTCGATCGCGACGCTGCCCACGCCCAACACCCCCGACGTGATGCCGAACCATGCCTTGCGCGCGGCCTTGGCGTCCTGCACGACCTGCGCGTTGCGCAAGTCCGAGACCGACGCATACAGCGCCACCAGCGTCAGCACGCCAGTCGCCCCCGCATTCGCGCCGTCCTTGGACTTTGCCCACTTGACCAGGCCCGCCAGCGGCGACATGGTCGGTGCGGGCAGCGCCAGCACGGGCGCGGGCGCCGGTAGCGCAAGCGCCGGCGATGGGCCGCCGCCGGGACGGGGCGGCGCCGCCGCCGCGGCGTTCAACTGCGCATCCACTTCCTCGGGAATGATGTAGTTGAGCGTGACCGGCGTGGAGCGTTCGGCCTGCGTGCCCATCCAGCCGGACTGCATCTGCTTGCTCGCACCGAGGCCCTCGCTGCTGCCCGCGCCCACCGTCACCGTCGCCGGGTTCGGTTCCCAGACAATCTGGTGCATGTCCGCGATCATCCGCGGCAAGGTGGTCGTATGCGTGCGCACGGCCATCACGACGTTCATCCGCGCCGACATCGTCAGCGTGACGCGCGCCGCAACGCGTTCGGCGATGGGGTCGCCCGCCAGGGTCAGCCGCAGCAGCTGCGTCGCCATGAACCGGCCGATCGCCGCGCCAGCCACCCGCATCGGCGGCAACTGGCCTTTGGCCGCCCGCGCCTTGATCCAGTCGTTGTAGCTCTTGATCATCCTGCGGACATTGGAGACCTGCTTGGAGATCACCTTGCCCTTGGCCTCGCGGTCCAGGAAACCCAGCAGCTCGCCGTCGTTCGCCGCCAGCGCGCGCCAGATCGCCGCATAGGTGCTGTCGCTGTCCTCGTCCTTGAGCGAATCGTCGATGACCTTGTGTTCGCTTTCGATCGCGCCCGCGCCATCCACGCACAGCGCCATGTCCTCTTCCAGCCGCTCGCCGGCCGCGGCGTCCTTGGGCGAATAGGCCTTGAGCGCCAGCCAGAACGCTTCGCGGCCATACCACCACGCCCAATCCTTGCCCGCCCCTTCGATCTTCTCGCGCATGCGGTCGATGGCGACCTTGTTGTCGCTGAGCGTCTTGGCGACCTTGCCGGTATCGACACGTTCGCGCAGGCGCCGGATCTCGTCGCCCGTGTTGCCCATCTGCTTCTGCAGGCCGTCGATGATCTGCGCGACGCCCACCTCGCGCATGCGCGTGGGGTCCAGATGGTGTTCGGCCAGCTCGCCCATGCATTTGTTGCGCCACGTCGCCACGTCGGCCAGGATGCCGACGGGGTCGCGCAGCGCGAGCACGATGCCGCCCTTGGGCGTCATCTGCCGCATCTTGGCCGCAACGGCCGCGCCCTGCCCGCCGAACACGTTGACGGCCGGGGACAGCGTATTGCTGAACAGCGTGGCGGCGCCGGCCGCGTCGCGGAACTCGATCGAGTGCTTGGCCAGATTGGCGCCGTCCTCGGCCACGCGGTAGCCGGTCTCGGGCTTGGGATACCCGCCGCCCCACACCGCCTTGGCGTCCAGCTCCACCATGATCTTCTTGCGCCAGCGTTCGTCGCGGGTCAGATCGCGGCGGATGTCGCGCGTCCACCATACGCGCGAATACCCCACCCACACCGTGCGCGACGCGTTGGCCGGCGCCTCCACATTGATCAGCGTGGATTCCAGGCCGTGACCCTCGCGCGTGCACGTGAACGTGGGCTGTTCGGACGGACGGTTGTCGTCGTCGACCGGCACTTCCTTCATCTGGCCCGTCGCCGTCGCCGCGAACGCGCGCCAACCGTAGCTGCGGCGCGGATCCCAGATGTAGACGTAGCCGGCGGTGATGGCGCGCAGCATGTAGGCGCCCTGGCGCATGGTCTCGTAGTACAGCTCCGGATCCATGTACACGCCGTCGGGCAGGTCGTTCTTGCCGCCCGGCACATAGGCGATCCGCATGGGCAGGATGGGCAGGCCCGGCCGGCCGCAGAACTTGCCCTTGCAGGGCAGCGCGTCGTAGTCAGTCGTCATGCTTGCAGATCCTCCCGCGCCTGCGCCTCGTGCGCAAACGCCTGCCAATCCTCGTCGTCCATGCCCTCGGCGGCGCGATACAGGCGGCCGCCTTCCTCGCGCACTTCGCGCAGCAACGCCAGGAACGATGGCGCGCATTCCAGCGGCGCGTCCAGTCGCACGCGCCAGGCCGCGAACAGCGCCGCGTCCTCGTCATCGGCGATGCCGCACGCCGCGGCGGCATCCAGCGCGCGCCGTACCGCCTCCAGCGCCGGCGTCTCATAACGCAGCCCTTGCGCGTTCAGCCGTTGCAGGACGGCGTTGACGCGGCCCAGCCGCGCCAGACGCGGCCAATCGGGCGTGACGGTCTGCATCGGGCCGCGCGCGTCCGGCAGCGTCTGCCATTGGCCGAACCCGTCCACGCTCATCCACGTGACGCCCTCGATCCAGGAGGCCGGCGCCGTGCCCGCGTACAGCTCGCTCTGGAACTGCGTGGTGCGCGGGTCCCAGAACCGCAGGATGCGCACGCGCCCCTGCGCATCGCGCAGGCGCGCGCGCAGCACCAAGCGCTGCGCGACCTCGGCCAGCGGCAGATCGGTGGCCAGCCATGCCGACATCGAGCGCGGCCGTTTGGCCGCCGGCGCCGGACGCACGGCCTCGTCCACCGCCAGCCGCAGGCTGCGGTTGATCAGACGTTCGTGCCGCACTTCATCCGGCACCTCGGCCAGATACAAGGGCGGCGCGCTTGCCCCTTGTGAAATCAGGTCGACCTCGCAGCGCCGCAGACCGGCCGATGCGATGTCCTCGCCCAGCGGATCGGCCAGCGTCGAATCGCACAACAGCAGCACGCGGCGGTCGGCGCGCGCGTCCAGCACCGCGCGCAGGCCCGCAATGGCGCGCTCGACGCGGGCCTCGGCGGCAGGCGTCCAATACTCGGGCTGGCGGGTCGTCATGTCCAACGTCATGTCCAACGTCACATCCATCGTCATGCCGCCAGCGCGCCGCTGCCGGCCGCGTCTTCGAGCGCCGCGGCGCAGCCTTCCATGTCGCCCTGCGGCGGCTGCGCGGGTCCGGCGCCGTTTTGCGGGCCCACCCAGTTGTGCACACCGGCCCTCAGTTCCACCTTGCCGGGCGCATGCAGCTGGATGCCGCCACCCTCGATCCGCATGTACGCGCCCGCGGCCGTCGCCAGCACCTTCTTGGACGCATTGACGTCCACCGCGCCCTGCGCCGACGCCAGCGTCACCGCCTTTTCCGCCGCCAGCCGCATGCGCGCCTTCTGGCTCTGGAGCCGCAGCTTTCCACCGGCGGCGTGCAGGCGGATGCCTTGCTCCTGCACCGCCCGTCCGCTGCCGCCCAGTCCCTTGGTGAAGAGCGCGACGCCCTGCGCCACGCACATCGCCAGATTCGCGCCCGCCGCCCAGTTCACGTCCGGGGCAATCTGGCACAGCGTGGCGCCGGCCACCGTGTACGCGTTATGCGGCGTGTATTGCCCGATTCCGCTGGGCGCGCTGACCTGGACGTGCGGCTGGGTGTAGGCCGGCACGCGGTGTTCTGCGTCGGACTTGGTGCCTTCGATGATCTCGCGCACTGCATTCAGCTCGTTCAGCGCCCGCGGCTTGTCGTTGTCGCCGGGCAACAGGGCCTCCTGGCGGCCGGCCGTTGCGGACAGCTCGGCGGCTTGCTCGATGGACTTTTCCATCTGCTGGATGGCCTCTTCGCTGTCCAGCAGCCCGCCCGTTGCGTCTTCGCGCTTGTGGGCGCTGATGAGCAGGCCTTCCCCCGCCCGCAGCGCCAGCGCCTCGGCCGTCGCCAACTCGGCGCCATGGCCCAGGTCCGACAGCCGCTCGTTGTCGCGCTGCTGCTTCAGGTGCCCCAGGTTCAATCGCGATTCGGCCTGCGTGGTCGAGGCCGTCAACCGCGACTGGCCCGGCGTGTCGTCCTGCACGAGCTGGTTGTAGCCGCCCATGCCCTGTCCGCTGGACGCCAGCGCCTGGGTCTTGAAGCCCGACATCACCACGTTGTGCGCGTGCCCCGCCTCGCTGCCCGCGAACCAGGCGGGCGCATTGCCGGTCGCCTTGGCCGCGCCGCCCTGCACCTGGTTGTTCGCGGCGTTTTCCGTGCCCGCGCCGTTGTACAGCGCGCCCACGACGACAGGCCGATCGATATCGCCATGCAGGAACTGCACCAGCACCTCCTGTCCCAGCCGGGGAACGAAATGCCCGCCCCAATCCGATCCGGCGACGGGCTCGGCCACACGCACCCAGGTGCCCAGCGCCTCGCTGGCGGGCGCATTGTCCTCGCCGGCCGGATGGTCCTGCCGGCTGCTCGACGCGCTGCCGCGCTGCCAGTGGAACTGGATCTTGATGCGATGATCGCGGTCGGTGTGCACCGAGTCGCCGGCGCCCACCACCAGCGCAGTCTGCGCGCCGTGCACGGTGGGGCGCGGATGCAGGCGCGCGCCGTGGCCGTCGCGTGTGCTGGGCCGGTACTCCAGCGTGGCGGCAATGGCCTCGAAGCGATTGCGATAGAAGTCCGCCGCCTCGCCCTCCGCCTTTTCCACAGCCCCGCCGCCCGCCGCGCCCAGCGCCTGCGCCACGGCCTGCCCGAGGCTTTCGTCGAAGTTGTTGCGCGCTTCGTGACGGATGCCGATGACCACGAAGTCCGCCCCTGCGCCTTGCGAGGGCCCCCAATGGCCGGTCAACGTGAAGCGCTGCCCCGGCGCCAGGGTGCGCACGGTGCCTTCGCCCTCGAACAACGACTGGCGAACGCGCTGCGCGGCCAGCGCATTGTGCGCCAGCCGCTCGCCCTGCGCGCTGTCTTCGTACAGATACTGCCCGGGGTAATCCGAGTCGGCCAGTTCCAGCGCATTGGCGAACTTGTCTTCGATCTGGGCGCTGACCTTGCGCGCCTGCATGGCGCGATAGTCCCAGGTGGCCAGCCGCACGGCATTCGTGCGCCATGCGCGGTGCTGGCGCCAGGCCTGGATGGAGTCCTGTTCCTCGGTCGCATCGGCGCGCTGGAAGGGAACGCTGTCCTGCGGGCCGGTCTCGAATGCGCCGTTGTGATCGGCGATCACGATCGTATGCGTACCGGGTTCCCCGTCGCCGCCTTCATGTTCGACCCAATAGAACAGCCCCTCTTCCGCCAGCAGACGCTCCACGAACGCGAAGTCGGTTTCGCGATACTGAATCGTCAGGCTGCGCTTGGCGTAAGCATCGCGATCCTTCACTTCCCAGCGCCATTGGGGCGCAAGCGCACCCTGGCCCTTGTAATCGCCAAACACGCTGTCGACGATGTCGATCACCGACAGATCCTGAAACGCAAAACTGTCGCGCCGCTGGCGCAGCAGCGCGAGCCATGGCTCGATGCGCAGGCGGTAGCGCGCAAAGCCGCCATTGGCGCCCTCGAAGCGCGCCTCGGTCACCACGCCGCACCACACGCGGTGTTCGTCCCGGCCCAAGGCGGTCTGCAGCTTGACCTGCGCGGATTGGCCGATCAGCGACTTCAGCGGGATGTGGGCATCACCGGACAGCGCGTCCACGTCCAGCACGAAGCCGCCGCCGCTCAACTGCTCCCGGCCCTGCAGCCGCTCGGCCAGCAAGGTATCCGGCCCCAGCGGCGTGGCCAGGTCCAATAGGCGATCGGCCTGCGTAAAGCCTGCGCCCAGCGGGCCGGCAGCAGCGGATTCAAGGGCCATGTCTGCGTCTCCCTCGTCAGCTCATCCGGAACCGGAACTCGCCGTTCTTGCCCGCGGTCACACGGATCTTGGCGATGGCCTCACCCTGCGACATGCGGCCAAGCACCTGCTCCGCGATCTCCGGCAGCAGCGCGCCGTTCAAAATGTGGTCCACATTGCGCGCGCCGGTGTCGACCTCGGTGCAGCGGGCCAGCACGGCTTCCACCAATCCGTCGTCCCAGTCGAACGCCGCGCGGTGCGTGGCCTGGACGCGGCGCGCGATGCGGCCGAGCTTCAGGCCAATGATGTGCGCCAGCGCGTCGTCGTCCACCGGGTAGTACGGAATCGTCTTCATGCGGCCCAGGAACGCCGGCTTGAACGCCTTGTACAACTGCGGCGCCAGCAGTTCCGCCAACTGCTCCGGCGACGGGCGCTCACTGGCCGGCTTGTTCAGGCAGGCCTGCATGATGGTGCTGGACCCCACGTTGGACGTCAGGATGATGAGCGTGTTGCGAAAGTCGATCTCCCGCCCTTCCGCATCGTCCATCACCCCCTTGTCGAACACCTGGAAGAACAGTTCCAGCACATCGGGATGGGCCTTTTCTATCTCGTCCAGCAGCACCACGCTGTAGGGCTGGCGCCGCACCGCCTCGGTCAGCACGCCGCCCTCGCCGTAGCCGACATATCCGGGCGGCGAGCCCTTCAGTCCGGAAATGCTGTGGGCCTCCTGGTACTCGCTCATGTTGATCGTGACCAGCTTGCGCTCGCCGCCATAAAGAATGTCGGCCAGCGCCAGCGCCGTCTCGGTCTTGCCCACGCCCGACGGGCCCACGAACAGGAACACGCCCTTGGGCTTGTCCGGATCTTCCAGCCCGGCGCGGGCCGTGCGCACACGCTGCGCGATGGCATGCAGCGCGTGGTCCTGGCCGATGACGCGCTCGGCCAGCATGGGCTGCAATTGCAGCACGGTGCGGATCTCGTCGTTCACCATGCGGCCCAGCGGAATGCCGGTCCAGGCCGAAATGATCTCGGCCACGATCTGGGCGTCCACGCAGGCGGGCACCAGCGGCTGCTCGCCCTGCAAGGCGCGCAGCTCGTCCATCAGGCCGGCCAGGCGCTGCTGCTCGGGCGTAAGCGGCGCGGGCGCCGGCTTGCGGCGGCCGGAAGCCGGCGCGGCGGGTGGCGCCGCGGAAGCGTCCGCGTTCGGCGCATCCTGGCCCTGGGCTTCCAGTTCGGCGCGCAAGGCCTGGATCCTGTCGACCAGCGCCATCTCGGCCGCGTGCCGCCCTTCCGCGTCGGCCAGCGCCGCTTCCACGCTGGTGATTTCCGCGTCCAGTTCCGCCAGCCGCGCCTGCGGCGCCCCCGTGGCGGCCTCGCGCCGCAGGGCCTCCCGTTCGGTGCGCAGCCGCGTCAGACGATGGCGCGCGTCGTCGATCAGCGCCGGCGTGGCGCTGCGGCCCAGCGCCACGCGCGCGCAGGCGGTGTCGAGCACGCTGACGGCCTTGTCCGGCAACTGACGGCCCGTGATGTAGCGATGCGACAGCCGCGCGGCCGCAACAATGGCCTCGTCCAGGACGCGCACACCGAAGTGGCGTTCCATCAGCGGCGCCATGCCACGCAGCATCGACGCCGCCAGCGCTTCGTCCGGCTCCTCGACCTTGACGACCTGGAAGCGCCGCGCCAGCGCGGCGTCCTTCTCGAAGTACTTCTTGTATTCGCTCCAGGTCGTGGCGGCGATGGTGCGCAGCTCGCCGCGCGCCAGGGCGGGCTTGAGCAGATTGGCGGCATCGTTCTGCCCCGCCTGCCCGCCCGCGCCGATCATCGTGTGCGCCTCGTCGATGAAAAGAATGATGGGCGACGGGCTCTTCTTGACCTCGTCGATCACGTTCTTCAGCCGGTTCTCAAATTCGCCTTTCACGCTGGCGCCGGCTTGCAGCAGGCCCATGTCCAGCACGCGTAACGTGACGCCGGCCAAGGCGGGCGGCACGTCGTCCGCGACAATGCGCAGCGCCAGCCCCTCGACCACTGCAGTCTTGCCCACGCCCGCCTCGCCGGTCAGGATGGGATTGTTCTGCCGCCGGCGCGTCAGGATGTCGATCATCTGGCGGATCTCGGCATCCCGCCCGATGACCGGATCGATCTTGCCTTCCCGCGCACGCTCGGTGAGATTGGTCGTGTACTGGTCCAGCGCGGGCGTCTGCGACAAGCCCGGCGCGGGCTGCCCGGGCGCTTCTTGCCCACCCGCGTCATCGGCCAAGCCCACCGCCTGCCCCGTCTCCTCCGACCCTTGCGTCAGGGCGGCGAAATCGTGTTTCAGTTCGTCCAGCCGGAACGATTCGAACAGCGGCGAGCCCCGGCGCGCCAGTTGCGCCAGGTCCGGCTCCGTCAGCAACGCCAGCAGCAGATGCCCGGAACGGATCCGCGTGGTCTGCGTATCCAGCGACGCGATCAGCCACGCGTGTTCGAACAGCTTGGGCAGATGCGCCGAAAACACGGGCGTACGCGTATTCCCATTCTTGAACCGGTCGATCTCCGCCTTCAGATCGGCTTCCAGCGCATCAGCCTGGATGTGGCAACGCCGAGCAATGATGCTCACGTCGCTGGCCGGCTTTTCCAGCAGCGCCAGGAACAGATGCTCGAGATCCACCTCATAGTGGCCCTGTGCCATGCACAGGCTGGCCGCCCGCTCGGCGGCCTGGCGGCAGGTCTGATTCAACTTCCCGATCAACGTCTTCAGCGGAGTGGCCATGAGTCTTTAGCTTGTCTTCGGTTCAATGGATGGTGTGCAGTTCATAACTGGCGTCGTCGCGGTCCTCAGTGGCCGGGCCGGTGCACAGGAACGAATTCCAGCCCAGGCGCACGTCGCCGCCCTCGCCGAGCTGGCAAGGCATGACGCTCTCGCGCGCCAGCACCAGCCTCACTTCGTATTCGAAAGTCATGCCGCCGAACATCGTCAACAGCTTTTCCAGCGCCTGCGCGCGCTCGCCACCCGGCAGGAAATCGGCGAAGGCCTGGCGCGGCAGCGGTCCGATCCACAACCGGATGCGCAGGTCGCGCTGCCAGATGCGATCGCCCGCCAGGGCGGACACGCCGAGTACCGCGCCCGGCTGTCCCAATCGGGTACGATTCTGCGGCGGCACGTCATACCAGCGCCCCACGAACTGCTCCACGCGCAGAGGCACGCCGAAGTAGTCCTGCAACACGCGCTGCAGCATCGGCGCCGAAACAGGCCGCTGGCGCGCGGCCGCCGCGTAATGCGCCACGGACTCGTCGAACACTTTGCCCGCGCCGCTGTGCAACCGGTCGCGTAGCGCCGGGTGACCGATCCCACCCAGCGCCAGCAACAGCGGCAGAAAGTGATGGTCCTGTTCGGTTTCGTGCCGCAGCGGCATGCGGTACTTCTTCCACGCGGCGTAGAACAGCGCCGCCGCCCGGTTCGAGAAAATATCGAAAAAGGCGCGCGCGCCGCGGTCGCGCCGCAGGCTCTCCCGGTTTGCCAGCATCTCGGAATAATGCAGCGGCAGCGCCCCCTGCCCGCCAAGCAGACCAAAGAATGCCGGTGTCACTTCCACACGGCCCAACCGTCCCTCGGCAATGGCAGCCTGGCGCGCCGCCTCGTCGGCCAACGCCTCGCCATCCTTGTCATACGCCACCGCATCGACGACTTCGCTGGGCGGGAACGCCAGCCCGGGGGCATTGGGAAAGCGCAGGTGCACGGGAACCGTATGGCGCGTCGCGCCGCGTTCCTGCCGCGCGAAGCACTGCTCGAGCAGACGTACGGCCTGGAAAAACTTGAAGCGCTGCGGCTCTGCCAGCAGCGCGTCCATCACGCTAGGATGGCGTCGCCGTTGCATGGGGGGCATCGTAGTAATTCCTCTGCGCCGCGGCGCGACAACACGACCAATTGCACAAAGCTGTTGGCGTGCACGTACAGGCCAAAGAAGCGGTTGATGACGGCAACGAATGTATGCAGGCTCGTGCCCACGAAGTGATCTTCATTGACGGTCAGGCGGATCTCGATCCCGCGCACGAACGTGGCGAAAGGCTCGCCCGGCATCCAGTGCGTGGCCGGTTTGTAGTCCAGGCCGATCAGTCCTTCGATCTGACGCGCGGCGACCGCCGACCCGGACAGGTCGTAAAGGCGCAGCGTTTCCTTCAAGGCGGGCAGGCCGCTCTGCACGAGGGACAGATGGTTCAGCGCCAGATGCGAAATCAACCGCCAGTGGGCGGCGCGCCCCTGCTGGAAACGGTGCGAATGCGTCGGCCGGCGCAGCATCCGGATGCTGCGCGCCACCGTGCCGCCTTCCAGGAACAGGTCGCCGCCCGACTGGCCCACCGCGATGCTCGCCGGCAGGTCGCGATTGGTGCACGTCAGGTCCAGGCTCAGGGTTTCGGTCTGCGGCACCGAGGGATCGAAATCGATGTCGACGATGGAAATCTCGGTCTCGTACCCCGGGCTGCGTTGCGCCATCGACGCATCGCGCCGCATGGTCCAGTAGTGGCCGGCAGACTCCGGCGATTCGCCGTGATGCAGCGAGTAGAACGGCCGGAAGTCCACCACCGTATCGTTCTGGGCGTTCTGCCGCACCTGACGCACGCGATCGATGGAATAGACCTCGTATCCGTACGCGCGACGCGCATCGGCCACCACCGGATACGACGCCGCGGCGTGCGTCACGCGGATCGGATCGGCGCGCTGCGCAAACAGGTTCACCACCGGCGTGCAGCCCAGCCGCAGGTTGTCCGCCGATGTCGATTCGAGCAGACGCGCCGTGTTGGAATCGGCGCGCACCCCGCTGACCGGCACATGCAGCGTAAATTCCCGCACGGCGCCCAGATGGGGACGCAGCGCGCTCAGGTCGATATCGACGAAATTGAATTTTTCGGCGAACACGAAGTATTCGGCCAGCAGGCGGTACGCCGGGTGCGAGCTGGCGGGAAAGTCGATCAGCGCATCTTCCTCGGCCAGCCCGACCTGCGCCAGCGGAATCGTGGCCAGGCGGTCCCACCGTCCCGGCTGCAGCTCGACATAGGCCGCAGCCGCGCGCAGGAACAGGGCGTCGCGCAGCGCCGCCACGAACGACGGTTCGCCGTGCAGATAGACACGCAGCCGGTCGACGCCCGGCATGCCGAAGTGCTGGTTCTCGCCCAGGCAGCCCAGCGTAATGGAGAAGCGGCCCGTGACGCCGGCCGGCAGCTTGGCCGTGGCCGGCGCATTGGCGCTGGACTCGAACGCCGCGCGCCGGACCTCGATGGGGGCCAGCGTGACGTCATAGGCGGTGCGAAAGCGGCACGCCACCCCGCGTACCGGATGGGATTTCAGTTCGGTGCCTCGCCCGATGCGCACGGGTGCGGTCAATTGCGCGCCCGCGCCGCCCAAGTCGAACTGCGCCACGCTGCACGAAGGAAACGGCCGCAGGTAATGCGGATACATCACCTCGAACAGCGCTTCGGTGAATTCGGGGTAATCGTCGTCCAGCTTCTTGTTGATGCGCGCGCTCAGCAATGCGAACGACTCGATCATGCGTTCGACGTGCGGATCCTCGCAGGTCTCGCCCGACAGCCCCAGCCGCGCGGCGATCTTCGGATAACGCTCGGCAAAGTCGCGCGACGAGGTGCGCAAGAAGCCAAGTTCGCGCTCGTAATAGGGCAGCAATTCTTCCATTGATGTCTTCCTGTCCGGCGCGCCAGGGCACCTGCACCGCGGGTTGATGCGCTAGACCGTGGCCGGGCTTTTGGCCCAACCCTTGGTCACGGAGTACTGCAAGGTCGAGGGCTGCAGCGTGGCGTCGAAGGTCACGGGCTCGTGGGCGGGCCCCACATCCAGCATGGCCGTGATCGCGAAATACAGCACCGACGTCGCCCGGCTGTCGACCTGCAGCATGACCCGCACGTGCGTCAGCCGGGGCTCGTGGCGCGCAATCGCCTGTTCGAGCGAACGGCAGATGAACTCGCGGTCGTAGTGGCTGGCCAGGCTGAGTCCCGAAAAGTCCGACAGCCCGTACGTCAGCACGGAACGCCGGCAGTTCGGGTAGCGCCGCAGGTCCTCCTCGGTGAACACCATGCGGGTGTTCAGCAGCGCCTCGATGTCGCGCGCCACCGTCTCTTTCATCTCCTCGATCGACAAGCGCCGCAAGGCATAGGGCGACTGGCCCTCTGCTTCGAACAGCTTGTCGAAGAGACTCGGTTCGAATCCTTTCATCGGGGCCTCAAAAGAAGGACGGCGACCCTCTCGGGCCGCGGTCTTCGTGCCTGCCCGGCGGAGATCAGACCGAGTAGGTCTTGTCGTTCTTGGTCAGGCTCCAGGCGCCCTGGGCGTTGCCGCCCTGATTGCCGCCCACCTTCTGCTGCGTGTACTTCCACTGCACGGCGGCGTACTTCAGCGAGAACGTTTCGTGCGGCAGGCCTTCGGCCACGACTTCCGGCGCCACGCGGGCAATGATCACGTACTTGAGCTTGATCTCCAGGTACTTGACGCGGTTGCCCTCGCCGTCGGCGCGCAGGAAGTCGATGGTCACTTCGTCAAAGGTGGTGCCGCCCGACGCGTGCTGATACAGCAGCGGGCTGACAACGTCCAGATCCTTGGTGAAGACCATTTCGCCGTGTTCGGTGCGCTCGGCGGTATGGCCGCCCGAGGTCGATGCGGTGGCCGAACGCGGCTGGATGATCTCGTGGCGCCACGAACTGACTTCGATCCAGTCCGGATGGTCCTTGTCCTGCGACTCGCCCTTGAGCGCCGGATTGCCGAACTTGACGTAGATGTCCTTCATTGTTGATAGCCTCTTCAGATGATGGATGAGTTGTCAGTGCAATGACGCTCAGGATTTCTGGGCCTGCGCCGGCAATTCGGCGACCAGGCGCAATGAGATCGAGAGTTCGTCAAGCTGGAAATGCGGCCGCAGGAACGCCACGGCACGGAAGACGCCAGGGCGGCCTGGCACCTCGGCCACTTGCACCGATGCTTCGCGCAGCGGGAACTGCGCCTTTTGTTCCTGCGTCGCGTTGTCGTCCAGCAGCACGTACTGCGATACCCAGCGATTCAGGAAACTCTCTACGGACTGCGCCGATGCGAAGCTGCCGATCTTGTCGCGCATCATCGCCTTCAGGTAGTGCGCCACGCGCGATACCGAGAAGATGTATTGCAGCTGCGCCGACAACACCGCGTTGGCGTTGGCGCTGTCCGTGTTGTACTTCTTGGCCTTCTGCACCGATTGGGCGCCAAAGAAGGCGGCGTAATCCGAATTCTTGCAATGCACCAGCGGGATCAGGCCCTGATCGCTCAGTTCCTTTTCGCGCCGGTCGGTGATGGCGATCTCGGTCGGGCACTTGAGCGCGATTTCGCCGTCGTCCGTCTTGAACGTATGCGTGGGCAGGTTCTCGACCAGGCCGCCGCCTTCGACGCCGCGGATCGCCGCGCACCAGCCGAAGTCCGCAAATGCCGCCGTCAAGCGAGCGCCGAAGGCCCACGCGGCGTTGCACCAGAGGTACTTGGAATGGTCGGTGCCGTCCACGTCCTCGACGAAATTGAAGCCTTCGACCGTGGTGCCTTCCACCGGGTCGTACGGCAGGCGGCCCAGAAAGCGCGGCATGGTCAGGCCGACGTAGCGCGAATCTTCCGAATCGCGGAAGCTGCGCCATTTGGTGTATTCAACGGTATCGAACACCTTGGCCAGATCGCGCGGGCGACCCAGATCGGCAAAGCTGTCCAACCCCAGCAGCTCCGGCGACGCCGACGCGATGAACGGCGCGTGCGACGCGGCTGCCACGTGCGACATCTGCTCGATGAAATACATGTCCTCGGGCTGGCGCGTGATCTCGAAATTGCCCAGCAGCGCCCCGAACGGCGCACCGCCGAACGTGCCGAATTCCTCTTCGTACACCTTCTTGAACATCAGGCTCTGATCGAAGTCGATCGCGGTCTGGAAATCACGCACCAGGTCGCGCTTGGTCGTGTTCAGCACCTTGATCTTCAGCATCGGGCTGGTGTCGGTCTCCTGGCACAGGTAGTGCAGGCCGCGCCAGGTGCTCTCCAGCTTCTGGAACTCGGGCGCGTGCATCACTTCGCTGAGCTGGGCCGAGATCAGGCGGTCGAGCTCGGCGACGCGCGCGTCCAGCATGGCCGACAGGTTGTCGGACACGACGACGGTGCCCTTCATCACCTCACGCACCAGCTCGCCGATGATGTCCTTGGCGCGGTCGTGCTCGGCGGTGGACTTGGCGACGCGGCTTTGCTCGACGATCTGGTCCAGCAGCCCGCTTTGCGCTTCGGTGGCGGTGGCGGCGGTGTTTTGTGCGGCGGCGGAATTACTCATTGCGGCCTCCCTTATCGGTCTCGCTGGTGAGCTGTTGCAGCTTTTCGGTGCTGGTCAGCACTTCGCCCAGCAGGTCTTCCAGCTTGTCGTTGCCGGCAAGCTTGTTGCGCAGATCGGCCAGCTTGGTGCGGATGTCCAGCAGCTCGCGCAGCGGATCCACCTGCTGCACGACGGCTTCCGGACGGAAGTCCTCGATGGAGCGGAATTTCATGTCGACGCCGAACGTGCCGCCTTCATCAGTCAGGCGGTTCTTCACGCGGTACGCCGCGCGGGGCTCCAGCCCCCGCATCACGTCGTCGAAGTTGTCGACGTCGATGTTGACGAACTTGCGGTCCTTCAGACGGGGCAGCTCGGCCTCGGACTGCGCAGAGAAGTCGCCCACCACGCCGACCACGAAGGGAAGCTCCTTCTGTTCGATGGCGTCGCCCTTCTCCACGTCATACGTGAGCTGAACGCGCGGCGGACGGACTTTCTGCAATCGTTTCTGAACGCTTTCTTTCTTGGCCATGGACGGCTCCGTGCAAAGGATCTTGTCTGTCGGTCGAGGAGACGCCAGGGCGGCGCCCCAAGGCGAATCATTTGGTCAGCAGGTCGCCGAACGGATTCGGCGCGCGATTGGGCTGCTGGGCAGGCGGGCTGGCGGGTTGTTGCGAAGACGGGGACGCGGCGGGGGATGCGGCAGGCGACGCTGCGGCGGGCGATCCTGCGGCGGGCGATCCTGCGGCAGGCGATCCTGCGGCAGGCGCCCCCGCATTGGGCAGCGCCGCTGCCGGTTTGACTGCAGGTGCCGGATCCACCTTGCGCGGTTGGCGCGGCCGGGGCGGCGGGCGGCGTCCCTCGGGGAACAGGACGTCCTGGCCCAGCGTTTCACGCATCGCCTCGGCCAGCGCGACGGCGTCCGGGCGGGCGTTGCCGGCCAGCAGCGCGTCGGCGCGCACATCGGCCAGGGACTGCATGGCCACGCGCAGGCCACCGACGGCGCGCACCGTCTTGGCCACGAAGTCATCCGGATCGCGGCTCAACGTTTCGTCGGCGGCCACGATCGCCTGCCCGTACTTCTGCTGGTCGAAGCGGATCTTTGCAATGTAGGACCAGGGTTCGCCCTTGGACGGATTGCGCTGCGCGATCTCTTCAAATTGCGCGACAGCCTGGTCAGCGTCTTTCTGCGCCAACGTCTTTTCGGCATCGGCCAGGGACTGCTTGTACTCGGCTTCGGACTGCGGCTTGACCGACACACAGCCGGTCATCAATGCAACGACACCTGCGATGACAACGAGGCGGAAGAAGGGCATTTTTTAAGCACCTAGCAAGGTTGTAACTAGGGGCCGTATTTCATCAACCTTTTGTTAGTGCAGCGCTACAGCACGTTTCTTCATGTTACTTGCGTCGAATTTGCACGTATCGTGCCGTGATCTGTATTGCTTCACACACTTCCGGTATAAAGAGCCATGTCCAAACATATCCGTTTATCACGTTTGTTCACGGGGTTGTCGTGTGCGCTCGCGAGCACCGTCCTTACTGGATGTGCAGCCGTTTCGGCCATCGGCGCGGTGGCCGGTTTGACGGGCAATGCGATGGAGATGGCGGGCCTGAAAAAGCCCGAAAACGCGCCTGTGGAAGTGAACCTGGCGATTCACGCCGGAGAAAATTTGAATGCCGGCGCCGGCCAGGCGATGGCGATCGTTACAAAAATATACTACCTGAAGAATCCTGAGCCATTCCAGCGTGCGCCGCTCACGCAATTGATAGACACTGCCGGGGAAAAGGCAGCGCTGGGGGAATCAATGCTGGGTTCGCGCGAGCTCACGCTCACGCCGGGACAGCGTTACGAAACCGTCGAAAAAGTCCCCAAGCAAGCCGATTACATCGCTGTCGCCGGGCTGTTTTATGCACCCGCGCCCATGCGTTGGAAGTACGTATTCAAAGTCGAGGATGTGGAAGACGACGGCATCGTACTGGGCGCGCATGCCTGCGCGCTGACGGTGGCCAAGGGCCGCCCCACGTTGCCTGCGGGCGTACCCGCCTACGACCCGTCACGCCTGTCCGGCGTGCAGTGTCCAGGCTGAAGCATCAAAGCCGCCCGCCGTTCACATCCTTCAATTCTTAAAGCAATAGAGAAACCAGGAAAGACGAAACAGGGAGCGCGTATTTTGAGTTACTCCGCCAAAGTCCTTTGGGGCGAAGGTCTGTTCCTCCGGCCGCAGCATTTCCAGCGGCAGGATGCGTATCACGAAGATCGGCTGGCCGAAATGGCCCGCGTGTTGCACCCCTATGCATGGGGTCTGCGCTCTGCGCGTTTCGATGCCTCGGCGCTCGCCAACGGCATGCTGCGCGCCACCGAAATGAGCGCCGTGTTTCCGGACGGCGAACTCTACAGCGCGCCGCACGGCGATGAACTACCACCGCCTGTCGCGTTGACCGCGCTGGATGGCGTGACCGAAGCCGTGTTCTATCTGGCGATCCATCCCTTGAAGGCAATCGGCGGCAACTACCGCGACGCCCAGACGTCGGGCAGCTTCGATTCCCGCTACACGCACAGCAATACCCCCGCCCCCGATCTCTACACCGGCGCGGCCTCCGCCGAGCTCGCATTCCTGCGCAAGGACGTGCGCCTGATCTCCGAATTCGAACCGCGCGACGAACTGCTGGCAATTCCCGTGGCGCGTGTGCGGCGCACGGCCAACGCCAGCTATGAACTGGACACGACCTTCATTGCGCCCAGCCTGTCGCTGACCGCCTCCAGCGCCCTGCACGAGCTGCTCCGGCGGCTGCTCGACGCCTTGCAGGCCAAGGTCAACGCGCTCTACGGTTTTCATCGCGAACCCAGCAAGAACATCATCGAGTTCCGCTCCGGCGACGTCGCCTCGTTCTGGCTGCTGCACACTGCAAATGAGGCCTACGCCACGCTGTCGCACCTGTTCCATCATCCGCAACTGCATCCCGAACGCCTGTTTCAGGAACTGGCGCGGCTGGCGGGCGCGTTGATGACCTTTTCCAAGGTGCACACACTGGCGGATCTTCCCGTGTATCGCCACGATGCGCCCGGACCGGCGTTCGCCCGCATGGACGAGATCCTGCGCGACCTGCTCGAAACGGTGATCTCGACCCGGTACTTCTCGATCGTGCTCGAAGAGTTGCGTCCCTCGTTCCACATGGGCCGCCTCGATTCCGAAAAGCTGGACGAGACCACCTCGCTGTATCTGGCGGTGCAGGCCGCGATGCCCGCCGCTGAACTGGCCGAGAGCGTGCCCATGCGCTTCAAGGTGGGCGCCCCCGAAGACGTGGACAAGCTGGTGCTGTCCGCCATGCCGGGCGTGCCGCTGTCCTATACGCCGCAGGTGCCGCCCGCCGTGCCCGTCAAGCCGGGCGCTGTCTATTTCGCGTTGCAGACGCGCGGTTCGTTGTATGACCGCATGCTGCAGGCGCGAAGCATTGCCATCTATGCCCCCGCCGGGATTCCCGAACTGAAGCTGGATCTGATCGCAGTGACTCGCTGACAGGAACGACACCGCCATGACTGCTGACGCCCCCTCCCTGATGCCTGGCGCAACGCTGCCGCCGCACGCGGCGGCCTTTCACGCTAGCCGTCCCGCCAGGTCGTTGCTGGATCTGATGTACGACGGCTTCCTGATGCTGTTTTTGCTCAAGAGCGGCCAGGAGCCCGCCGACGCGGCCGCCTTCTCCGCCCACGTGCAGCAGTTCCTGGCGGACTACGAGCGCGCCGCCAAGAAAATGGATATTCCCGCCGAGGACGTGTACGCGACCAAGTACGCGTTCTGTGCCGCCGTGGACGAGACCGTGCTCAATTCCGGTTTCGCGATCCGCGACGCCTGGATGCTTCAGCCGCTGCAGCTTGCGCTCTTTGGCGAGCAACTGGCGGGCGAGAACTTCTTCGCCCGGCTGGAGGATCTGCGCGCGCAGGGCGCGCCGCGCCTGCAATCGCTGGAGATCTATTACATGTGCCTGCTGCTGGGCTTCCAGGGCAAGTACCTGATCGAAGGCCAGGAAAAGCTGGGGTATCTGACGGCGCGCCTGGGCGACGAGATCGCCCTGTTGCGCGGCAAGCGCACCGGCTTCGCGCCGCACTGGCCGCTGCCCGACAAGGTGGCGCACACGCTCAAGCGCGACGTGCCGCTCTGGTCGATCATGGCGTTGTTCGCATTGCTGGGCCTGCTCGCCTTCCTGGGCATGGGCCACTTCCTGAACACCGAAATGCAGACCGCGATGGCACCCTATCACGACATCGTCAAGCTGGGTCCGCGTGCCGCGCACCTGACGATTTCGCTGCCCTAGCGGCGGCACGCAAGACCCGGGCGGGCCACGCATGAGAGGGCCCGTTCCTTCCGGCGCACCCGCGCGCCTCTGGCTCCGCCAAACGAATACCGCCCAGCCCTATGAACGCCTCGCCTTCCAATGCCCCGGCCTATTCCACGCTGAACATCGCCACCCTGTCGCAACAAGCCCGCTTGCTGCGCCTGACCACCGCGCTTGATGCGGAACTGGTCATCGAGCACATGAGCCTGTCCGAGGGTGTCTCGCGGCTGTTCTCGATGACGCTGGATTGCCTGGCGGCCAGCGCGGAACTGGACGTGGCAGCCTTGCTGGGCAAGGAGATCACCGTCAGCCTGCTGCAGGCCGATGGCTCGATGCGGCACTGGCACGCAGTGGTAGAAGGCGCCGACGCGCTGGGCGCCGATGGCGGACTGGCGCGCTACCGCCTGCATGCGGCTCCGTGGATGGCGGCGCTGGCGCTGCGCCGCGACAGCTTCATCTATCAGGACCTGTCGGTGCAGGACATCGTCAGCGAGGTGTTTTCGGATTATCCCCAGGCCGCGTTCGCCTTCGAACTCACCGACGCGCTGCCGCCCCGTGCGATCTGCACCCAATACCGCGAATCGGACCTGGCGTTCGTGGAGCGCATTCTGGCGCAGGCCGGCCTGTGCTACAGGTTCGAGCACCAGCAGGACGATGGCGAAAGCGCCGGCGGCGGCGCACGCCACCGCGTGGTGATCTTCGATGCGGATGCGGCGCGTCCGGAAGACCCGGCGTCACCCCTGCGCTTTCACCGCAGCGACGCCACGGAAACCAGCGACAGCATCACACGCTTTTCCGCCGCGCAATCCGTGCGTCCGGGCAGCGTGGCGCGCGCGGCGTGGAACGAGCGCTCGTTGACCGCGCATGCCGCGCAGTTGCAGTCGCAGGTGGTCTTCGAAGCGCTGCCCGTGCTGGAAGACTATGACTACGCGGGCCACGGCCAGTACGCCGACGACGATGCCGCCGAACAGAGCGCGGCGCGTGCGATGCGCGCGCACGAGTCGCGGCTGGTGCGCTTCGAGGGCGCCGGCACGGCCCGCTCGCTTGCGCCGGGCCGGGTGTTCGCGCTGAGCCAGCATGACCGTTATGCGCAGGGCGGCGGCAAAGAGGCCATCGATGAGCTTGCCGGCAACCGGTACGTGCTGCTCGACGTCACGCACGAAGCGACCAACAACCTGGGCGGGCAAGCCGCGCAGGTCCTGAACACGCCGGACATGGAGCGCGGCACCTATCGCAACCGCTTCCGCGCGCAGCCTGAGGCGGCAGCGCTCATGCCGGCCTGGCGCCCCCGCCCCACGGCGCCCGAGAGCCTGGCCGCCGTGGTCGTCAGCGCGGCCGACGCGCCCATCACGTCCGACCGCGACCTGCGCGTGAAGGTGCAGTTTCCGTGGCAACGCGGCGAGAAGCCGTTGACGGGCGGCCTGCCGCATCGCTCCCATGGCGACGCCAGCGGCAACGCGCCCGGCGACGACCGGTCCGGCACCTGGCTGCGCGTGGCCAGCGCGCAGGCCGGGCCGAACTGGGGCGCTCATCATCTACCGCGTGGCGGCACCGAAGTCATCGTCGAGTTCATTGACGGCGATATCGATCAGCCTGTCGTGGCGGGCCAGCTATACAACGACGCGGATCTGCCGCCCTGGTCCGCGGGAGAGAACGGCGACGCCAACCACGCGGGCGTGCTCAGCGGCTGGCATAGCCAGGGTCTGGACGGCGCCGGCCGCAACCAGTGGGTCTTCGACGACACCAAGGGCAAGCTGCGCACGCGCCTGGCAAGTTCCACCGCCGCCACGCAACTGGGCCTGGGTTATCTGGTGGAACAGGGCCTGGACGACGCCAGCCGCGGCCAATGGCGCGGCACGGGCTTCGAACTGCGCACGGACGCCTGGGCCGTGCTGCGCTCGGGTCAGGGACTGCTGGTGTCGGCCACGGCACGCGAGCATGGCAAGTCGACGCAGGCCGATATCAATGAAGCGCTGCTGTTGCTGCGCGGCGCGCAGGACGCCTCGCGCCGGCTCAACGACAGTGCGGGCCAGCATCAGGCGCGGCCCCTGGCGGCCGCCGAGGGCTATGACGACCTCATCAAGGCGCTGGATCCCGAGCAGGACGGCCGCTACGCCCGCCAGGTCAATGGCCAGGCGGCCGGCAAGGCGATCAACGGCCAACGCATGGCCGAGGCCGACATCGAACGCATCGACGGGCCGCACCTGATGGTCGATGCGCCAAACTCGCTGAACCTTGCCACACCGGCCAGCGCCGTGCTGCATGCGGGCGAACACCTGCATGCCACCGCGCAGTCCGATGCCCATGTCGCGGCCACGCAGACGTATGCAGCCGTCTCGGCCAAGTCTGCCAGCGTCTTCGCGCAACAGGGCCCGCTGCGCGCCATCTCGGCGCAGGCGCCCGTCTCCCTGCACGCCCACACCGACATCCTGGAAGCGCTGGCCGGGCAGGACATCACCGTGACCTCGTCGGCCGAAGGGATCGAGATCCTCGGCAACCAGCGCGTCACGTTGCAGGCCGCCGGCGGCAGCGTCACGCTCGATGGCGCGGACATCGTGTTCAAGGGGCCCGGCCTGTTCTCGGTCAAGGGCGCCACGCACAACTTCGTCGGCCCCGGCAGCGATGCCGCCAGCCTGCCGGCCCTGCCCAGCACGACGGTGGATGATCCGCTCATCGTCAGCGCGGAACTGGTGCACAAGGACGGCGTGTTCGCCACCGCCGCCAAGAATGCCGGTACGAGCCTGATGGCGGGCTTTGGCGGCGCGGCGGGTGCTGCGGGCGCGGGCGGTGGCCTGGGCGGATTGGGCGACATGGTGCCGAGCGGCTTGAGCGACCTGGGCAAGACCGCTGCAGGTGCAGCCGGCAAACTGTCGCAACTGGCCGGCCAGGCCAATGCGCTGGCCGGCATGGCAAAGAATCCGATGAGCGCGCTGTCGGCCGCCCCCGGGCTGCTGGGCAACGCCAGCCCTGCCGTCGGCGGCCTGCTGACTACGGCGAAGAACACCATGGGTATGGTGTCGCAGGCGCAGGCCATGGTTGCCAACCCCATGTCGACGCTGCCGGCAGCCAAGGGATTGCTGGGTAGCGTGGCGCCCGGCGCGGGCGGCCTGATCGACGGCGCCGCTTCTGCTGCGGGCGCGGTTTCCAAGGCGGCTGAACTCGTCAAGAACCCCATGTCCGCGCTGCCGGCCGCCACCGACATGCTGGCCTCCGTCGCACCCGAAGGCGCGTCGAAGATGATCAGCAGCGCCGCCGGATTGGCGGGGATCGGGAGCGGCGCTGGCGGAGCGGGTGCTGGCGTGGCGGGGGGATTGGGTGCTGGTGCTGGTGCTGGTGCTGGTGCTGGCGCTGGTGCTGGTGCTGGTGCGGCTGTTGGCACGGCGGGTGAAGCGGCTGCCCCAGCCGGTGTTGCCGATAGTGCGCAAACAAGCGCAAGCTCGACACCCGCGGCAAGCGCTGCTGGTGGCCCTGGCGCCACGTCTGGCGGGCCTGCCGCTGCAGGCGGCGCAACAACCGCGCAGGCGTCGCAACCCGCTGCGGCATCGCCCGCCGCCAACAGCTCGGCCACGACGGCGGATGCCGCTGCGTCGCCTGCATCGGCGCCGACCTCCACACAGAATTCCGCCGAGGCGTCGGCGCCTGCCTCGGCATCGGCATCGGGTTCCGCTCCGGCAACGCCATCCGCATCCGCACAGACAACGGCATCGGCGTCGTCAGCGACTTCGCCATCAGCGCCTGAATCGGCAGCATCTGCGCCGAATGTCACGTCGGCAGCCGCTGACGCGCCCTCCGCAGCGTCGACAGCGTCCGCCAACGCAACGCCGACGCAATCCGCGACGACACCAGCCACCGCCTCGAGTTCCGGCGCGGCGGCAGGCAGCGCAACCGCAGCGGTGAGCGCTTCCGCCGTCTCTGCCACGGGCGCGGCGGCAGGCGTAGCCGCCAACACCCTGCCGGCCGGGGCCGGCGGGGGGCTGGCCGCCAGCACCGCCGGAGCCGGCACGGTCGCAGGTCTGACCGCTGGCGGGGCGGGCGTGAATCCGTCCGCGGCGGCCATGAACGCCGGCGCGCAATTCGCGAGTCCCGCGCTTGATGTCCAAGGCGCGGGCTCGGCGGCAGAGCTGCCGCTCGCAGCGGTGGACCCGTCGGTTGGCGCAAGCGTCGCGCACAGCATGACCAGCGCAAACCTGGCGACGGGCACCGTCGAGGGAACGTCTGGCGCATTCGCGGACATGGGTCTCGCAAACCATGCCGCCGACGCAGGCAGTGCCGCACCATCTCTAGCGGGATCGTCCGGAGCATTTGCAGACAAGGCGCTCGCGAACCCGGCAACCGATGCAAGCATCGCGACGCAAACCATCGCGCGTTCGCCAGCAGCGATCGCCGGCGCAGGCCTCCCGACCGGCGTGACAGATGCAGGCATTGCAGCGACTACGCTAGCGGGAACGTCGGCAGCATTTACGGGCGCGGGTCTCGCGAGCGACGCCGCGGGTGCGAGCGCAACAGCAAGGCCCATTCTGGATGCAATGGGCGCAGCGGCTGGCGCGACGATGGCCGCAGGCGTTGCCGCCGGCACGGTTGGCGGCAAGGTCCAAGCCTCGCGCGAGCCCCAGCCGAGCGCAAGTGGCGCGCGTGCAGCCACGGACGCCCCGGGTTCGGAAACGGCTGCTCCGTTTGCCGCCACGGCCGCAGCGAATTCGGCGAGTCCGGCGGACTCCGCTTACGCCGCAGACATCAAGCGCTCCGTCCGGCCAGAGGACGCCGTCTCTCGCTTCGACGCCCAGCCGTCCCTGCTCGCGGGCTTTGCCAACGTCGCGTCTTCGGGCGCCCGCCAAACCAGCGCACCGATCGCGTCTGCTGGCATGCTGGCGACATTGGCCCACGCGATGTCGGCACAAGCGTCGTCGCAAGCCGACAGCGAAGGCGTCAGCCGTCGTGCCGATGAAGCCCACACCGCCGATGAACCGCGCAGCGCCGCGACCAGCTCCGCTGCCTCCATTGAGAACCCCGACCAATACGGAACGCCGACACACGGCGAGGCAACGCCCGCCGCGCACGATCGGCATTCCGAATCGAAAACAGCCGCGCTGTCCGCGCTGGCCCTGCTTGGCGCAGGCCGTTCGGGACAGTCCAACGCGACCGCCGCGCCGTCCGCGCGCGCACAGGCAGCGGACGGCTCAGCCACGCTCCCGCACGCTTCCCACGACGCCAAGACCGGCAACGCGCAATCCGGTTCTCACCGCGACAACACGGCGAGCACCACGGCGCTGCCGAATGCGGCCCTGCTCGCCTCATTGGCCGCGGGCGCGGGCAGCCTGCTTGGCACAACGGCGTCGGCAGCCGGCCATGCCGGCCCGCTGACCTCCGCATCCACGGTGGAAGGCGGCCTGCCCGGCGCTTCGGATCTTCCCTCCATGGCTTCGCCTTCCGGCAGCGCCGCGTCCGGAATATCCGCCAGCGGCGCCATGAGCGGAGACTATTCGGCGGCCGTGTCCGCGCCGGCACAAGGCGGCGCCGCTGCCGCGATGCCCTCGACAGGCACATTCGCGCCGCATGCGCCCTCGGCCTCCGCGCCGGACGCCGTCATGAGCGAAGCGACGATGCTGCCGGCAACCGATGTTTCGTCCGCCGCCGCGACGTCCCTGCCGCAAGCCTCGATGCAAACGCCGGGCTTCGTGCCGGAGGCCGGCACGGCAGGATTGCCGCAAGGCGCCGGGTTACCGCAAGGAGCGGGCTGGCCGCAAGGCGCCGGGCTGCC
>NZ_DGMA01000015.1:0-58511 GCF_002388205.1 Achromobacter sp. UBA4530 | reverse complement strand
GGCGCGGGGTGCGGGGCGCGTCGATCAGCACGAGGGAATCTGAAGGGAGCCGAAGGCGGACGAAGATGACGAACGCGAAGTCCGGAGCGAAGGCTCCGGACCGCAATCGTGGGCGATCGCCTCCCCGGTGACCACGGCGTCGGGCGACCTACGAAGACTATCGCCACGAAGGCCGCTATCAGACACCTAACTCAGCCTTCCCAAGCCGAGACAACCCTTCAATTCACCTTAGCCCCAGACACCTCAACCGCCCTCTTCCAAGTCCCCAACTCCCGCTCGATATGCGCCCCAAACTCCCCAGGCGTAGACCCCACCACCTCATATCCATATCCCGCCAACTGCCCCTTCAACGCAGGCACCGCCACCGCCTCCGCAATTCCCTTGCTGACTGCATCAACCACCGCCCCCGGCGTGCCCGCCGGCGCCAATATCCCGTACCAGCCGTTGACGACGAAGTTGGGAACGGTTTCTGCGACGGTGGGGACGTCGGGCAGAAGCGGAGAGCGGTGTTCGCCGGTGACGGCGATTGCTTTCAATTTGCCGGCCTGCACTTGCGGCAGCGAGGTCGAGATGCTGTCGAACATCAAGGACACTTCGCCGCCGAGCAGCGCAACGACCGCAGGACCGCTGCCTTTGTACGGCACGTGCATCATGTCGGCGCCGGTCTGGTTCTTGAACATCTCGGCGGCCAGGTGGCTGGTGTTGCCGTTGCCGGCGGACGCGAAGCTCAGCTTGCCGGGGTTGGCCTTGCCGTAGGCGATCAGTTCGCTGACGGTGTTGGCGGGTGTGGCGAGCGGGGCGGCGACGAGCATGGGCAGTGTGGCGACGAGGGAGACTGGCGCGAAGTCCTTGCGGGTGTCGTAGGGCAGCGAGGGATAGAGGCTGGGGTTGATGGTGTGGGCGGCCAGCACCATCAGGAGCGTGTAGCCGTCGGGCTTGGCGCGGGCGAGTTGGGCGGAGGCGATGGCGCCGCCTGCGCCGGGTTTGTATTCGAGGACGACCGGTTGGCCCCACTTCTTCTGGAGTTCTGCGCCCAGCGGGCGCGCGAGCATGTCTGCGCTGCCGCCCGGCGGGTACGGGATCAGCAAGGTGATGGGCTTGTCCGGATAGGTTGGCGCGGCGTGCGCGACGGCGCTGGCGCCTAGACACAGCACGCTTGCCGACGCGGCTGCCAGGATTGAACGGATCATCGGTAGCTCCTTTGCCCAGCGCGGGGCGGACGTGGGTCATCATCAGGGCGGCAGGAACGGCTGCGCCTGCCAGTCGTTTGCGCACATCTCGGCGTGGCTGCGCAAGCCGGTCGCTTACGCACATCGCGACGCGCCCCGCGCAGAATCCCGCTTACGTGTGTCGCGGCGCGGCTGCGTCAGCGGGTCGATTGCGCGTATCGCGGCACGCCCGTGCCATCCACGACGATCGTTCGCGGCGATTGTGGAAAGTGCAACGGCGCGTCGGTGACCGACCGCAGGAAGTCTTCGGTCACGCCCGCCTTCATCGCGTGCACCTCCAAACCCACGGGCATGACGTCGATGACGGCAAGGTCCGTATAGATGCGCGACACCACGCCTTTGCCGGTGAGCGGATAGGTGCATTGCCGCAGGATCTTGGGCGTGCCGTCGCGGCCGCGGTGTTCCATGGTGACCAGGACCTGCTTGGCGCCAACGGCCAGGTCCATGGCGCCGCCGACGGCGGGGATGGCGTTCGTGGCGTCGGTTTTCCAGTTGGCGAGGTCGCCGCGCTCGGACACCTGGAAGGCGCCCAGGACCGCGTAGTCCAGGTGGCCGCCGCGCATCATGGCGAAAGAGATCGTGTGTTCGGTGATGGACGCGCCTTGCAGCAAGGTGATGGGCTGGCGGCTGGCGTTGATGAGGTCGGGGTCGATGTCGTTGCCGGTGGCGGCGGGGCCCATGCCGAGAATGCCGTTTTCGCTGTGCAGCAGGATTTCGCGGCCGCTGGGCAAGTAGTCGCCGACCAGGGTCGGCATGCCGATCCCGAGGTTGACGATGGCGCCATCGGGAATGTCGCTGGCCAGAAGCTGGGCGATCTGCTGGCGGGTCAGGCCGATGATGTCTTGCATGTCAGGCCTCCACGCGCACGACGGATTTCACGAAGATGCCCTGCGTCATGATCTGCTCGGGCACCAGCGCGCCCAGCGGCACGATCTCGTCGACCTGCGCGATGGCGTGTCCGGCTGCCATGCACATGACGGGATTGAAGTTGCGCGCGGCGTGGCGGTACATGAGGTTGCCCCAGCGGTCGCCCAGGTGCGCGCGGATGAGGGCGTAGTCGGCGCGCAGGGGCTGCTCGAGCACGTAGCCGATACCGTCGATGACCTCCTGGCGCCGTCCCTCGGCCAGTTCGGTGCCGTAGCCGGTGGGCGTGTAGAACGGACCGAGTCCCGCGCCGGCGGCGCGCAGCCGTTCTGCCAGGGTGCCTTGGGGCACGCATTCCAGTTCGACCTCGCCTGCGCGGTAGGCGCGGGCGAAAGCCTCGGAGTTGGGTGGGCGCGGGTGCGAACAGATGATCTTGCGGACCTGCTTGCGCACCAGCAGCGCGGCGATGCCGCGTTCGAAGGTGCCGGCGTTGTTGGAGATGATGGTGAGGTTGCGCCGGTCCAGTTCGGCCAGGCAGTGCAGCAGTTCGTAGGGCACGCCGGCTTCGCCGAAGCCGCCCACCAGCACGGATGCGCCATCGGGAATGACGGCCACGGCCTGCGCCATGGATTCCTGAATCTTGTCGATCACCTATTGCTCCTGCACGAGACCCGCGGCGTCCACGATGCTTTTCCAGCGGACGCGTTCCTGGTCGATGAAGGCCGCGAACTCCGCGGGCGTGTTGCCGCCCGCCTGGCCGCCCATGGCCTTGAAGCGTTCGCTGATCTCGGGGCTGCGCACCACGTCGCGCGTGGCGGCGTAGAGTTTGTCGACGGCGTCTTGCGGCGTGCCCGCGGGCGCGACCAGGCCGAACCACGCGGTGACCACCATGTCCTTCACGCCGGCCTCGGCCATGGTCGGCACGTTCGGCAATTCGGCGAGGCGCTTGTCGCTGGTGACGGCCAGCGCGCGCAGCTTGCCGGCCTGGATGTACGGCATGGAGCTGGGCAGGTTGTCGATCATGAAGGTGAACTGCTGGCCGAGCAGCGCGGCCACGGCGGGGCCGGCGCCCTTGTAGGCGACGTGCGTGCCGGGGATGCCGGCGCGCTGCTTGAACATTTCGGCGGACAGGTGCGGCGACTGGCCCGCGCCGGAACTGCCGAAGGAAACCTTGGAAGGATCCTGCCTGACCTGCGCCAGCAGATCGGCCACGCTGCGGGCGGGCGAGGCTTCGTTGACGACGAGGACGTTGGGCACCGAAATCACGAGCGTCACCGGCGCGAAGTCGGCGGGCTTATAGGGCAGCGTCTTGTAAAGCGCGTAGTTGATGGCGTTGGGGCCGATGTTGCCCATCAGCAGCGTGTAGCCGTCGGGCTTGGCGCGCGCCAGCGCCTGCGCGCCGATGATGCCCGCGGCGCCGGCGCGGTTCTCGACGATGACCTGCTGGCCGAGCTTGGCGGCCAGCTTGTCGGCGATGAGGCGCGCCGAGATGTCCGTGGTGCCGCCCGGCGCGGCCGGGATGATGAGGGTGATGGGCCGTTCAGGCCAGGCCGCCTGCGCCGGGCTCGCGATGGCGATGGCCATCGCGCCGGCTGCCAGCCAGCGATGCGCACACATCATGCTTGTCTCCCTGCGTGACCATTGATTGGTCAACTCGTGAGCACGAGTGTGGGCGCGGGGGTGGCAATTGCCTATTCCGGAATCCGGAGGTGTGGGTTCGCCTGGGCTGAAGTACGCATTCTGGCCGACGCGGTTTCACTGCCGCAGGCGCCACGATGGCCGTGCCGGCCAACGCTGCGGCGGCCGGCCGGCGTGTTCAGGGCCGGCAGCCGGGCACTGGGTGTTACGCCCCCGCGCGCTCCCAGCGCCGCTGGATGGCCTTGGCCGCGACCACGCCATCCGCCATCGACGTCACCACGCAGGGGTGCATGCGGTGCGCGACCTCGCCGATGGCGTAGATGTCGGGCACGCTGGTCTCGGCGGTGGCGAAGTCAGTGCGGATGTAGCCGCGCTCGTCGCGCGCGAGCCTCAGGTCGTCGGCAAACGCGGCCTGTGGTTCCCAGCCGTAAAAGACCAGGATCAGGTCGTACTGCCGGCCGTCCACGCTGCGGGTGGCCGGGTCGACCTTGTAGGGTCCGATGTGCACGCCTTCGGTACCGGCGCGCGTCACCCATTGCTGTTGGGCGCGCACGCTGCGGGCGTAGAGATGGACATTGCGCGCGCCGCGGTTGCGCACGTAGACGTAGTTTTCGAAGGCGTTGTCGCCCCCGCCCAGCACCGCGACTGACAGGCCGGAATAGTCCTGCGCCACGATGGGTGAGCCGGGGCCGATCAGCACGCCCGGCCAGGACGCACCCGGCGGGTGGTCGGGCAGTCCCTTGGCGCGCACGCCCGAGGCGATGACCAGAGTGCGGGCGCGGGCCAGGGTTTCCTGGCCGTCCGGACCGGCGAGCGTGGCCTCGATGCCGCCCTTGCAGGGCCGCACGCCGGTGACGCGGGTTTCCAGCCGTACCGGCACATCGGCGGCGCGCACGCTGGTGTCGATGTTGGCGGCCACCTGCTGGCCGGTCACGCCCGGCAAGACGGCGATCCAGTCGTCGGCGAACGGGTTGTCATTGCCCAGCCCGCCCAGACGGGCGCTGGCCTCGACCAGCAGCGGCGACAGGCCCAGGCGGGCCAGCCAGAGGGCGCAGGAGGCGCCGGCCGGGCCGCCGCCTACAATGACCGAATCGTGCATCTGTTGCATTTCACCCCTTATTGACTGCGCCGGCGCCTCGCGGGCGCCCGGACATGGCCGAATTGTAGCCAGCGCGTCCCCCCATCCGCCGTCGCCTTACAATTCGGGCTATTCCACCCAGGTTTTCATCATGCCCACTCGCCGCATCATTCTTTCCGGCCTTGCGCTCGACGCCCGCATCGGCATCCTCGAACACGAGCGCCGCGCCACCCAGCCCCTGCACGTCGATGCCGAATTCGACGTCGACATCCAGCGTTCGGTGGACGACCACGATATCCACAGCGTGCTGGACTACCGCCGGCTGCGCGAGGCCATCGTCGAGGAATGCACGCAGGCGCATGTGAACCTGATCGAAACCCTGTCCGAACAAGTGGCGGCGCGCCTCCTGGCGGACTTCCAGGAAATCCGCGCGCTGCGCCTGCGCATCAGCAAGCCCATGGCCTTCTCCGACTGTGCGGCGGTGGGCGTGGAAATCCAGATCAATCGCTGACATGAACGATATCGCTCCCCCCGGCGTGCAATTTCGCACGCCCGCCGACGAAAAGGCACGCCACGAAGGCAACAAGCTGACCAAGCGGCTGGCGCGCGAGACCACGCGCGCCTTGTCCGACTACAACATGATCGAGGAAGGCGACCGCGTGATGGTCTGCCTGTCCGGCGGCAAGGATTCCTATGCCATGCTGGACATCCTGCTGCAGCTTCAGAAGCGCGCGCCGTTCAAGTTTGAACTGATCGCGGTGAACCTGGACCAGAAGCAGCCGGGCTTTCCCGACCACATCCTGCCGCAGTACCTGAAGGAACTGGGTGTTCCGTTCCACATCGAGACGCAGGACACGTATTCGATCGTGACGCGCGTGCTGGAAGAGGGCAAGACGATGTGCTCGCTCTGTTCGCGGCTGCGTCGCGGCATTCTGTACCGCGTCGCATCGGAACTGGGCGCCACGAAGATCGCGCTGGGCCATCATCGCGACGACATCCTGGCCACGTTCTTCCTGAACCTGTTCTATGGCGGCAAGGCCAAGGGCATGCCGCCCAAGCTGGTGTCCGACGACGGCCGCCACACGGTGATCCGCCCGCTCGCGTACGTTGTCGAGTCCGACCTGATCGCCTACGCCGAACTCAAGCAGTTCCCGATCATTCCGTGCAATCTCTGCGGTTCGCAAGAGAACCTGAAGCGCAAGGAAGTGGGCCGCATGATCAAGGAATGGGACAAGCAGCACCCGGGCCGGTCGTGGAACGTGTTCAATGCGCTGTCGCGGGTGGTGCCTTCGCATCTGATGGACCGCGACCTGTTCGATTTCGTCGGCTTGAAGCCCACGGGCGTGCCAGATGCCAACGGCGACACGGCGTTTGATACGGTCGATCCCACGGACGAGTCGGACGATGCGTGCGGCGATACGCCGCCGGCGTTGGAGCCGGGCGCGATCGTCGAGAAGAAAGTGGTGTTCTCGCGCGGGTGATGCGCCGCGTGCAACGCGACCATCCCAAATGAAAATGGGGCTGCGATAGGCAGCCCCATTTTTTTGCTCGGGCGCAATCAGGCGTTCAACACCCGGATCGGCGAGCCCGCTGCCCACGCCTTCACGGCTTCCAGGCAGTTCTGGTAGAAGGCCTCGAAGTTTTCGCGGCTGACGTAACCCAGGTGCGGGGTCAGGATCACGTTGTCCAGGTCGCGCACGCTGTCGGTGGGCGACAGCGGCTCTTCGGGATACACATCCAGCCCTGCGCCCGCGATGCGGAACTTCACCAGCGCGTCCATCAGCGCTTCCTGATCGACGAGTCCGGCGCGCGAGGTATTGACCAAATATGCGGTCGGTTTCATCGCGGCCAGCGCGGTGGCGTCGACCACGTTGCGGCTGCGATCGGACAGAATCAGGTGCAGGCTCACCACGTCGGACGTGGAAAAGAGTTCGTGCTTGTCCACGCGCGTGACGCCGGCGGCCTCGGCGCGCTCGTCGGTCAGGTTGGGGCTCCAGGCCACCACGTCCATGCCGAAGGCCAGACCCACCTTGGCCACCGCGGCGCCCAGCTTGCCCAGGCCCACCACGCCCAGGCGCTTGCCGGCCAGCGGCTCGGGCATGGCCGTCTGCCACATGCCGCGGCGCATGGCGGCGTCTTCGGCGGGCAGGTGCTTGAAGAGACCCAGGATGTGCGCCCAGGCCAGTTCCGCCGTGGCGGTGTTGGCGTCGGCACTGCCGGGCGCGCCGGACACGACGATGCCCTGCTCAGCGCAGGCCTGCATGTCGATGGCGTTGTTGCGCATGCCGGTGGTGACCAGGAGGCGCAGTTTGGGCAGGGCGCGGATGCGCTCGGCGGGAAATGGCGTGCGCTCGCGCATGGCGACGATCACGTCGAAGGGCTCGAGCGAGGCCTCGACCTGGTCGTCGGGAATGAAGTTGTTGAAGATCTGCACCTCGGCGTCACCGCCCAGCGAGGTCCAGTCCGCATAGCGCCGGGCTACGTCGTGGTAATCGTCGAGTATTGCGATTTTCAAGTCTTGTCTCCGGGAGGGATGGCGCTTGCCGCGCCCCCCTTTCCCGGGCCGGCGCGACGCGCGCCGGTCAGTTCAAACGGGCCTTGAGCTGGTCCAGCGGCAGCGCGCCGCTGATGCGCGAGCCGTCGGCAAAGAACAGCGTCGGCGTGCCGCGCACCATCAGCTGCTGGCCAAGCTCCAAAAGCTTGTCTTCGGGCACGTCGCAATTGGCGTTGGGCGGCGTCTTGCCGCGCAGCATCCAGTCGTCCCAGGTCTTGCCCTGGTCCTTGGCGCACCAGACATTGCGCACCTTGACCTTGGAATCCGGCGACAGGATGGGGTAGAGGAAGGTGTAGACGGTCAGGTTGTCCACATCTTCGAGCGTCTTGCGCAACTGCTTGCAATAGCCGCAGTTGGGATCTTCGAAGATCGCGACCTTGCGCGAGCCGTCGCCCTTGACCTGCTTGATCGCCAGGTCCAGCGGCAGCTGGTCGAACGTGACGGCGCTGAGCTTTTCCTGGGATTCGCGGGTGACGTCGCGGCGCGTCGCGGCGTCGATCAGCGGTCCTTCCATGACCCACGTCACGCCTTCGTCGGTGTAGATCAGGTCCATGCCGAGCTGCACTTCAAACAGGCCATAAGGCGTGCGGCGCACGGTCGTGACGTTCATGCCGGAAAAGCGTTGCTGAAAGCGTTCCTTGACGGCGGCCGACTGCGGATCGAGTTCGGTGGTGGAGACGCTTTTTTCGCCCTTGGCCGCCTGCCCCACGGACTGTGTGGAGACGGATTTTGCGCCCTGCGCATGGGCCGTGGCGGACAAGCCGATACCCGCGGCGAGGAAACAGGCCGCCAGCGTGGCGGGAATGCGGAATTTCATCGGTACTCCTGGTCTTGTCAGTCGTGTGCTCAGCCGGAAAGCGTAACCGATCCGGGTCGGGCGGCCGCGGCAGGCGGCGGGTGGGCGGATCCGTATCAGACGGGGCCGGGTCAGTCCTAATTGGCCGACGCCCCCGCGATCAGCCGGCGCTTGATCAGCGGCGCGCCCTCGACCCAGTGCATGCCGGCGTTGCGCAGCCAGACGAGCGGCGTCGCCTTCGATCCGAACAGCTTGTGCAGCCCGTCGGTCGCCAGCCGCATGGCCAGGACCGGTTCGGCGCGCGCCCGCTGGTAGCGGTGCAGCACGCGCAGGTCGCCGGCCTGCCGGTAGGGTTCGCGCTCGGCGACGATGCGGGCCAGCGCCTCGACGTCGCCCAGCCCCAGGTTCAGGCCCTGTCCCGCCAGCGGGTGCAGGCGGTGCGCGGCGTCTCCGGCCAGCGCGATGCCGGGCGCCACCATCTGGGCGCGCTCCAGCGTCAGCGGAAAACCGTGCAGCTTGCTGCGGACCTTCAGGCGGCCCAGCCGCCCTTCGGCAGCCTCGGCCAGCAGCGCCTCCAGGCGGGCGGTCTGCGCTTCCTGCGGCAGGTCCAGCAGTTGCTGGGCCAGCTCGCTGCGCATGGACCACACCATCGAAACCTGGGGGCCGTCCGCGGTATCGGGCAGCGGCAGCAGCGCCAGCACGCCGTCGTCGCGGAACCATTGGATCGCGGTGCCCTGGTGCGGCAGTTCCGAGTCCAGATGCACGACGAGTCCGGTGTCGTTGTAGGACTGGGCTTCGTGCTTCATCCCGGCCGCCTCGCGCAGCGGCGAAGCCGCGCCGTCGGCGCCGACGAAGAGTTCGGCCTGGATGCGCGCGCCGCTTTCGGTGTCGACAGCGCCGTTCTGGTAGCCGGTGCAGCGGTCTTCCAGCCAGGCGATGCCGAACATGCGCACGGCCTGGATCAGGACGCGCTCGATCTCGCCGGATTCGACGATCCAGGCCAGTTGCGGCAGCGCGGCCTGCCAGGCATTGAGGTTGACCTGGCCGTCCGCGTCGCCGTGGATTTCCATGGCCTGCACGGCCATCAGCCGCGACGCGGGCATGGCATCCCACACGCCGATGTCGGCCAGGAAGCGCTGGCTGGCCGGCGAAATGGCGTAGACGCGGGGGTGATAGCGGTTGGGATCGGCGGGCGGCACGGCGGCGCGCGGCGCCAGGACGGCCACACGCTGGCCGCGGCGGGCCAGCGCCAGGGCGGTGGACAGGCCGACGATGCCGGCCCCGCAAACTACGATCTGATGGCTCATCGTGCGGAAGGCTCCCCGGCCTGTTTGGGCCACAGCAGCCACATCTGGCCGCGTTGCTTCATGCGGCCGGCCTGCTGGCCGGCTTCTTCGCCGTAACCCCAGTAGAAGTCGGCGCGGGCCGCGCCCCGGATGGCGGTGCCGGTGTCCTGGGCGAACACCAGGCGCTGCAAGGGCCGGTCCGACGCGGGATAGGTGGTGGACAGGAACAGCGGCGTGCCGAGCGGCACGAAGGTCGCGTCCACCGCCACCGAGCGCCGCGGCGCCAGCGGGATGGCATAAGCGCCCTTGGGGCCTTGTTCAGGATCCACGACCGCCTCTTCGCGGAAGAACACCACGGCCGGATTGGCGTTGAGCATTTCCTGGACACGCTTGGGATTGCGCTGCGCCCAGGCCCGGATGTTCTGCATGGACGCCTGGTCGGCGGTGAGTTCGCCGCGGTCGATCAGCCAGCGGCCGATGGACACATAGGGCTGGCCGTTGTGGTCGGCGTAGGCGACGCGGATGGTCTTGCCGGCGTCGGGACCGTCGGTCAGCTGCACGCGCCCGGAGCCCTGGACCTGCAGGAAGAAGTTGTCCACGGGGTCGTCCACCCAGACCACCACGGGCGGGCGGCGGCCGGACGACGATTCGATGGCGGCGCGCGTGTCGTACGGCACGACGCGCTTGCCGTCGAGCTTGCCGCGCACACGCTTGCCGGCCAGGTCGGGGTAGATGGAACCCAGGTCGATCGTCAGCAGGTCGGCGGGCACCGCGTACAGCGGCCATTGGTAGACACCGCCCTGGCGGCGCGAGCCGCGCACCAGGGGTTCGTAGTAGCCCGTCACCGTATTGGTGGCCGGCTTGCCGTCGGCCGCATTCAGGCGCCACGGTTGCAGGTAGGTCTGCAGGAAGCGGCGCACGCCTTCGGCGTCGCCGGCGGCGGGCGCGCGGGCCGGGTCGATGGCCGCGGCGCAGACCGGCTGCCAGGCGCGCGGCGTGGCACGCGCGGGCGCGGCCAGGTTTCCGCTGGTGGGCCGCATCAGCCCCTTGCAGTTGCGCAGGAACAGGGGCCAGAACTGGGATAGATCGTCGGCGCTCCAGCCGGGCAGCTCGGACCAGTTGGCTGGCTTCAGCTTGCCAGCCAGCGCGCGCGGCGCGGTGTCGGGCAGCGAGCCCAGCGGCGGCACGACGAGCGGGCCGTCCGCTGCGGGCGGACGCGCGCCGGGCGTGGCGGGCAGGCCGGATTCAGGGGGAATATCCGAGGGGGTGGAACATGCCGCCAGCAGGATCGACAGCACGGACAGGCTAAGAATGCGCTTCATGTGCAGAGGGAAAAACGTGCAACGGAAGGCCGGACCATACTCAGTGCAAGGTGCGCGGCATGGCCAGGACGAATTCGGTGATCGGCACTTCGAACGGAATGCCGTTCTCGCCGACGCAGTGGTAGATGCCGCGCATCGTGCCCACCGGCGTGGGCAGGGGACAGCCGCTGGTGTATTCGAAGGTCTCGCCCGGGGCCAGGAGGGGCTGCTGCCCCACGATGCCCAGGCCGCGCACTTCCTGCACGCGCTGGTTGCCGTCGGTGATGATCCAGTGGCGGCTGATCACCTGCGCGGGATGTTCGCCGGTATTGGTGATGCGGACGGTGTAGGCGAACACGAATTGCTGTTCGCCGGGGTCGGACTGTTCGGGCACGAAGCGCGGAGAGACAGAGACGCTCAGGTCGTAAGGTTTCACAGTCCTTCCCTGTGTGGCTGCACGCGGGCGGCGGAACATGGGCGCCCACGCTTGAAAGACGGAATTTCAGGCGCGCCAGCCGGGGCATACCCGCTGCGGCGCCTCAAACTGCAATAATGGCACATTATGCCCTCCCCGACCCCGAACATCATGTCCAAGCAAACGGCCTCCACCCGCATTACTCCCAGCATCCTGTCGGCTGACTTCGCCCGGCTGGGCGAGGAAGTCCGCAACGTCGTCGCCGCCGGCGCTGACTGGATCCACGTGGACGTGATGGACAACCACTATGTCCCCAACCTGACGATCGGCCCGATGGTCTGTGCCGCGATCCGCCCCCACGTCGAGGTGCCGATCGACGTGCACCTGATGGTCGAGCCCGTGGACGCGCTGGTGCCGCAGTTCGCCAAGGCCGGCGCCGACTACATCAGCTTCCACCCCGACGCCAGCGCCCACGTGGACCGCACGCTGTCCCTGATCCGCGAAAGCGGCTGCAAGGCCGGTCTGGTCTTCAATCCCGCCACGCCGCTGTCCTACATGGACTACGTCATGGACAAGATCGACCTGGTGCTCATCATGTCGGTGAACCCGGGCTTTGGCGGCCAGAGCTTCATTCCGGCGGCGCTGACCAAGCTGCGCGAGGCCCGCGCCCGCATCGATGCGTGGATGCAGGCCGGCGGCCAGGAGATCGTTCTGCAGGTGGACGGCGGCGTCAAGATCGACAACATCGCCGAGATCCGCGCCGCGGGCGCGGACACGTTCGTGGCCGGCTCGGCCATCTTCGGCAAGCCGGATTACGCCGGCATCATCAAGGCCATGCGCGACCAGATCGCCATCGGCGAAACCACCGCTGTCTAAGGAACCCGACATGACCGCTTTTCGCGCCGCGCTGCTGGACCTGGACGGTACCCTGCTCGACTCCATTCCCGATCTGGCCTTTGCCGCCAACGCCATGCGTGTTGAACTTGGCATGATCGCGCTGCGCGAGGACGTGGTCGCCACGTTCGTCGGCAAGGGCGTGGACAACCTGGTGCGGCGCAGCCTGGCCGGTTCGCTCGATGCCGCCGACCCGGCGCCCGACGAATTCCAGCGCGCCCGCGAGGCTTTCTACCGCCACTACCACCTGGTCAACGGCGAGCGCGCGCAGGTCTACCCGGGCGTGATCGAAGGCCTGAAACTCATGCGCGACCAGGGCCTGAAGCTGGCCGTGGTCACCAACAAGCCCACGGAATTCACCTTGCCGCTCTTGCAGCGCACGGGGCTGGCGGGCTTTTTCGAGGCCGTGGTGTGCGGCGACACCTGCGAGCGCCGCAAGCCCGATCCCGACCAGATCCACCATGCGTGCGACCTGATGGGCGTGGGCGTGAACGAGGCCGTGACGATCGGCGATTCCATCAATGACGCGCAGGCGGGCCGCAGCGCCGGCACGCAGGTCCTGGTGGTGCCATATGGCTACAACGAAGGACGTGACGTGCGCGAGCTGGATGTCGATGGTATAGTTGACACGCTTGTTGACGCCGCACAGTGGGTCGCGCTCTGGAATCAAAACCAGAACGCCGCAAAAGTCCCCGCTTAATGCACGTCGCAACCCAGGCAAGAATTCACTACCGCGCATCACTTCCGCGTACTTCATTACCGAACCGCTAAATGAACGTTTCCATCCAGAACCAAATGCTCGGCGCCTCGTGGCGTTGGTGGCGTTTGTCTTCCGGGTGGCGATGATTCCCCTTCCCGGCCCTAGACGCGACCTTGCCGCCTAGAGCCGACACTGTGTAAACAGCGCCCAACCCGGAACCAGTCAACTGGACCGGGTTTTTTGTTGCGTGCCCGGTCCGAAAGCAGACACCGCTTACGAGACCCGACATGACCGAAATCGAATTCAAGGCCCTTGCGGCACAAGGCTACAACCGCATTCCGCTGGTGGCCGAGACCTACGCCGACCTGGACACCCCGCTTGGCATCTACCTGAAACTGGCGCACTCCGGTCCCCTGGCCGGCCGCATGACCTGCCTGATGGAATCCGTGGTGGGCGGCGAGCGCTTCGGCCGCTACTCGTTCATCGGCCTGCCGGCGCGCACCGTGATCCGCGCCAGCGGCACGCGCACCGAAGTGCTGCACGACGGCAAGGTCGCCGAGACGCACGACGGCGATCCGCTGACCTTCATCGAGCAATACCAGAGCCGCTTCAAGGTCGCGCTGCGTCCGGGCATGCCGCGCTTCTGCGGCGGTCTGGCCGGTTACTTCGGCTACGACACCGTGCGCCACATCGAGCCGTGCCTGGGCCCCGCCGTCAAGCCGTTCCCGGCCGGCATGGAAGGCGGCACGCCCGACCTGATGCTGATGCACGTGGACGAACTGGTCATCGTCGACAACCTGGCCGGCCGTATCTACCTGATGGTCTATGCCGACCCCAGCCAGCCCGAGGCCTACAGCCGCGCACAGCAGCGCCTGACCGACCTGCGCGCCCGCCTGCGCCGCCCCGTGGAAATTCCGTACAGCCACGCCAGCATGCAGACCGAGGAACGGCGCGATTTCAAGAAAGAGGACTACCTGGCGGCCGTGCTGCGCGCCAAGGAACATATCGCCGCCGGCGACCTGATGCAGGTGCAGATCGGCCAGGTCATCGCCAAGCCCTTCCGCGATTCGCCCCTCTCCCTTTACCGCGCCCTGCGGTCGCTCAATCCCTCCCCCTACATGTACTTCTGGAACTTCGGTGATTTCCAGGTGGTGGGCGCATCGCCCGAGATCCTGGTGCGCCAGGAACGCACCGTGGAAAACGGCGAGCCGAAGTCGCAGATCACGATTCGTCCGCTGGCCGGCACCCGCAAGCGTGGCGGCACGCCCGAGGAAGACGCGGCGCTGGCGGCCGAACTGAAGGCCGACCCGAAGGAGATCGCCGAACACGTCATGCTGATCGACCTGGCGCGCAACGATGTGGGCCGCGTCGCGCAGGTGGGCTCGGTAAAGGTCAGCGACACCATGGTGATCGAGCGCTACTCGCACGTGATGCACCTGGTGTCCAACGTGACCGGCACCCTGAATCCCGGCATGAGCAGCATGGATGTGCTGCGCGCCTCGTTCCCGGCCGGTACGCTGACCGGCGCGCCCAAGGTCGAGGCCATGAAGATCATCGACGAATTGGAACCCGTGCGCCGCGGCATCTACGGCGGCGCGGCCGGCTACCTGAGCTACGGCGGCGAGATGGACGTGGCCATTGCCATCCGCACCGGCGTCATCAAGGACGGCACGCTGTACGTGCAGGCGGCCGCCGGCATCGTGGCCGATTCGAACCCTGAAGCCGAATGGGCCGAGACCGAAGCCAAAGCGCGCGCCGTGCTGCGCGCGGCCGAGCAGGTGCAGCACGGCCTGGACGAACCCATCTGAGGCCCCGGCCAAACTGACACCGTCCGGGCCGCAGAACGGCCCAGAGGAGAAAAAAATGCTGTTGATGATCGACAACTACGATTCCTTTACCTACAACCTGGTGCAGTACTTTGGCGAGCTGGGCGTGGACGTGCGCGTGGCGCGCAACGACCAGATCACGCTTGAAGAAGTGGCTGCGCTCAATCCCGACCAGATCTGCGTGTCGCCCGGCCCGTGCTCGCCGGCCGAGGCCGGCATCTCGGTGCCGCTGATCCAGGCGTACGCCGGCAAGAAGCCCATCCTGGGCGTGTGCCTGGGCCACCAGGCCATCGGCGCGGCCTTCGGCGGCGACATCGTGCGCGCGCAGCAGATCATGCACGGCAAGACGATCCAGCTGTCGCACACGGGCACTGACATCTTTGAAGGCCTGCCGACGCCGTACACTGTCATCCGCTACAACTCGCTGACCATCGATCCGGCCACCCTGCCGGACTGCCTGGCGGTCACCGCGACGGCGCCGGATGGCGACATCATGGGTGTGCGGCACAAGACCCTGCCGCTATACGGGGTACAGTTCCACCCCGAATCCGTACTGAGTGAGCACGGCCACGCCCTGCTGCGCAATTTCCTGAACCTCGCCTGAAAGGACGCACCGTGACGATTTCCCCCTCCGAAGCGCTGACGCGCTGCATCGAACACCGCGAAATTTTCCACGACGAAATGCTGCACCTGATGCGCATGCTGATGCGCGGCGAGATGTCGCCGCAGATCGCCAGCGCGCTGTTGATGGGCCTGCGCGTCAAAAAGGAAACCGTGGGCGAGATCACCGCCGCGGCGCAGGTCATGCGCGAGTTCGCCACGCCCGTGGTCACGCCCAATCCGAACGACCTGCTGGACATGTGCGGCACGGGCGGCGACGGCAGCCACACGTTCAACATTTCCACAACTGCGATGTTCGTCGCAGCCGCGGCCGGCGTGCCGATCGCCAAGCACGGCAACCGCAGCGCCTCGTCGTCCAGCGGCAGCGCCGACGTGCTGGAGGCGCTGGGCGCCAACCTGGTGCTGACGCCCGAGCAGGTGGCCGAATGCATCCAGGAGACCGGCATCGGTTTCATGTTTGCGCCCGCCCACCACGGCGCGATGAAGAACGTGGCCGCCGTCCGCAAGGAACTGGCCGTGCGCACGATCTTCAACATCCTGGGTCCCCTGACCAACCCGGCCGGCGCCGCCAACCAGTTGATGGGCGTCTTCCACCCCGACCTCGTCGGCATCCAGGTGCGCGTGCTGGAACGCCTGGGTTCGCGCCACGTGCTGGTCGTGCACGGCAAGGACGGCATGGATGAGGCTTCGCTGGGCGGGGCCACGATGGTCGGCGAACTGAAGGACGGCGTGGTCCGCGAGTACGAGATTCATCCCGAGGACTACGGGCTATCCATGATGTCCAACCGGAGCATCAAGGTGTCCAATCGCGAGCAGTCGCGCGAGCTTGTCATAGAGGCGCTGGAGAATGTCGAAGGCGCGGCCAGAGACATCGTCGCCCTGAACGCCGGGCTCGCCATCTATGCCGGCAACAAAGCCGATTCCATTCCCGAAGCCTTAGCGCTAGCATTTGAACTAATTTCCACCGGCGCGGCGCGAGCCAAGCTGGAAGAATTCTGCGCATACACCCGGACATTCCAGAAATGAACGATATTCTCGCGAAGATCCTCGCCGTCAAGGCCGAGGAAGTCGCCGCCGCCCGCCAGATGCGCAGCGAAGCCGAAGTCCTGCGCGAAGCGCAGGCGCGCCAGGACGTGCGCGGCTTCGCTCAAGCCATCGAAGACAAGATCTCGCAAGGCAAGGCCGGCGTCATCGCTGAAATCAAGAAAGCCTCGCCCTCCAAGGGCGTCATCCGCGAGGGCTTTGCGCCCGCCGAAATCGCGGCCACCTACGCCGTGCACGGCGCGGCCTGCCTGTCCGTGCTGACCGACGTGCAGTTCTTCCAGGGTTCGCACGACCACCTGCGCCAGGCGCGGGCCGCGTGCGCGCTGCCGGTGCTGCGCAAGGACTTCGTGATCGATCCTTACCAGATCGTCGCCGCGCGCGCGATGGGCGCCGACTGCGTGCTGCTGATCGTGGCCGCGCTTACGCCCGCGCAACTGCGCGACTACGAAACGCTGGCGATCGAGCTGGGCATGGACGTGCTCGTCGAAGTGCACGACGCCAAGGAGCTGGAAGTCGCGCTCACGCTCAAGACGCCGCTGCTGGGCATCAACAACCGCAACCTGCGCACGTTCGAGACCAGCTTGCAGACCACGCTGGACCTGCTGCCGCGCATTCCCGCAGGCAAACGCGTCGTGACCGAAAGCGGCATCCTCAAGCCGGAAGACGTGAAGCTGATGCGCGAGCACAAGGTCGACGCGTTCCTGGTGGGCGAAGCTTTCATGCGCGCGAAGGATCCTGGCGCGGAACTGGCGCGTCTGATCGGGTGAACCCGCGGCGGCGGGCGGCGTTGCCGTCTTGCCGTGCCGGACGGCGCATGCGTCATGCGGCGCATCGCCAGACGAGGGATCGGCCAATCGGCTGATCCCTCGCTCGTTTCTCCTTCCAACAGCTATTTCGGCCGAGCCAGGCCCCATGCAGCGCCGCGCCGGTACACCGTGCTGCGGTGCACGCCCAACGCGCGCGCCGCGCGGCTGACGCTGCCGCCGTGCTCGGCCAAGGCGGCCCGGATGGCGGCGTCCGTCATGGCGTGCAGATCGCCTGAGCCTCCGGCCGGCGCGAGCGTCGTTGTTGCGGTGCGCGATGCATCGCCGCCCGGCGTGGCGATGCCCGACGTAGTTTCGCCCGAGGTGGCTACGCCCGACGTAGCGACGCCCGACGTGTCGACGCCCGACGCGATGGCTTCGATCTTCGCGGCGCTCGCTGCACCGCGCAATTCCGCCGGCAGCATGTCCGCATCCACCCTGCCCGCTGGTCCCGCCAGCACATGCAACGTGCGCAGCACCGACGCCAGTTGCCGGTAATTGCCGGGCCAGGAATATGCCGCAAGCACGGCTTCAATAGCGGGCGGCAGCGCGGGACCCGCGCCTTGCGCCGCCCACAGCTCGCGCAGCAATTCCAGGCGGTCTGCCCGCGCGCGCAGGGGCTCGAGCGTGACGGTGTATTCGGCAATCCGGAAGTACAGGTCGGGACGCACCGGTGCGTCCGGGCCTTCGTGCGCCAGCGGCCGATGCGTGGCGCACACCAGGGTGAAGTCCACCGGCACGGGCCGCGCCGCGCCCAATGGCGAGACCTCGCGCGTCTGCAGCACACGCAGCAGGCGGGATTGCAGCAGCAGCGGCATATCGCCGATCTCGTCCAGGAACAACACGCCGCCATGCGCCTGCCGCAACAGGCCCTTGCTGCCCTGGCGGCGCGCGCCGGTGAAGGCGCCGTCTTCGTAGCCGAACAGTTCCGATTCGATCAGGCTTTCGGGCAAGGCGGCGCAGTTCACCGCCACGAAGGGGCCGGCCGCGCGCTGCCCCCGCGCATGGATCTGCCGCGCAAACACTTCCTTGCCCACGCCCGTTTCGCCCTGCAGCAGGATCGACACGCCGGCGTCCGCCAGATGCACGGCGCGCGCCAGCGCGCCCAGCGTCGCGGCATCGAAGCTGGGGGCTGGCGCCCTGGCTAGCGCGCCCGGCGCGCGCGACAGGGGCGCGGCGGGCGGTTGCGGTGCGCGCGTGCGCGGCATGCGCAGCCGCGCGTGATAGACCGCGCCTGTGCGTGTGTGCACCCTGCCCGTCGCGTCCGGGCATCGTTCGATGTCGCCGTCGAATACGTCCGCGTAGCGGTACACGCCCAGCGCGGTCGCCGCCAGCGCCAGCGCCTGCAGCGCGCGCCGGTTGGCGCCGATCAGCAGGTCGCCCTGGAAGGCCAGCAGCGCTTCGCCGGGCTGGCCGAGCCCGGCGGGGTCGGCATGCAGGCGCAGCACCGTGCAGGGTTCATAGGCGCTTTCGAACAACTGGTGTTCGATGCGGTCCACGGCCCCGCGCACCAGTGCCAGCACATCGGGGCGCACGTCGCGGGCCTGGCTGGAGAGATCAAGCACGCCGAGCGTGCGGCCTTCGCTGTCGGTGATGGGGACGGCCGCGCAGGTCAGGATGCGGTTGGGTTCGAAATAGTGTTCGGCGCCGTGCACGGCGATGGGCCGGCCTTCGACCAGCGCGGTGCCGATGGCGTTGGTGCCGGCGGCGGCTTCGTCCCACGGCGCGCCCGGCATCAACGCCACGCGCGAGGCGCGATGCGCAAATCCCGTATCGCCGTCCGAGTCCAGCACCAGGCCCTGCGCGTCCGACAGGATGACGAGGTTGCCGCTGCCGCCGGCCTGGCGGCGCAGATAGGCGATGGCGGGTTCGGACAGGCGGCGCAGCGCTTCGTTGCGCTGCTGGGCTTCGCGCAGTTCGCCCTGCGTCATGAGATCGGCGCGTCGCACGCCACGCATGTCGAAGCCCAGGTCGGCGCAGCGGCGCCAGGAACGCAGGATGGGTTCGGCAACCATGCCGCCCGGCACCGCGCCCTGCTGGTTAAAGAGCAGGCGCGCCTGCGTCAGCGTCTGCCTACCGGAGTGAGAGGCCATGTATGTCTCCTGGGACCGGCGTTCTGCGACGCCTGTGCTGCGACACCCGTTGCGCGACACCTGTTGCGCGACACCGTCGCGGATTGCGACATGGAACAAGCGAAAAACTACTTTCGCACGCGTGCGGCGGGCTGTCCAGCCGGGATGCCCCGACTGGCATGCGTTTTGCTTGATACCGGACAGGCAGCCCACTGCCACCATCCCAACAATACGGAGACAAGCATGGATATCGCGACCCGCGTTACCCCGGAGACCTACGGCACCCGCCTGGACCTCAGGACGCAGTACGACAATTTCATCGACGGCAAGTGGCAGTCGCCCGCGGATGGCGAATACTTCGACAACGTCACGCCGGTCACGGGCCAGACCCTGAGCCGCAACGCGCGCTCGAAGGAGCGCGACATCGAATTGGCGCTGGATGCCGCGCACCGCGCCGCGCCAAAATGGGGTTCGACCCCGGCCGCCGAACGCGCCCGCATGCTCATGAAGATTGCGGACGTGATGGAAGCCAACCTCGAACGCCTGGCCACGGCGGAAACCTGGGACAACGGCAAGCCCATCCGCGAGGCCCGAGCCGCCGACATTCCCCTGGCCATCGACCACTTCCGCTATTTCGCGTCGTGCATCCGCAGCCAGGAAGGCGGGCTGTCCGAGATCGATCACGACACGGTGGCCTACCACTTCAATGAACCGCTGGGCGTGGTCGGCCAGATCATCCCGTGGAACTTCCCCATTCTGATGGCTGCGTGGAAGCTCGCGCCCGCGCTGGCCGCCGGCAATTGCGTGGTGCTGAAACCGGCCGAACAGACGCCGCTGGGCATTCTGCTGCTGATGGAACTGATCGGCGACATCCTGCCGCCGGGCGTCGTCAACGTGGTAACCGGCTTCGGGCTGGAAGCCGGCAAGCCCTTGGCATCGAGCAAGCGCATTGCCAAGATCGCGTTCACCGGTGAAACCACCACCGGGCGGCTGATCATGCAGTACGCGTCGCAGAACATCATCCCGGTCACGCTGGAACTGGGCGGCAAGTCGCCCAACATCTTCTTTGCGGATGTGGCCGCGCAGGACGACGATTTCCTGGACAAGGCCGTCGAAGGCTTCGTCATGTTCGCGCTGAACCAGGGCGAGGTGTGCACGTGCCCCAGCCGCGCACTGATCCAGGAATCGCTCTACGACAAGTTCATGGAACGCGCCCTGAAACGCGTGGCCGAGATCAAGCAGGGCAACCCGCTGGACGCCGACACCATGCTGGGCGCGCAGGCTTCCACCGAGCAGCTGGAAAAGATCCTGTCCTACCTGGACATCGGCAAGCAGGAAGGCGCCGACGTGCTGGCGGGCGGCTCGCGCGCGCAGATGCAGGGCGGGCTGGAAGGCGGCTACTACGTGCAGCCCACCGTGTTCAAGGGCCACAACAAGATGCGCGTGTTCCAGGAAGAAATCTTCGGGCCGGTCGTGGCGGTCACCACGTTCAAGGATGCCGATGATGCGCTGGCGCTGGCCAACGACACGCTGTACGGCCTGGGCGCGGGCGTGTGGTCGCGCGACGCCAACACGTGCTACCGGATGGGACGCGCGATCAAGGCGGGACGCGTGTGGACCAACTGCTATCACGCCTATCCGGCGCACGCGGCATTCGGCGGCTACAAGCAATCGGGCATCGGGCGTGAGAACCACAAGATGATGCTCAACCACTATCAGCAGACGAAGAACCTGCTGGTGAGCTATTCGCCGAAGAAGCTGGGGTTCTTCTGATCAGCCTGGCTTGATCTGTCCATCCCAAGCCGCTTGCGCGGCCAACCTGCGCGCCGGGTCCGCCCGGCGCGCTTGCAGAGGAATCCCGTCATGCCAGAGCACACGCCACGCGTGGTTGCGACCGACGAGGCGCGCCAGCTGATCGACACCTTGCGCACCAAGCACGGGCCGCTGATGTTTCACCAGTCCGGGGGCTGCTGCGACGGCAGCTCGCCCATGTGTTATCCCCAGGGCGAGTTCATGGTGGGCGGCTCGGATGTGCTGTTGGGCGATCTGGAAGGCTGCCCGTTCTGGATCGGTGAAGACCAGTTCGCTTACTGGGAACACACCCAGCTCGTCATCGACGCCGTGCCCGGACGCGGCGGCGCGTTTTCGCTGGACAGTGCGGAAGGCAAGCGGTTTCTGCTGCGGTCTCGGCTGTACTCGGATGACGAGTGGGCGAACGTCGGGCCGGTGACGAAGGGATAGCGCGCCTTAGCCGCGCTTGCCGTGGCCGCCGCCCTTGGACAAGGTGTCGTCCTGAAGGCCGGCGCGTTCGGCCTGTTTCCACTGGAAGGACACCCGCCGGATGCGGGCGGCGCGGAATTGCGTGAACGAACGGCCGCCCGGCATGGGCGCACCGCGATAGGCGCTGCTTGCGTTTTTCATTGCTGATGTTGCGTTGACGAGAAATCTTGCGAAGGATGATTGGGCGAAGCGGCCGACGTCGTGCAGCCGTCGCCGTGCGGCGGGCCAGGTGCAGCCGGCCAGGTGCGCCCGGCTAGGTGCGCCCGGCTAGGTGCGGCCGGCGAGGTGCGGCGGCGGGCCTGGCGCGGCTATCTAAAGGCCGGCATGCGGTGACCACGCGCTGGCCGGCGCTTTGCGGCGCGTCCACGCCAGTGCGTCTTCCAATCGGTCGTTGCCCCAGAACATTTCCCCCTCCACGAAAAGCGTCGGTGCGCCGAAGATGCCCAGGTCACGTGCACGGTCGACCTGCTTGCGCAGCGCCTCCTTGGCGGTTTCCGTCTTGGCCCGGGCGATGAGCGCATCGGCATCCAGCGACAGGCCAATGAGCAGATCGCGCACGACGTCTTCGGACTGAATGTCCAGGTCGTGCTGAAAATTCGCGCGGAACACCGCGACGCAGAAATCGCGTCCCCAAGGTTCATCCTGGCCCAGCAGCGCGATGCGCGCCGGCAGCACGCTCATGCGCGGAAAGAGGCGCGGGCGGTTGTAGACCACGCCGTACTTCTCGGCCAGGCGGGCGATGTCGCGCATCATGTACGCGCCCTTGCCGGGAAACAGCCGGAACGGCGTGTCGTTCCAGCCCTGCGCCTGGAAGATCGGCCCCAGCAGAAACGGCCGCAAATCCACCTTGACCTCGGCCTCGCGCGCAAGACGGTCGATGCGCTCGATCGCCAGATAGCTGTACGGGCTGGCGAAGTCGAACCACATTTCGATGCGGGGCGTATCGGGCAAGGACGCGGTCATGGCTGAAACTCCGGTTGGCCTGCACAGCGGGGCGTGGCCGTGGCGCGCTGCGCCTGACCGCCCTGCGAAAGTAGCGCGACCTGCGCATCCGGCAGGCCGCTGAGGACGACGTCGCGATCGCTGTGCACGGTCAGGGATTCGCCCGCTTGCAGCACGCTGTCATCGAAGCGGCGGTACTCGGAGACCCACACGGCGCCAGCGTGACACTCGATGCGGACGCCCGAAGCGCGCTTGAGCAGCATAGTCGAGCCGCCGCCCAAACGGAATGACATGCCTGCGGTGCAACATAACTGGAACATGGCGCCCCTCCCGGCCGCAGCAGCGGCGATCACGGCGGATGACCACGACCTGGTCCCGGTCACCCAACGTCTGAGTCATATTGGACGCCCGCGGCGTACTATTGCTCAAGCGACTTTTCCGCTCGACACGCATGAGTTTCACGAATGCCATATCCGCTAGCGAAACTACCTCCGCTTGATCTGGTTCGCGGCTTTGTCGCCGTCGGCCGCCGCATGAGCATCACGCTTGCCGCGCAGGATCTGCATGTCACGCAGTCCGCCGTCAGCCGCCAGATCCGCGCGCTGGAAGCCCATCTGGGGGTGCCGTTGCTGGTGCGCGGGTTTCGTAGCGTGACGTTCACCTCTGAAGGCGCGCAGCTTTTCCGGATGGCCGATGTATGGCTCAGTCAGCTCGGCGACCTGACCGAACAACTGCGCGCCCCCGAGCGGCGCACGCCTGTCACCGTCACCACCACCATCGGCGTGGCCTCGTTGTGGCTGCTGCCCCGGCTGGGCGATTTTCAGGCGGCGTATCCCGACATCGACGTGCGCGTGGCCGCCGACAACCGGCTGATCGACATCGACCGCGAAGCCGTCGACATCGCCATCCGCTACAGCGAGCGCAACACGGTCTCCGATGGCGCCGTGTGGCTCTTTGGCGAGTCGGTGGTGCCCGTAGCCCATCCGTCGCTCAACGCGCGCGAACTGGATGCGCGCGAGTTGCAGCGCCATGTGCTGCTGGAATTCGACGATCCCACGCGGCCCTGGCTGCAATGGTCGGAATGGCTCAACGCGCGCGGCCTGGGGCGTGTGCGCCCGAAGGGCATGCTGCGCTTCAACCAGTACGACCAGATCGTGCATGCCGCGCTGGCCGGCCACGGCATCGCGCTGGGGCGGCTGGCGTTGATTGCGCCCATGCTCGCGGACCGGCGGTTGGCCCTCGTTGGCAGCCCCGCGGCCAGCGCCACCGAACACGCCTACTGGCTGGTGCGTAACGCGCGGCGCAGCACGCCGGATGCCGACGTCGTCACGCAGTGGCTGGTGGATCAGGCAGCGGCGACGGCGCGGGATTTGACGGGTTGAGCGGACGTCGCCGCGGCGAACGGCGCGGCGGGCGCGCGCAAGGGCGAACGCGGGTGGCACAGCAGCCGCCCATGCCCTGGTTACCAGACCGGCGACCACCAGACCGCTCGGGAGCAGCCCGCCGTGCCCTGTGTAGCCTGCCGGTCAGTCCACCACGACCTGCGCCGGACCGTCAGCCATCTCGCCGATCACGGCGGCCTGGCCGAAGCCCTGTTCGTGGAAGATCTTGAGCACCGCATCCGCGGCTTCCGGCACGCACGACACCAGCAGGCCACCCGAGGTCTGCGGATCCGTCAGCAAAGCACGCTGGGTGTCCGACACCCCGGCGCCCAGACGCACCGATTCGCCGTACGACGTCCAGTTACGGCCGGACGCGCCCGTGATCACGCCGTCGGCGGCAAACGCTTGCACACCTGGCAGCCAGGGCAAAGCATCCAGCCGCACGCGAGCCGTGAGCTTGGCGCCGCGCGCCATCTCCAGCGCATGGCCCAACAGGCCAAAGCCCGTCACGTCGGTGATCGCATGCACCCCATCCAGCGCGGCCAGCGCGGGGCCGGGACGATTCAGGCGTGTCGTCGTGTCGATCATGACGCGATAACCGTCCACGTCCAGCAGATTCTTCTTGAGCGCCGCCGACAGGATGCCCACGCCCAGGCCCTTGCCCAGGATCAGCACGTCGCCGGCGCGCGCATCCGCGTTGCGCTTGATGCGGTCCGGACGCACCAGCCCCATCGCGGCCAGGCCATAGATGGGTTCGACCGAATCGATGCTGTGGCCGCCCGCCACCGGAATGCCCGCGTCGGCACAGACCGATTCGCCGCCCTTCAGAATCTCGGCAATCACGTCGTGCGGCAGCACGTTGATCGGCATGCCGACGATCGCCAGCGCCATGATCGGCGTGCCGCCCATGGCGTACACATCCGACAGCGCGTTCGTCGCGGCGATCCGGCCGAAGTCGAAGGGATCGTCCACGATGGGCATGAAGAAGTCCGTGGTGGCGATAAGCGCCTGCTCGTCGTTCAGCCGGTACACCGCCGCATCATCCGCGGTTTCCGTGCCCACCAGCAGGTTCGGATAGCTGGCGGCGGGGCCAAACCGCGCCAGCAGCGCCGACAGCACCCCTGGCGCAATCTTGCAGCCGCAGCCGCCGCCATGCGATAGGGAAGTCAAGCGCGGCGCGTTGGTGGACGCAACATCCTGGGTCATCTCAGTCTCCGTGAGTCAGTCGGAAAAAGGATAGCACCGGCCCGGTGAATGGCCCTATGATCGAACGCAGCCAGGCCCTCGCCATTGAACGCTCGCTTGCAGGAGTCCGCCTTGATCAGCCGCCGCCGCCTTCTGCAAACCGGTTTGACGCTCGCGGCGCTGCCTGCGTGGGCGGGCGCCGCGAACAATGCGGCAAGCAACGCCGCGGGTGGCGTCGGAAAAGGCCCGGCAAATGGCGCCCAGAATGGCAGCCCGAACGGCACCCCCAGTGCCACCCAGAATGCCGCCCCGACCGCCGACGCATTGAAAGCCGCCACCGGCCCCAACTGGGCGCCATGGACCGGCCCGGCCTTGCCGCTCGTCCTGCCCGACCTCGGCGGGCGCGAGCAAAAGCTTTCTGCTTGGCGCGGCAGCGTCGTCATCGTCAGCTTCTGGGCCACCTGGTGTGAGCCGTGCCGCGACGAACTCCCCGTTCTGTCCACCATGGCCAAGCGGCATCGCGAAGAAGGCCTTCGCCTTGTCGCCGTCAACGTCGGCGAAGCGCCCGCCAAGATCTCGGCCTTCCTGAAAAAGACCCCCATCAACGGCACGGTCCTGCACGACCGCAACAGCGCCGCATCGAAGAAATGGGAAGCCGCCGCGCTGCCCGCCAACTACCTCGTCGACCGCGCCGGCACGATCCGGTTCTGGCATCTGGGTGAACTGAACTGGAAGTCGCACGAGATAGGCGGCGCGGTGACGCGCATGCTGCGCAGTTGATGGAGCCTGCATCGGGGTATATCGGCACTTGGTCCGCCGTCCACCCCGACGACCGCCCGATCAGCCACTGAAAGAGCCCGTGGTGGCGCGGGGTTCGCGTTGCGGGCCGTTTAGATGGTGCCCGGCGGAATCCGAAGGGAGCCGAAGGCGGACGAGGATGAGCACGGGGAAGTCCGGAGCGAAGGCTCCGGACCGCCATCGGAGGCCCGCAACGCGAACCCCGCGACGCCGCGGGCGGCAGAAGAACTCAAACCGACAGCCCGGTGTCAGACACCCGGACACGACGCAGTATCACGACGACTATCTCGTACGGGAATCAGACACCTGCGTGGGGAGCGGCAGAAGAACCCAAATGGCGGAAGGCAGCAGGAGTCGAACCTACCTGGGAACGTCTGACGCCCCCAACCGGGTTTGAAGCCCGGCCGTGCCGCCGGGCACGAATGCCTTCCGTGGCGGACCGCCTATGATACCGGCTCGGCGGGCGGCTGCATCGCCGCGTACGCGCTTTCGCCGCGCAGCACATGCGTATCCCGCACCCGCCGCGTGTAGCCCACGCGATCAAAGAACTCCAGGATCTGGATCGCCCGCTTGCGGCCCAGGCCCGTCGCGTCCCGGAAAACCGCAGCGTTCAAGCCCGGCGGCTGCGCGGCCAGGTCTGCTGCCAGCGCCGCCAGCTTGCGTACCTGATCGCGGTGATAGAACAGATCCTTCACTACCTGCGCCACCTCGCCACGCCGCAGCAGCTTGCGCAGCAATTGGCGCACGGCGTCCTCGGGCTGCGCCTGCAGCTTCGCCAGATCGCGCACCCACGGCGGATCGAACGCGCCCGCGTCCAGCAGCGGCAACAGACGCGCCGCCAGCGCGGATTCGGCCGCTCCCAGCGTCGCAGTGTGCGTAGGCAGATGCAGCCAGGGACCATTGCGCGCGATATGGCCGTCGCGTTGCATTTCGTCGAGCAGCGATGTCCAGAGCGTGTCGGACATCGCAGGAAACGCCATGCGCCGCAGCCGCGCGCTGTCCGGACCCGGTTCGTCGGGCGCGCTTTGGTGGAACGACGCCAGCGCCTGCTCGGTCCGATCGCGCAGCGCCTTCCAATGCGCGTCCAGGATCAGCGTGCGCGCGCCCTGCGCATTGCGCGGCTCGATCCACACCGCACTCTCGGGCGCCGCGATATCGCTGACCGGCAGGCCCGTCAGACGCTGTAGTGCCGCTTCGTCCAGGCCCTGCGGCGCATGCGCCAGCACCGGTTGCAGGCCCCCGCCATCCAGCATGTCGGTCAGCGCCTGCAGGCCCGCCAGCCGCGACGCCGACCGGCGCTTGCGGTCCGGCGCATTGGGATCCAGCACCCGGCCGCCGCCCACCGTGCGCGTCGCCTGTGCGTTGCGCACGATGTAGCGGTCGCCCGGCATCGCGCAGACGGGTTCGTCGAACACCAGTTGCACCCATCCCGACTGGCCCGGCGACAGCGCCTCGGCGCTGATCGGCACCACGTGCGCCACATGGCGCGCCGCGCCGATGTGCACGTGCAGCGGCGCCCACGCCCGCACTGGCGCATCCGCGGACGGCAGCAGCGTCAGCGTCACATCCACGTGCTTCGAGGGCAGGAAGCAGCGCGCGTCCGCGATCCAGTCGCCGCGCGCAATGGCGTTCTTGTCGATGCCCGCCAGGTTCAAGGCACACCGCTGGCCGGCCGAGCCCGTCTCGCTGGGCTGGTTCTGCGCGTGGATGCCGCGCACGCGAACGCGTGTATTGGCCGGCATCAGGCGCAGATCGGTCGCGTCGTCGTCCGCGCGGACCTGGCCGGCGTGCGCCGTCCCGGTGATGACCGTGCCGTGCCCGGACAAGGTGAACACGCGATCCACCGCCAGCCGGAAGAGGCCCGTGGCCTCGGGCCGCGACAGGGCCTGCGCCTGCGCGTGCAAATAGTCTTTCAGCGCCGCCACGCCGGGATCGCCGGCGTGGGCCGCGTGAGATGTTTGGCTCGCCTGAGCCATCTGCGTCGCACTCGTGCTGAACACCGGCGCGCCTTGCAGGAACGTCCCTTCCGTCAACGCCGCGATCTCGCCGCGCACGGCTTCCAGTTGTGCCGCATCCGCGCGATCCGTCTTGGTCAGCGCCACCGCGCCGCGCGCCACGCCCAGCATCGACAGGATGGCCAGATGCTCGCGCGTCTGCGGCATGACGCCGTCGTCCGCCGCCACCACCAGCAAGCCGAAATCTATCCCGCTGGCGCCGGCAGCCATCGTATGCACGAGCTTCTCGTGCCCCGGCACGTCGATGAAGCCCAGCACGTCGCCGTTGGCGAGCGGCGTGTAGGCGTAGCCCAGTTCGATGGAAATGCCGCGCGCCTTTTCTTCCTTCAGCCGGTCCGTGTCCACGCCCGTCAGCGCGCGCACGAGCGTCGTCTTGCCGTGGTCGATATGCCCTGCGGTGCCGACGATCATGCCAGCGGCTCCGCCAGCTGCGCCGCAAAAGCGGCTTCGTCGCGGTCTTCCAGGCAGCGCAGGTCCAGCCACAACGCGTCATCCGCAATGCGGCCGATGACGGGCACCGGCAGCTTGCGCAACAGCGTCTCCAGCCGGTCCAGATGCCGCCCGGGGCGGCCGGTTCCCGCATGGCGCACGGCCAGTCCGTAACTGGGAAGCTGGTCGATGGGCAACGCGCCGCTGCCGATCTGGCTGAACATCGGCACCGCCTCGACCGCATAGCCCGGGCCTGCGGCATGCGCCAGCACGCCGCGCAGCCGTTCGGCCTGCGGCTGAATATCGCGCAGCGGCCGGGTCAACAGGCGCAGCGTCGTCAGCCGCTGCGCCAGGAACTCCGGTGCGCGATACAGCTGCAGCACGGGTTCCAGCGCCGCCAGCGTCAGCTTGCTGACGCGCAGCGCGCGCTTGAGCGGATTCTTTTTGATCTTGCGGATCAGGTCGGCGCGGCCCACCAACAGGCCGGCCTGCGGTCCGCCCAGCAGCTTGTCGCCGCTGAACGTGACCAGATCGGCGCCCGCAGCGATGGTCTCGCGCACGGTGTCTTCTTTCGGCAGCCCGAATTGCGTCAGGTCCACCAGCGTGCCGCTGCCAAGATCCACCGTGGCCGGCAGACCGCGCGCATGGGCCAGCGCCGCCACCTCGGCCACGCTCACGCTTTTGGTGAAGCCGGTCACTGCGTAGTTGCTGCAATGCACCTTCATCAGCATCGCGGTGCGCGGGCCGATGGCGTTTTCATAATCCGCCGCGTGCGTGCGGTTGGTGGTGCCGACTTCGATGAGCTTGGCGCCCGCCCGCTTCATGATGTCGGGGATGCGGAACGCGCCGCCGATCTCGACCAGTTCGCCGCGCGACACCACGACTTCGCGGCGATCCGCCAGGGCGTTGAGCATCAGCAGCACGGCCGCGGCATTGTTGTTGACCACCGTGGCGGCCTCGGCGCCCGTCAGCTCGCACAGCAGATCGTCGATGAGGTCGTCGCGATCGCCGCGGCCGCCGGTGTCCAGGTCGAACTCCAGGTTGGCGGGCGTGGTCAGCGCGCGCAGCACCGAGGCCACCGCTTCGTCGGGCAGCAGCGCGCGGCCCAGGTTGGTGTGCAGCACGGTGCCGGTCAGGTTGTAGACCGCGCGCAGACGGGGCCGCGCGGCCTCGTCCAGCGCGGCTGATGTGCGCCCCGCGACCGCGGCCGCCTCCAGCTCGTGGCGCGGCACGCCGCCGTCCAGCGCGCGCTTGCGCAGCGCGTCCAGGTCACGGCGCAGGGCCGCCACCACTTGTGTCCGCCCGTGGGTTGCGAGCGCCGGCTGCAACGCGTCGGCATTCAGCAGGCGGTCCAGCGAAGGAATGTCGGACGCGGCGGCAAGGCCGGCGCCGGACAGTTGATCTGCCATGCGAGACTCCGTCATTGAGCGGCGCTAGTCCTCGGCGCCATGCCACAGCAGCGGATTGCCGCTGGACCGCGAATAACCGGCCTCGCCGACCAGCACGTCGAGCATCAGGCTGGCCAGGTCATCGGCCACCGGCTCCACGTACAGATCCTTGTCCTGGTAGAAGATCTTGCGGTACGTGTGGCAGTTGTCACAGGTTTCGGCCTTGATGGCAGGCGTGCGGCCCTCGATGGACTGGTACGCGACCTTTTCCACGTCCTCGCAGTGCGAGCATTTGACCCGCACCATGTGCCACTGCGTCGCGCACAGGCTGCAGCACAGGTAGCGATAGCCTTCGTACTGGCCGCCGACGCGCACGATGCTGGCGACCGGCAGGCTGCCGCACACCGGGCACACGCCGAACGGGCTGGCGACGGGGAGTTGCTTGGGATCGAAGCGGTTGGCCAGGTCCGTCCAGTAGACCTGCAACGCTGCCATGACAAAGGGCGCGGCCGCGCTGTCCACGCCTTCGTCCTGCTCGGACAGCACGGCCTGCGCCAGGTCTTCAAGCGATTCGGGATCGTCGGCCAGCGCGCGCCGCAGCGCGGCGCAGACGTCAAGGGCTTCGGCGGGCACGCCAGGGGCGCGCGACACGTCGTCCAGCAACTGGCCCAGGATGCGGCGCCACAGCGCATCGCGCGGCCAGCCGATGGCCTGCAGCGGCGGCATGCCATGCGCCTGCGCGAGCGAAATCCGGTCTTCGGTGGCGGGCGGCGCGGCGCAGTCCTGCAGCGCGCGGTGCTGCGCGTCGACCAGATGCGCCATGAGCTGCAGGTAGTCGCCGACCGGATTGCCGTCGGCAAGCTGCCGCAGGCGCGCCGCCCGCGCCGCGAAAACGGATGTCCGTTCCGGCAGGGTGATGCGGGGAATGGCGTTATGGTCTAGCGCTTCGATCTCGCCGCGTGGAAGAATTCGCTGCAATTCTCGTCTCCAGAAAAACAAATACGGCTGCCAGCCTGCAAAGAGGATAGCAGCCGTCGATCACGACATGCCGGGGGTTACTTCTTCACCTGCTCCCGGAACCAGGCGCGATGGTGCTTCCACGCCCAGCCGGCGGTGACATAGCCGCGCAGCATTGCCGTGAGCGACCCCTTCACCCAGATCGCCGCGTAAATATGCACAATGATCGCGCAAATCAGCACCAGCGCACAAACCGCGTGCAGCACGGACGCGGCGCGGATCACTTCGATCGGGAAGTAGAACGCGAAATACTCGCGCCAGATCACGATGCCGCTGACCATCAGCCCCAGCATGCACAGGATCAGCACATAGAAGAGCAGCTTCTGGCCGGCGTTGTACTTGCCGACCTCGGGCAGCTTTTCCTCTCGGTTCTCGACCACGTCGTCGAGCTGCCTGAGCCACTGGCGATCCGCGCGCGTCAGCAGGTTGTGGCGCCACATGTGCCCGGCAAACACGGCAAAGCAGACGAACATCACCACCCCGATGAACGGATGCAGGATGCGCGTCCAGGGTCCGCCCCCGAACAGGTTGGACAGCCAATACATGGATGGATGAAACAGCGCCAGCCCGGACAGCGCGAGCAGGATGAACGTGAGCGCGATGATCCAGTGGTTGGTGCGCTCGCCCGGCGTGTAGCGCTTGATGCGGCGGTAGTGGTGTTCTTCACTCATGGCGCACCTCCTCTTCGGCCCTGCGTTCGTCTTCCTCGGTCACTTCGTTGCGGCCCACGCGCGCATAGTGGAAAAAGCCCGCCAGCGCGGTGAGCGCCATCGTGGCCAGGCCCAGCGGCTTGGCCAGGCCCTTCCACAGCGACACCATCGGACTGATCTTCGGATCGGCGGGCAGCCCGTGGTACAGCCCCGGCTGGTCGGCGTGATGCAGCACGTACATGACGTGCGTGCCGCCCACGCCGGGCGGGTCATACACGCCGGCCTGCGCAAAGCCGCGCGACTTCAGGTCTTCGACGCGTTCGGCCGCATGCTGGTGCATGTCGTCCTTGGTGCCGAAGACGATGGCGCCGGTGGGACAGGCCTTGACGCACGCGGGCTCCATGCCGACCGCGACGCGATCGGAACACAACGTGCACTTGTAGGCCTTGTTGTCCTTCTTGGAAATGCGCGGGATGTTGAACGGACAGCCGGTGATGCAGTAGCCGCATCCGATGCAGTTTTCCTCGTGGAAGTCCACGATGCCGTTGTTGTACTGGATGATGGCGCCCGGCGAGGGACAGGCCTTCAGGCAGCCCGGGTCCTCGCAGTGCATGCAGCCGTCCTTGCGGATCAGCCATTCCAGGTCGCCGGCGGGATTCTCGAATTCCGAGAAGCGCATGACGGTCCAGGAGTGCTCGGTGAGGTCGGCCGGGTTGTCGTAGACGCCTACGTTGACGCCGATCTCGTCGCGCAGGTCGTTCCACTCCATGCAGGCGCTCTGGCAGGCCTTGCAGCCGATGCACTTGGAGACGTCGATCAGCTTGGCCACCGAGCCCGTGACGGGTTCACGGATGCCCGGCGGCGGCGTGGTGGTGGCGGAGCGCCGCTTGATGTCCAGGGATTGCATTGACATGTCGGTTCTCCTATACCTTTTCGACCTTCACCAGGAACGACTTGAATTCCGGTGTCTGGGAATTGCCGTCGCCCACGAATGGCGTCAGGGTGTTGGTGAGGAAGCCCGGCTTGGCGATGCCCACGAAACCCCAGTGGATGGGAATGCCGACCTGGTGCACCGTCTTGCCTTCGATGGTGAGCGGACGGATGCGCTTGGTGACCAGCGCCACGGCCTTGATGTAGCCGCGGTTGGACGACACCTTGACGCGGGAGCCGTTGGGGATGCCCAGCTCCTTGGCCAGCGCCTCGCCGATCTCCACGAACTGCTCGGGCTGGAGAATCGCGTTGATGCGGACGTTCTTGGTCCAGTAGTGGAAGTGCTCCGTCAGGCGATAGGTGGTGGCGACATACGGGAAGTTCTCCACCGTGCCCATCGCCGCGAGGTCATCCTTGAAGATGCGCGCGGCCGGGTTGCTGGTGACGCCCTTGGCCTTGGGATGCAGCGGGTTGTAGCCCAGCGGGTTTTCGAAGGGTTCGTAGTGTTCCGGGAACGGCCCTTCGGCCAGGCCCGCCCGCGCAAAGAAGCGCGCCACGCCTTCCGGGTTCATGATGAACGGCCCCATGCCGCCCGCGGGGTTTTCGTCGCCCTTGAAGTCGGGGATGTCGGCGCCTACCCACGCCCTGCCGTTCCATGACACCACGCTGCGCCGCGGATCGAACGGCTTGCCTTCCAGGTCGCACGACGCGCGGTTGTAGAGGATGCGGCGGTTGGCCGGCCACGCCCAGGCCCAGTTCAGGGTCTGGCCGATGCCGGTGGGGTCGCTGTTGTCGCGGCGCGCCATCAGGTTGCCGCTGGGACTCCAGGCGCCCGCAAAGATCCAGCAGCCGCTGGCGGTGGAGCCGTCGTCGCGCAGTTCGGCAAAGCCGGCAAGCTGCTCGCCGGCGCGGCGCATGATCTTCGTCGGATCCTTGGGATCGGCCAGATCCACCAGCGCGCGGCCCGTGTATTCCTTGGCCAGTTCCTCGGCCGTGGGATTCTGCGGATTGGAATAGGGCCACGACAGGTTGACGATGGGGTCGGGGTACTTGCCGCCGTCCTGTTCGTACATCTTGCGCAGGCGCGTGTAGATGAGCGCCATGATCTCGATGTCGCTCTTGGCTTCGCCCGGGGGCTCGGCGCCCTTCCAGTGCCATTGCAGCCAGCGGCCGGAGTTGACCAGCGCGCCGTCTTCCTCGGCAAAACAGGTGGTGGGCAGGCGGAAGACCTCGGTCTGGATCTTGGACGGATCCACATCGTTGGCCTCGCCGGCGTTACGCCAGAACTCGGACGTTTCCGTGACCAGCGGATCCATGATGACCAGGAACTTGAGCTTGGCGAAGCCCTCGTTCAGCTTGGCCTTGTTGGGCGCCGCGGCCAGCGGGTTGAAGCCCTGCGCGATGTAGCCGTTCATCTTGCCCTGGACCATCAGCTCGTAGACCTGCAGCATGTCGTAGAGCTTGTCCAGCTTGGGCAGGTAATCGAACGCCCAGTTGTTGTCGGCCGTCGCCGCACCGCCCCACCAGGCCTTCATGAGACTGACGTGGAACTTGTGATAGTTCTGCCAGTAGCTAAGCTGGTTGGGCCGCAGCGGCTTGAGCGTGCGCGTGTCGATGTACTTGGCGTAGTCCTGCTCGGGCTCGTTGGGCAGCGTCATGTAGCCCGGCAGCAGGTTCGACATCAGGCCCAGATCGGTCAGGCCCTGGATGTTCGAGTGCCCGCGCAGCGCATTCATGCCGCCGCCCGCGATGCCGATGTTGCCCAGCAGCAGCTGCACCATCGCGCCCGTACGGATGATCTGCGAGCCGATGGAATGCTGCGTCCAGCCCAGCGCGTACAGGATCGTGGCGGCGCGGTTGGTGGTGGCCGTGGACGCGAGCATGTCGCACACCGTCAGGAACTTGTCCTTGGGCGTGCCGCAGACGCGTTCGACCATTTCCGGCGTGTAGCGCGAGTAGTGCTTCTTGAGCAGCTGATACACCGAACGCGGATGCTGCAGCGTGGGATCGGTCTTGACGTAGCCGTCGTCGCCGCGCTCGTAGTCCCAGCTTTGTTTGTCGTAGGTGCGCTTTTCGGCGTTGTAGCCCGAGTACAGGCCCGCGTCGAACGCGAAATCCTCGCGCACGATGAACGAAAAGTCGGTGTAGTTGCGCACGTACTCGTGCTGGATCTTGTCGTGATCCAACAGGTACTTGATGACGCCACCCAGGAAGATGATGTCGGTGCCGGTGCGTATGGGCGCGTAGAAGTCCGCCACGGACGCCGAACGCGTAAAGCGCGGATCCACGACGATCAACTTGGCCTTGTTGTGGGCCTTGGCTTCAGTAACCCACTTGAACCCGCACGGGTGGGCTTCGGCGGCATTGCCGCCCATGATCAAAACTATGTCCGCGTTCTTGATGTCGACCCAATGGTTCGTCATCGCTCCACGGCCAAACGTCGGGGCAAGACCTGCCACCGTCGGGCCATGTCAGACACGGGCTTGATTGTCGAACGCCAGCATCCCCATGCTGCGCACTGTCTTGTGCGTGATGTAACCGACCTCGTTGCTGCTTGCCGAGGCGGCCAGCATGCCGGTGGTCAGCCACCGGTTGACCGTCTTGCCGTCCGCGGTCTTCTCGACGAAGTTCGCGTCGCGGTCTTCCTTCATGAGCTTGGTGATGCGCGTCAGGGCTTCGTCCCACGACATCCGTACCCACTTGTCCGAACCGGGCGCCCGGTATTCCGGGAATTTAAGACGGTTGGGGCTGTGGATGAAGTCGATCAGGGCCGCGCCCTTCGGACAGAGGGTGCCGCGGTTGACGGGGTGGTCGGGGTCGCCTTCGATGTGCATGATGCTGGCGCGGGCGTTCTTCGAGCCATCGCCCAAGCCGTACATCAGCAAACCGCAGGCGACCGAACAGTAGGGACAGGTGTTGCGCGTTTCGGTCATGCGCGCAAGCTTGAACTGGCGCACCTCGGCCATGGCCGTGCCGGGGGCAGCCCCCAACAAGGCCAGGCTGGAGCCCGCCAGCGTCGCACCGGTCACCTTGAAGAACTGGCGGCGATTCATGTTGACCATGAAGCACTCCTCTCCTGGTGAATGAAGGAAGCGGAAATTTCCAGGACGAAAAAGCCCTACGACTTCCAGGGAAATGTGAAGAAGTATAGGCCTTCGATACGGGGTCCGTCATGTTTGGCGATGGCGGAGACGCCGGCGCTGGTCCGAATTTGACGGCAAAATGCGCTTCTTTCGCAGATTTTGCCGCAGTGCAGCGCTGCTACGATGGCCGGCGGCATTAGTGATCCGGCAGCATGTTTGCGCCAGTCGCCGCCTGCCCTTTTTCCCGCATGTCATTGGAGCGCCGATGCGCCGCCTTGCCCCCTTGGCCCGAGTTCTCGCCCTGACACTGGCGTTCTCGCCCTTCGTTCTGATGCCGCAGGCGCCCGCCCACGCGGCGCCCGCCGCGCTGTCGCCCGCCGCCGCCGCCACCGAGGCGGCCCAGCAGGCGGCCACGGAGGGCTATCTGTATTTCTATCCGCTGGTGGCGATGGACCTGACCCGCCGGCAGTTCACGCATCCATCGCGGGGCGCCGATGGGGCGCCCGCCAACACATTCCATCACGGGCGCACCCTGCCCCGCGCGGGCGCGGCCACGCCATGGGCGAACGTCGACATGCTGCGCAGCAACGCTTGGCTGGATCTGACGGACGGACCCGTCGTGCTGTCCGTGCCCGACACGGCGGGACGGCTCTACACGCTGACGCTGCTGGATATGTGGACCGACGTCTTCGCGACGCTGGGCAAGCGCACGACGGGCACCGCAAAGGGCAACACCGTGATCGTGCCCCCGGGGTGGAGCGGCACGCTGCCCTCCGGCATGGCGCGCATCGACGCCCCCACCGTGCACGTCTGGGCCAAGGGGATGATCGAAACGCACGGCCCCGCCGATCAGGCGGCGGTAAACACATTGCAGGACGGCTTCGTCCTGACGCCCCTGGCGCAATGGAACCTGCCTGCGCAAGCGCCGCGCACCAAGCCCGACCCGTCCCTCGATCTGAAAATCCCCGTGAGCGAACAGGTGGACTCGATGCCCACCGACGCATTCTTCACCTACGCTGCCGAGCTGCTGCGCAAGCACCCGCCGCATGCGACGGATCAGCCCGTGCTGGCTCTGCTGCGCCGCGTCGGGCTGGCGCCGGGCCGGCCGTTCGACTTCGACAAGCTCGATCATTCCGCCAAGCAGGGCATGCGCCGCGGCGTGCGCGCCGCGCGCGACCGCATGGCGGCGGCCGCCGGCCATTCGCTGCGCGCCACAGACGGCTGGCTGCAGGAAACAGGCAGCATCGGCGTGTATGGCAACGACTGGCTGCGCCGCGCGCTGGCCGCGCAGGCGCAGCCGGGCAGCGGATTGCCCGAGGACCTGACGGTGCTGGTGCTGGCCACGGATAGCGATGGCGCGCTGCTGGACGGCGCGCACCGGTATGCGCTGCATCTCGAGACCGGCCAGTTGCCGGACGCGGGCGCGTTCTGGTCGCTGACGGCGTATGACAGCCAGGGCATGCCCGTGCCCAACCCCGTCAACCGCCATGCGCTCGGCAGCCGCGATCCGCTGCGCTACAACGCGGACGGCTCGCTGGATCTTGTCTTCAGCCACCCGGCGCCGCCGCCGGAAAATCAATCGAACTGGCTGCCGATTCCGGCGGCCGGGCCGGTGGGGATGCTGCTGCGGGTTTACCTGCCGGGACCGGCGGTGCGGGATGGCTTGTGGACGCCGCCTGCGGTGCGGCGGGATGTGCCGGAGGCTGAGGTTGCCGAGGCCAGCAATCCGGCAGTTGAGCCGGAAACCGCCGCACAGACGGAAGTCCCGACAACTGCTGCCGCCCCTGCCGCGCCACCCGCCAAGAAACCCTGACCGCACCAAAAATACGGCGCGATGTCAGCCGCCAGCCGCTACCATTGGCGTTTTATTCATGAATGAGCCGCCCGCCATGGACGACGCCTTTAGCCACCAATTGTCGATGACCATCCTGATGACGCCTGACATGGCGAATTTCTCAGGAAACGTACACGGCGGAACCATCCTCAAGTATCTGGACCAGGTAGCCTACGCCTGTGCCAGCCGGTACGCCGGCCAATATGTCGTGACGCTGTCCGTCGATCAGGTCGTGTTCCGCGAACCGATCCACGTCGGCGAGCTGGTGACGTTCCTGGCAGCCGTGAACTACACGGGCCGCACGTCGATGGAAATCGGCATCAAGGTCGTGACCGAGGACATCCGCAAGAAGCTGGTGCGTCACACCAACAGCTGTTATTTCACGATGGTGGCGGTGGACGACAAGGGCGCTCCGACCGCCGTGCCGCCGCTGGAGCCCCGCACGCACGAGGAAAAGCAGCGCTTCAAGGCCGCCGGCCTGCGCCGCGAACTGCGCCAGGAAATGGAACGCCGCCACGGCGAGATCAAGCGCGAAACCACGCACGACACGCCGGGCGCCTGATCATCGCGTTGGGGCGGCAGCGCCCTGTTCACCCCCGCCCGCTGGATATCCAGCCGCGGGGGTCTTGTATTAGCGAGCCTGCAGATGGTGTTCTGCATGCGCTTCGGCGAACCTGTGCGTTTCGCTGAGCCGGATGAATCAGCGGACGAACTCCGCATTACGTCTCGCATGACCCGGACGGCGCGGCCGTGATACCGCGCCGCTCTCTTGCGCGATTCCAAGTCTTGATCGATTTCCCATGACAATAAGACTCATCTGATTTTCAAGGTTCGATGCGTGTGCCGTAATGGCACCGCAGACTGTGCATTCACCGGTGGTGGAAAGGTCTGTAGTTGCGGGAGCAAGCCATTCCTATCCAATCACATATCCGGTTCACGTTTGCCATCGGCGACGAATCCTTCGACGTCGTCGAATTCACGTTGCAGGAAGGTCTGTCCGAGACATTCCTGCTGGACGTGGAACTGGCCAGCGCCAATGCTGCCGTCAACTTCGGCAATGTTCTGGACCGCCCCGCGCTGCTCACAATCTGGCACGGCGACCTGCCCGTGCGCTACGTGCACGGCGCCGTCTCGTCTTTCGTCCAACGCGACACAGGCTTTCGCCGCTCGCGCTACTCCGCAACCGTCGAGCCACGCCTGGCAAGGCTCAAACTCAGTTCCGATTGGCGCATCTTCCAAAGCCTGACCGTCCCGCAGATAACTGAGGCCGTGCTAAAAGCGCACGGCCTCACCCTGGACTACGAGCAGCGCAACACGACCGCGCATCAACCGCGCGAATACTGCGTGCAGGCCGGCGACACCGACTACCACTTCGCCGAACGCATCATGCGCGAGGAAGGATTCTTCTATTCCTTTCGCCATAGCGCGCAGGGCCATCAACTGGTCCACAGCGATCGCCTGTTCATTCACGGCCGCGTGGGTGACGAGCCGGTGCAGTACAACCCCACGCCCGGCGGCGACCAGCCGCAGCCCGCGCTGCGCCGCTTTGCCTATACCGAGAGCGTGCGCACCGCGCGCCAGACGCAGCGCGACTACACCTTCCACCATCCGCGCTACAGCCACGAGCACACCCGCGACGGACAGGATCTGAAGCATCAAGGCCGCCGTTACGAACGCTACGACTATCCCGCCCGCGCAAAATATGATGAGGCCGGCAGACCCTTCGCCGAGAACCGGCTGCGTGGCCATCGCCGTGACGCGCGCATGGCGCTGGTCGAGGGTGACGATCCTCGTTTGCAGCCGGGCATCTCATTCACCCTCGCCGGTCATCCCCGCGAAGACATGAACCGCGGATGGCGCCCGGTCCGCATCGTTCATCGCGGCACGCAGCACGCGAGCCAAGCTGAGGAGAGCGCCGACGCCCATTCGGGTACGCATTACCACTACGAGGCCGAGCTGGTTCCCGACGACACCGAATGGCGCGCCGAACCGCTACCCAGGCCCCGCATCGAAGGACCGCAGAACGCCGTAGTGGTCGGTCCGCCCAACGAAGAGATCTATACGGACGGGTAAAGGTTCAGTTCCCCTGGGACCGCCAAGGCCAGCAGGACGAATACAGCTCCTGCTGGATTCGCGTCTCGCAGAACATCGCCGGCGCGACCTGGGGCCACATGGCCATTCCGCGCGTGGGCCAGGAGGTGATCATTTCCTACTTCGACGGAGACCCTGACCAGCCCGTGATCACCGGCCGGGTCTACAACCGCCTGCAACTGCCGCCTTACAAGCTACCGCGCCACAAGACGCGGATGACCATCAAGAGCAAGACGCACAAAGGCGAGGGCTTCAACGAGCTGCGCTTCGAGGACGAAAAGGACCAGGAAGAGATCTACGTCCATGCGCAGAAAGACCAGAACATTAAAGTCAATCACGACGAAACACGATCAGTGGGTCGCGACCAAACCAACGGTGTGGGCCGCGACCGCAGCACCAGCATCGGCCAGGACGACACGTACAGCGCGGGCCGCGACCTCAAAGCACATGTTCGCCAGGACCTGTTCAGCACCGTGGACCGCAACGAGATCCGCAAGGTCGGCAATTCGCAGCGCGAAGAGATCGCTTCCAGCCGCCGGGTCACGATCGGCGAGAACGACGCTCTGGTGATAGAGGGAGTCCAATCCATCGAGGCCAAAACGTCCCAGCGCACGTTGACGCGCGATTACGTCTTGCAGGGCTCGGACCGCATACTGATTCGCGGACCGGCCGGCACGGTCATTCTCGATAGCAGCGGCATCAGCCTGAACTCCCCCAACATCCTGCTCAAAGGGAAGGTGCGGGTGCAGTCCCCAGGCTCCAATCAGGTCAAGGCGCTGGAGGCTGCCATCCGCGAGGGCTCCCCCTTGATTGAAGAGTGTCCGTCGGACACGGGAGATTGAGGATGAACCTTCACCAGTGGCTTGCGGACCGGGGCATCGATGCGTCGTCGCGCGGCGCCCACGTCCTCTTTCTTGCGGAGATGTCGGCGCACCCTGAGCTGCGCGCCCGGCTGGAGTTTCACGATCAACCCTACCGGCTGTTGTGGAAGCTGGAAGCGCAAAGCGCGCTGGAGCAACATGCGCCGTGCCTGTTTCAGGCTCATGCCGAGTCAGCCTTCGGCCACTGGCTGGGCAGCACGATCAGCACATTTGCGCTGACCGTCCTGCTCGCTCGCGATGACATCGATGCCATCGCGTCGCGTCTTCGCCGGTTCACCAAATTCCAGGATGGCGGCAGCCGCTACTACCTGCGCTTGGGTGATCCCGCGGCGCTACGTCTCTACATCGACTCCATCGCCCACGCGCCCGAAGTCCTGACGAGGCTGTTTGGCCACAAGGGCGTCGAGGCTTTCCACCTTCACGCGCCGCGCATTGCCCTATCGCGGCAAGTCGCGCCTAACTTCGAGCAAGGCTGGGACCATCCGGGCCGCAACGGGTATCTGCTCTGGACAGACGCGCCTCCTGAATCGGGGCAGACGTAATGGCCCTGCTCACCCTCAATAGAAAACAACTTGAGCTGGCGGCAACTCGCGAGACCGACCGCCAATTGATTCAGTACATCCGCGGCGCCCTGGCAGCCGTACTGCCTCGATTGCCTGCGTCGCAGGCACTGGTCGAGCCTTATGTTCAAAACGCGGGGCGCCAGGCCATCGAAAGCGGATTTGGCGAAGGCGGCTATTACAGCTTCTATATCCTTACCGGCTTGCTGCTCGGCCCCATGTGGGATCAGGATCCGTTTTTCCTGGGGAAAATCGACAAATATCTGGACGCGCCTGGCATGGAGCCAGGCGCCCGCATTGCGTTGGCCATGGACGCCGTGCTCGATACGCGCCGGGCGCTGGAGGCCGTGTTGCCCGAGCTGATCGACGTAGCCGTGCAATCGCTGAGCATCCCCCCCGAACGGTTCACGCCCGGGCACACCTGGCTTGCCTTCGAGCGGATGGCGCACATCCGCGGTTGTCAGCCCCACCAGATCCTGCCGCTGTTCGAACGTTTCGAAATGGGCTTTCGCCTCGGCAATGGACTGCCCCCCATCCGCCGCGAAAAGCTCCCAGGACACATCCAGGTCGCGTACGAGGCACAGGGCATACCGCTGCCCAAGCCAAGTGACGCCATCCGGGACCTTGACCGGCTCCAACTGCAGAACTTCCACGGAAGCCTTCTGCTCGGGCTGACCTACGGTCAGTCGTTCTCCAACAACCTGTTTCTCGTGCGCCTCGTGCAGACGCTCGATGCCGCCAGCCAGCCACATGACTATCAGCACCACTTGAAAGGATTTTTTCTCTCGCACCGTGAAGCCCTGATGGAGAAGGTCATTGAGTAACGATGCCGTGGCGGCAAGCTACAACAAGCTGGCGCAGGATGCGGCAGACGGAACCTTGCCAGCCCCCCAGAAGATCTGCACCGAATGCCCCATGCCGGGCCCGATCTTCTCCCTGAACCCGGATGGCGGCCCGCGCAATGCCGACCTGTATCTGGGAATCCCTTCCGAGGGAACCGCCGCAACGTACCGGTGGTTCATGGACAACCCATGGATCCGGAACAAGGAACGCAACTACCGCGATACCTTCCTGCTCCGGGTGCTGCACGAATTCGGCACCGCATACGGCGACGCGGGCCTGGCGGAGTTCAGCGCGTTCCTGTCGGTGCAGGAATGCGAAATCATCTGCCTGGACGATGAGATCGCGGATGACGTGCTGTCGCCCGCCGTGCTCGACGAGTTCGGCCAGCGAACCCGCGACGGCCTCGGGTTTCAGATCCAGCGCAACTTCGTGTTCGCGGGCGGCAAGCTCTACTACCTGACCTTCACCACGGTCACGTGGCAGACTGCCAACCGCACCGAGTACATCGGTGATGATGGCCAGATAAGTCACAGCATGCCGTTCACGTGGGACATCCCAACGGGCTTGTACCTCATCGAACGGGCGGCCAAGGATCTGGCCGCCGGCTTTGAGCGCGCCAAGGCGAAGATCCACATCTGGGAGGCCATCAAGGGTTTCTTCGAGGTCGCCACGGCATTGCTGGCATTTGCGCCCGTCGCCGGCCAACTCGCGCTGGGCGTGCGCGGGGCCGCCTCGAACCTGCGCTACCTATTCGTGGCCATTGATCGTGCGCTAGCCCTGGATGCGATGGCGGATGGCACAAACCGGATGATCACCGGCGAAGGATTGAGCATCGGCGAGAAATTCTTCGAATCGCTTGCCGCGCTGTCCGACCCCAAAACTGCGGAAGAGCGCGGCAAGCAGGTCTTCATGAGCATCAACCTGGCGATGCTCACGCCGTCCGTCTTCGGATCCGCCCGCTGGATGATGCGCCGGATCGGCGACAAAGCGGTGAAGGTGGACACCAAGATGCTGAGCGAGGAAAAGCTCAGGCGGCTGGGGCAGCATAAGCATGGCGAGGCGACGGTGCTGGAAACGGTGGTCGACACCCGCGAGCGTGTCCCGGGCGGGGGCAGCATGCGGGTAGTCGAAACCTATTCCCCGGATACCAATAAATCCAGGTTGAACGTTGATGCGAAGACGGGCTCGGGTGATTTTTCCATCATCGTCAATCGCGTTCGAGAGCGGGTCGCCCTGCGTGCGGTGATGATCGATACCGCGCGCAAGGGTAGAGGTCTTCGGAACGTGGTGGGCGATGCGGGCGAGGAGATCTTCGCGGCTGGGATGGTGCGCCACTGGGGCGTAAAGCCGGAGAACATCCTGGGCTACAACGTGAAAAATGATGGCCCCAGCAAGTTTGGCCTGAAGAACAGGAGCGGCCACGGACTCGACATGCTGGTCAGGGTGCCGCCGCCACCGGAAATGCAGATTCGCGTGCCGAAGTCCGAGGCGCGGGATCACATCGAGGGATTACGGGGGTCGTCTGAGTACAAGACGTTGGCGTTTGCGGAGGAGACGTTGATCGTGGTGGAAGTTAAGACCACGTTGGGGAAGGGTAAGACGACGGAGCTTTCCAGGGAGACGCAGAGGTTGGGTGGGGAATACAACACTAAACGGGTGGCAAAACTGGCAGAGGGCGGCGGACCGTACTGGAAGCGTGAGAGGTTGTTGGAACTAGATCCCTCTGCTATGGAGAAATTGGAGGTTATTGAGAATGCAAGGGCGGATGGCAACATCAGATTTATGCACGCTCAGGTATTTCTCGATGCTAATGGGAATATCAACTCCCTCGTAGGGAAAGGCGTTGGTCAGGGCTCGGGTATTCAGCTCAACGATTGGCCAGGGATGTGATATGGAACAGAAGAGAACAAAATCAAGATTGGAAAAAACCCTACCAAAAGTTGATGAGTGGGCAAAGGACATGTGGCCACCGAGTGATCGCTTGACCCGATATCTGTCCGGCGAGAGCGACAAACCAGGGTTGGCGGCTATAGATCTGTACAAGTATGGAATGCAAATGTGCGCGCAAGGTCTTCTAGACGCAAAAGGAGGTCGGCTCAGCCAAGCCATAGACCTCATGGCTCTTGGCCTTTCGCGAAGGACAATTTCTTACGTTATTCGAGTTCACCGCCTTCACGGAACGACTCGAGATGATGTCGAAGACCTCGATGGCCTTACTGCCCTGATGTTTGGATCTGTCGCATTGGGCCGCCCGGAACTAGCAAAAATCCTATACCGGACTGTGCTTGCGGGCATCGAAGGAGGCTATGGTGTTCGTGATGGCCACGACCTACCTATCGGCTCGACTTTGCGCTACGCCGGCTTCGGCCTGACCATCATCAGCAATTGGCTAGGCCAACCCCTGGACCTGGACAAGCACGCCCTGCCTCGCGATCCGGCCTGGGCGCCCTTGGTATCGCAATGGCGCGAACCCGACCTCGACAAATTCCTGCCCGCACTCCTCTCCGCCTGCGACGTCCACGTGGACCGCATCGCCATCACCTATCGCGAGCACGAAACCAACGCCGAAGAGTTCGAGTTCAGCACGCCGCTCCTGGCCGTACACCCTACGGAAATCCTGGCCGTCCTACGCTTGCGTGATCTGCTCGGCTTACCCAACCCCGCGCATATCGACCACCCGCTAATGCGGACACCCTATGCGCAAATCACCTGCACACCGGCGTTCCTGGCCTCGCTTGGCCAACGCGACGAGCTGCTGGAGCGCTTTCTCGAGACCGTGCGCCGCCGGGATCCGGCGGTGTTGCCTGCGGGGCTTTGAGCCGCATCCCCGTTGACGGAGCGCTGAGCCTCGGCGATGCGCTTCGGAAATGCGGAGTCGCGTGCCGAAGGCCTTCAAACAGCAGTCGTCGATGCGGAAGGGTGTGACAGGCCTGCCGGTCGCGACTTCACGCCCGCTCGATGCCCGCCGGCGGGGCCGGCGGCGCCGCCACGGGTTCGCGGTCGCGGCCGATCATGCGCTTGATGCCCAGCCATTGCTGCGACCAGAACCCGCGTCCGTAGTCGCGTCCGCCCAGCTCGGCCTGCTGGTCATGGATGCCCGTGGGACCGTAGCCCACCCCAAACCGCGCGGTGCGGAACAGCACGTCCCAGATCGGAAACAGCGCGGCGAAGTTGTAGCCGCCCACCGGCCCCGGCGACGAGGCGTCGTAGGCGATGGAATGGTGATGGCGATGAAAGCGCGGGCTGACCAGGAGGCGTTCGCCCAGCGCGCCGAAGTGCATGCGCAGATTCGCGTGCGAGAAGCTCTGCGCCAACTGGGTGATGGCCACCACCATGACGAACTGCGCGGGCGGCACGCCCACCAGTTGCGACACGAACACGACCAGCACGTCGCGCAGCATGTCGTCGAGCAGGTGGTTGCGGTCGTCGCTCCAGATGGTCATCTGGCGCTGGCTGTGATGCACGGCATGCAGCGCCCACAGCCAGCCGAAACGGTGCTGCGCGCGATGGTAGAAGTAATCCACCGCATCGAACAGCAGCAGGTAGATGATGAGGCTGACCCATGCCTTGTCGGTCACGCCCGGCCAGTACTGATCCAGCTGGAACGGCGCAAAGCCCCACACGTGCAGCTGGCCGAAGATGCTGTCCCAGAACGGGTCGATGGTGAAGAACAGCAGCAGCCGGAAGGCGCCCAGACGGTGGATCAGCGTGTACAGCACGTCGATGCCGATCTGGCGGCGGTCGGTCACCGGCTCCACGGGACGCAGGCGCTGCAGGGGGCCCAGGACCAGCACCAGCACCGCGATCTGGATCAGCCCGACCAGCAGCCACATGGTGGCGTCGTAGGCGTCCTCGATGAAGTTGCTCAGGCCCAGGTGGAACAGCGCGGGCTGAATCGCCGTCTCGAAGAGCCATTGCTGGCTGTCCCCGAAGAGTTGGCTAAGCGTATCCATGATCAGTGATGCGTGGCGATCCAGTCGCGATAGGCCGGATGGGTGTTCAAGGTGGCAAAACAATAGCCCTTGCGCTGCAAACCTTCAATCAGCGGTTCCAGCACGCCGGGCGCCCACGGGTCCTGGCGCGACCAGATGCCCAGGTGCGCGAGCAGGATGTCGCCGGGCTTGATGGTGCGCAGCGCCTGGTCCAGCAGCTTGGCGTTGGGGTATTTGTCGCTGGGCAGCTCATCGCCCAGGAACCCGGCCGGCGACCAGCCCACGTGCTCGAAGCCGCAGGCCTTGGCCGCCTTCAGCAGCGCGGGCGAGGTCTTGCCGCCGGGCGCGCGGTACAGCGGCAGCATGTTCTTGCCCGTCATCTGGTGAAACCGGGTGACGGACCGTTTGATTTCGGCGCAGTATTGCTCGGCGGTCCACTCGGCGCGCTTGCCGGCGTCGGGCCCGGCGCTGGGTTTGACGCGGAACTTGCCGCCCGGCAGGTCGCCCTGCCAGTAGACGTGGTCGTAGGTGTGCGAGGCAAAGGCGTGGCCTTCGGCGGCGCGCGCCTTCCACCAGGGCGCCCACACGTCGTCCAGGCTGGTGCCATCGGTCAGCGTGCGCTCGTTGGCCAGAAAGAAAGTGACCTTGACCTGGTGACGGGCCAGCACGTCGGCCACCAGCGGCGCGACGCCCATGTGGCCGGTGTCGAACGTCAGGTAGACAGGCTTGTCGCAGGTGGCCTGCGGGGCCGCGCCGGCGACCGAGGTCGCCAATGCCAGGCACAGGACCGCGGACCGGGCTTTGCCCTTAGCGGGTCGGCGCATGATTCAGGGTCCATACGCCGTGCGGCGACTTGCCCACGGGCACCTGGTTGACGACCTTCTTCTGCTCCAGGTCCACCACCGTCAGCTTGCGCGCCCAGCGCGAGGTGACCAGCAGCGTCTTGCCGTCGGCCAGCACGTCCATGCAGTCTGGGCCGCCCGGCACCGGGAAGGTGTCGACGACGGCCAGCGTCTGCAGGTCGATGCGGCTGATCGAGTTGGCGGTGCGGTTGCTGACGAACAGGTGGCGGTGGTCGCCCTGCGCGCGGAAGGCGTGCGCGCCCGCCGCTGTCTGGATGCGCTTGACCAGCTTGGCCGGGCCGTTGCTGACGTCATAGGCTTCCACGTACGAGTCGCCCGTCAGCGCCACCAGCAGCGTCTTCTGGTCGGGGGTCAGGAAGACGTCAGCGGGCGTCTTGCCCGTGGAAACCGTCCACTTGGGCGTCTGCGTGGCCAGGTCGATGGCGATGAGCTGATCGCTGTCCTGCAGCGAGACGTAGGCCGTCGTGCTGTGCTTGTCGATCATGATGTGGCTGGGCGTCTTGCCCGCCTGGATGCGCTTGACCAGCGTCAGGTCAAAGCCCTTTTCGAGCGGCTTCCAGGCATAGATGTCGATGTGGTCCAGGCGGTTGGCCGCCGTGACGAACCACTTCATGTCCGGCGAAAACTGCAGCTGGTAGGGATCGACGATGCCGGTCAGCGTGCGCTGCACTTCGCCCGTCTTGGGATCCATCAGCGTGATGGAATCGCCGGTGGCGTTGGCAATCATCAGCGACTTTTCGTCGGGCGTCAGATACAGGTGATGCGGCTCTTTGCCGGTGGGCACGCGCCGCAGTTCCTTGTAGGTGGCCGGATCGATGATGCTGACGTTGGCGTCCAGGGAATTCAGGACAAAAATCGGGGCCGAAGCCGCCGCGGCGCTAAGCGCCATCCCCACGCCGAACAGGGCGTAGCGGACAAAAGACATGGGGTTCAATTTGGAGATCCGGCAAGGGGAAATCGGGCAGGCACCCGGTGCTCGCCATTTTAGGCACAGGCGCCTGACAAATGGGTCACAGGTGACGACGGAAACGCGGCGCGGCGGCAGGCTTTGACGGCAAACACGCAAGCCTGTTGCGACCCCGCAACAGGCACGTGAAAAGCGGCATACGGCCCCGAAAAAACCTACCTGGCAGGCGCCGGCTGACCGTTCGCATCCACCCAGTTTCCAGTTCGGATATCGGCGTCTCGCAAGGCCGCCGCGCGGGAAGCCGAGGACGGTCCCAGGTCACTCTCCAGCACGCCGCCTTCCGGCCCCACGACAAACGTGCCGATGCCCGTGTGCCCGTAACGCGCGGGCCAGGCCACGATGCGGTACGTATTGCCCGCGCCACCCGGCAGCACCTTGTAGCGATAGCCGAAAAACGCGTCGTCCACGGGCACGTCGGGCCCCATCGCCAGCGCATCCGGGCCAAAGGCCTGCTGCGGCGCACCGGGCACGTCGGGCCAGTACAGGCCGTCGCGCTCGCCGGCTCGGCTGACCAGCCGCGTGGCGTACCGGCCCTGGCCGACCCCTTGCGCATACCGGGTCTGCGCGGCCTGAAGTTCCTGCAGGGTTTCGATGGCGGTCAGCTCATTGCGGTCGATGGCGCGGCGCTGGATCTCCGCCTTGCCCGCCACCGGGTCGAATCGCCATCCCTGGCCGGCGCGCACCAGCGGCACCGGCAGCGTCCACCCGGAATCGCCGACCGCCACCCACGAACGCCCACCGTCGGCGACGATGTCGTGCTTGCGCACCCACGCCGCCAGGTAGCGATAGATGTTTTCCTGATCGACGCCGCCCGGCACGAGCTGCCGGTGGTTCGGACCCAGCACGGTGCGCAGGGCGTCGACGTCGTTCAAGGCCAGCGCATCGGTAAACGCCTGCGCCGCCGCCTGGGCGCTGGGATACACGGCCTGCGACATGGCGGGCGCCGCCACGCCCAGCCCAAGGGCCGAAGCCACGCACAGCGCGCGCAAACGAGCGATCGTCATAGAAAGTCCCTTGTCCATGGTGCCTATCTCCGGCCGCCGCCGCCGCGCCCGCCGCCACCGCCGCGATGGACGCCTGCCCCGCCGCCACGATGCGGCGCGCTGGCGCCGGTGCTGCGATGCCCGCCGCCGCCGCGGCTCATTTCGCCGCGCTGGTTCTGCTGCCGCATGCGGTCGCCGTCGCCCGCCCCGCTCAGCGCGTTGTGGCTGTTCGACGCGCGCGCCCGGTCGCGCGCGGCCGTCTCGTCGGCGCGCTGGCGCTGGGCGGCGGCCTGCCGGTCCTGGATCGAGATGCCGGACGTCCCGACGCTGGACGCGCCGTCGCGCGGACGATCCTGGGTTGAGACGCCCGTTGCCCGGTTCTGAGCGCGATCCTGGGTCGAGACGCCGGTTGACCTGTTCTGAGCGCGATCCTGGGTCGAGACTCCGGCCGTCCCGGCGCTGCGGTCCCGTCCGCCCTGTCCGGCTTGCGGCCCCTGCCCTTGCCCCCGGCCCGCCGCGCCGTCGCCCCGGCCTGCCCCCTGGCCGCGTCCGCCGTCCGCGCCGGAATGACCCGCGATCGGCTGCCCGGTCCGCCCTTCAAAAGACTGCGCCGCCCGCTGCCTGGCGGCATCGCGTGACCCGGCCACCGGCGCCGCGCCCGCCGCGCCAAGCCCTTGGCCGCCCGCCTGCGCGCGGTTCTGCAAGCCGGCCTGCCGCTGGCTGTCGAAACGCTGGCGGTTGGCGGCGTCCGCGTACGGCGCGTTGCCGCGGTTGGCGGCGTTGTGTTGCCACGTCGACCGGTTGTTGTTGACGTTGTTGCGGTCGATGCGATTGTTGACGTTGATGTTGTTGTAGCGATCCACGTCGATATCGATGTCGCCATGCCCCCAGTTCGCGTCGCCCCACATCGAATTGATCGCCGCGACGCCGATGCCGAATCCGATCCCGGCCACCAGCGAACTGGCAAACACCGACCCCGGCGGCGGGGGATAGTAATAAGGCGGATACGACGGATACGCCCACGCGCCATAGACCACCGTCGGGTTGTAACTGGGCACGTAGACGACTTGGGGATCCGCCGGCTCGATCACCACAACCGTCTTGTCATTCGCGGTGGTGGTCTTGACCGTCTGTTGCGGCGTGCTTTTCAGGTTGCCGGCCTTTTGCGCCTGGGTGCGCAGCCGCTGGACGGAATCCATGACGGCCTCGGGTTGCGCCAGGAACGCGTCGCCCACGGACTTCACCCAGCCGGGCTCGCGGCCCATCATGTCCATGACGGAGGGAAAGGCCACCAGCGACTTGACGCTGGGATCCCAGGTTTCGGCGTCGACGGCTCGCACCGCATCATCGCCGGACTGGTTGGCGTTTGCGGCCGACCATTTGGCCGCCGCCGCGACGTCATCGGGGTACGTGGATCCCATCAGGATCTGCGACAGCAGCGCGTCCGGATAGAGCGCCACGGGCGCCATCAACTGATCAAGCTGAGCGTTGCTCAGCTTGGTCTGCGCCATGGCGGGAAAAGAGAGTGACAGCCCCAGGCAAATCAGGCCGAAGAACCACGTTCGCAGTCGCCGCATTTCCGTTCTCCGCACACAGAGCAAGACGCCACAAGCCAGGAGGGAACCGCCGGATATCGCGAAGACAATATATGCCTAACGCTGGCCGTTTGGAAGCGCCAGCGGTAGTACGCCCGAACCGCGCCTATCGGCCTACAGCTTGGCGACGGACACCTCGGTCGCCTTCACGAATGCCAGGACCTCGGTGCCGATCTGCAGGTCCAGTTCCTTGACCGAGCGGGTAGTGATGACCGACGTGACGATGCCGGCGGGCGTGTCGACGTCGACTTCGGACACCACCGGGCCGAGGATGATTTCCTTGATCTTGCCGCGGAACTGGTTGCGGGCATTGATGGACTGGATGCTCATGGTGTTGCTCCTGAAAGGTGAGGATGGCGCCAGGGCGGCGCCGGGTTGTGCCTGCCGGCCCGCGGCGTCAGACCGCGAGCCTCAGATGCCGGATCTGGATGACAGGCGCAAGCGGCCTGCCGTCCGGACCCGGCGTGTCGGGTTGTCCCAGCGCGGCGCGCAGCACGCGCGCCTCCAGCGCCGTAAAGGCGGCCGATCCGCGCACGCGCGGACGCGGCAGGTCCACCCGCACGTCCAGCGTCACGCGGCCCGCGTCCAGCACCAGGATCCTGTCCGCCACGGCCACCGCCTCGGCGGCGTCATGGGTGGCCAGCACGGCGGTAAAGCCTTGCCGGCGCCATGCGGCTTCCAGCTCGCCCTGCATGCCGATCCGGGCCAGCGCGTCCAGCCGGCCCAGGGGCTCGTCCAGCAGCAGCAGGCCGGGCCGGTGCGCCAGCGCGCGGGCGAGCGCGACGCGCTGGCACTGCGCGTCGGTCAGGCTGGCGGGCCACTCGTTGGCGTGGCGCGCCAGGTCCACCTGCCGCAACGCGGCAAGCGCCCGGTCGCGCTCGGGCAATCCCAGCGCGACGTTGTCGATCACGCGCTTCCACGGCAGCAGGCGGGCATCCGCCCGCAACGCGCGAACACGATGGTCTGGCGCCCACAGCGGAAAGTTGTCTAACAGCACGGGCGAGCGCTGCGGCGCGCCGCCCTGTTCGCCGGTCGGGGTGGCTTCGCCGGCCAGCATCCGCAGCAGCGCGCGCTTGCCGCTGTCCGCACGCCCCACCACCGCCACGAATTCCCCCGCGGCAATGTCAAGGTCCAGCGGATGCAGCACGTCGCCGCCAACACGCCCGGCCAGCCTGCGCAACGTCACACGCAGAGGCGCAGGACGCGCGGCGTCCTCGTCCGGCGCGTTGTCCCGCTCGGCGCGGTAAGGCGCCTGCAGGTGCTGGAAGAGCTCGAACTCGTTGGGGTGGATGAACATGGCGGCCTGCCGGCGTATGCCCCTGTCCGCGGCCCTAGCGAGCCGCCTCCAGCTTCTGCTGGTAGTCGGTCTTCACGAAGCCGGCGAACGACTTCTCGGTGACCGCCAGAAACTCCGGCGACGCGTAGGCCGCTGCGATGTCCTTGACGAACGGCTTGTCGCGATCCGCCGTGCGCACGGCCACCAGGTTCTGGTAGGTGGGCGTCGTCTTTTCCAGCGCCAGCGCCTCGGTCAGCTTCAGACCTGAGGCCAGCGCGAAGTTGCCGTTCACGAACGAGAAGTCGGTGTCTTCCAGCGAACGCGGCAGTTGCGCGGCTTCCAGCGGGATGATCTTGATCTTCTTCACGTTGACCGCCACGTCCTTCTCAGACACCTGCAAGGGGTCATAGCCGTCGCGCAGTTTCACCCAACCCAATTCCTGCAACACGACCAGCGCGCGCGCCTGGTTGGTGGGATCGTTGGGTACCGCCACGCTCACGCCGTCGGGCGCCGCATCGACGCGCTTGTACTTCTTGCTGTAGATGGCGATGGGCGCGGTCGGCACCTTGACCAGTTCGGACAGTTCAAGCTTGTTCTTGGCCGCGAAGTTCTTCAGGTAGACGATGTGCTGGAACGCGTTGGCGTCCAGCGCGCCCTGCGCCAGCGCAAAGTTGGGTTGCACGTAATCGTTGAACTCGACGATCTTGACCGTATAGCCCTGCTTTTCCAGGATGGGCTTGATGCCCAGCTTGATCTGGTCGCTGTACGGCCCGGCCGTCGCGCCGAACACGATTTCTTTTTTGGCGGGGTCGGCCGCGTGGGCGGTTCCCCCGAAGGCCAACACGGCCAGCACGGCGAGCGTCGGGGCGAGGCGATTGGTAAGCAGCATGAGTGTCCTTTGGGGTCAGCGTTTGTCGATGCGTCGCGCGACGGTATTGCCGGCGAACTGGATGATCTGCACCAGCACCACGAGCAGCGCCACGGTCAGCACCATCACGTCGGTCTGGAAGCGGTAATAGCCATAGCGGATGGCCAGGTCGCCGATGCCGCCGCCGCCCACCACGCCGGCCACGGCCGAGTAGGACAGGAAGCTGACGGCCAGAACCGTCAAGGCCAGCACAAGGCCCGAACGCGCCTCCACCAGCAACACGCGGCGCACGATCTGCAATTCCGATGCGCCCGCGGCGTGCGCGGCTTCGATCACGCCACGCGGCACCTCGCGCAGGCATTGCTCGACCAGCCGCGCGAAATACGGAATGGCCGCGAACGACAGCGGCACCGCTGCGGCGACCGGCCCGATCGACGTTCCTGCAATCACCCGCGTAAACGGCACCAGCGCGACGAGCAGGATGATGAAAGGAAACGACCGCACGGTATTCACTGTCCAACTCAGCAACCGGTGCAGCACCGGACGGTCCAGCGATTGGCCGGGCCCGGTCAGGAACACGAGGATGCCGAGCGGACCGCCGAGCAAGATGGAGGCGGCCAATGCAATGGCCAGCATCAGAAAGGTCTGTCCGACCGCCACGCCCAGTTCGGGCAGCAACTGCACAAAGGTGTCCAGCATCATGCAACCTCTTCGTAGGGGTGGGTGGCTTCGCGAATCAACTCGCGGCCCAGCGGCGAGGACAGGTGCACGTTGGCGCCCGAGATCTCTGCCTGTTCCAGCACCTCGCCGTTTTCCATCACGGCCACATGACGGCAGAGTGCGCGCACCACGGCCAGTTCGTGCGTGACGATGACGATGGTGACGCCCAGGCGCTTGTTGATGTCGCGCAGCACGCTCAGCACCGAGCGCGTGGTTTCGGGGTCGAGCGCGGAGGTGGGCTCGTCGCACAGCAGCACGGCCGGCTCGCTGGCCAGCGCACGCGCGATCGCCACACGCTGTTTCTGGCCGCCCGACAACTGCGCGGGATGGCTGGCCGCCTTGTCGGTCAGGCCTACGATCTCCAGGCAGTCGCGCACGCGGTCGGCGATCTGCGTCTTGCTGCGCCCGCCGTGCACGCGCAGCGCAAAGGCCACGTTCTCGAACACGGTCTCGTTCTGCAGCAGGTTGAACTGCTGGAAGATCATGCCGATGTTCTGCCGCGCCGACCGCAGGTCGCGCTTGGACAGCGCGGTGAGTTCGGTGCCGGCCACGCGCACGGCGCCCTCGTCCGGCCGCTCCAGCAGGTTGATGAGGCGCAGCAGCGTGGACTTGCCCGCGCCGCTCTTTCCGATGATGCCGAACGTGTCGCCGGCGCGGATCGACAGCGACACGTTGCGCACGGCGTCAAAGCGTCCCGCACGCGTGGCAAACGACTTGCTCACCGCATCCAGGCAGATGACGGGCTGCGGCACGGCGGGGATGTCGGGAATATCGGTCATTGCGATTGCATCAGGAATAGGCGGTGGGTTCGGGCGCCTGGTCAAGCAGCGCGTACCGACCCAGGTCGCGGATCTTGTAGGACACCGGGTCATGCAGGGTGTGGACGCGCGCGTTGCGCCAGTAGCGGTCGTAGCCGTAACGCGCGGAAGTGGCGCTGGCCCCTGTCACTTCAAACAGTTCCGAGCCCACCGCCAGCGCGGCGCGATGCGCCAGCACCTTGGCCTGTGCACCGGCCACCGCGACGTCGCCGCGTTCCTGCGCCGTGACCGACGGTCCGCGCGCCAGCGCCGCGTCCAGCTTCAATCCGGCCAGATCGGCCAGCGCCTCCGCCGCCTGCACGCGCAGCCAGAATTCGCCGAAGCGCTCCTGCACGTAGGGATCGTCGACATGGCGATCAACGCCGGATGCGAACCACGGCCGCGCCTCGTCGCGCACGTAGCGGCGTGCCTCGTGAAAGGCGCCGCGCGCGATGCCCAGATAAAGGTTGGTCATGATGAGTTGCGCTACCTGCGAACGCAGCGTGGCGCGGGCGGTGGGGGTGACGCCCGGCGCCTGCAGCACCTGGATGGCTTCCAGTCGCACGTGATCGAAGCGCACCGTGCCGCTGTCGGTCTGGCGCTGGCCGAACGCATCCCAGTCGGGATTGACGGTGATGCCGTCGGCCTGCGTGGGCAACGCGGCGATCAGCGCGGTGCCCGAAGGCTTGTGCCAGGCCGAGAATGTCAGGAGGTCCGATCCGACCGAACCGGAACTGAAGCTTTTCACGCCGTCGATGCGGTAGCCGTCCAGCTCCGCGCGGGCGATGACGCGGCGGTCCAGCGGATTGAGCGCGTTGCCCCAGAAGAGCTGGCGCTCGGCGGTGGGCGCCAGAAAGTAGGCCTGCTGCTCGGGCGTGCCGTACAGCAGCACGCCGGCGACCTGCAGATGATGAAAACCGAACACGTGCGCGAGCGCGCTGTCGACTTCGGCCAGGCGGCGCACCGCCGCCAGCACGGTGGACCACTCCGCGCCCGTGCCGCCGTAGGCGGTGGGAATGGACAGGCGAAGCAGTCCGCTGGCGCGGATGCGTTCGCGCTCATGGGCCGCATGACCGCCCGCGCGGTCGCGTTCGACGGCGGTGGCAGCCAGTTCGGCCGCCAACGCTTCCAACGCAGCGCCGGCCGCATCGGTCGCATCGGCCGCTCCGGCGCTGGCGCCTTCATCGTGGCGCGCTTGGCGCAACAGGGATATCTTGGCCATCAATCGATCCTTGAAAACAGTTCGGGCCGATGCGCCGGGCTCCAGCGCAGCAGGTGGCGCGCAAGCAGGTGCACCAGCGCCTGCGACGCCGCGCTCATCGCGGCATACAGCGCGATGCCGAGCAACAGCAGGTCGGCGCGCGCGGCGATGCGGCCGTGCTCGGCCAGCAGGCCAACGCCCGACGGCGCCGCAAACACTTCCAACGCCACCAGGATCAGCCACGCGAGTCCCAAGCCTTGCCGCAGCCCCGTCAGGATCGACGGCAGTGCGCCAGGCAGGATGACGTGCAGGAACAGCGCCCAGCCGTGCAGGCCATGAGACCTGCCCGTGGCGATCAATCCGGGATCCACCGCGCGGATACCGCGCACCGTCTGGCGGTAGATCGGAAAGAATGCGCCCAGCGACAGCAGCGCCAGCCGGGCCGCCTCGCCCACGCCGAGCCACAGCAGGATGAGCGGCGCAAACGCGAGCACGGGCACGACGCCCAACGCCTGCAGCAAGGTGTCGGCCTGTTTGCCGGCGCGCCGGGCGGTGGCGTTCATCGCGCCCAGGATCAAGGCCGCCCCGCCACCCAACACCAGGCCTGCGAGCACGCGCAGCAGGCTGGCGCCCGCATGGCTCCACAGCTCGCCGCTGCGCGCCAGCGCCACCGCGGCGGCGGCAACCGTCGATGGCGCGGGCAGCAGGCGGCCGGACAGCCAGCCGGCCTGCGCGGCGGCCTGCCATGCCGCGAGGACGAACAGGGAGGCCAGCAGTGGAGACAGCGCGGGAGCCAGAACGGACACCAGCCAAGGCGCGGCCCGCAGGTTCGGGCTGGGAGGCTTGCGCGGGGCAGACATCAGCTTGCCGCTTCCTTGGGCACCAGCTCGGTCGCCATGACTTCGCCGAAGGGGCCGGTGAGCACGGTGCTGCCCGGCTTGCGCTCGCCCTTGCCGGGCAGCAGCGGGAACACCAGTTCGGCAAAGCGGTACGACTCTTCCAGGTGCGGATAGCCGGAGAAGATGAAGGTGTCGATGCCGAGGTCGGCGTACTCCTGGATGCGGGCGGCGACGGTTTCGGGATCGCCGACCAGCGCGGTGCCGGCGCCGCCGCGCACGAGGCCGACGCCCGCCCACAAGTTGGGCGAGATCTCCAGGTGCGCGCGGCCGCCGTTGCCGTCGGTCAGCTTGCCGCCATGCAACGCGGCCATGCGGCGCTGGCCTTCGGAATCCATCTTGCCGAACGCGGCCTGCGCGGCCTGCACGGCGTCTTCGCTGAGATGGCTGATGAGCTCATCGGCCGCGGCCCACGCCGCTTCGTTGGTCTCGCGCACGATGACGTGCAGCCGGATGCCGAAGCGCACGGTGCGCCCATGCCGCGCGGCGCGGGCGCGCACGTCGGCGATCTTGCGCGCAACGGCATCGGGCGGTTCGCCCCAGGTCAGGTAGACGTCGAGCTGTTCGGCCGCGAGTTCGTGCGCGGCTTCGGACGAGCCGCCAAAGTACAACGGCGGGTACGGTTTCTGGACGGGCGGATAGATGACCTTGCCGCCCTTGGAGACGAGCTGCTCGCCTTCGAAGCTGAAGCCTTCAGCCTGGTGGCTGTTTTCAAGAATGCCGCGCCAGATCTTGAGGTAATCAGCGGTGATGGCGTAGCGCTGGTCATGGCTGACGAAGACGCCGTCGCCTTCGAGCTCGCCAGGGTCACCGCCGGTGACGACGTTGACGAGCAGGCGGCCTTCGGACAGACGGTCGAAGGTGGCGGCCATGCGCGCGGACACCTGCGGCGAGCTGACGCCGGGGCGGATGGCGACCAGGAACTTCAGGTTGCGGGTGGCGCCGATGAGGCTGGAGGCGACGACCCATGCATCTTCGCAGGACCGCCCGGTGGGTAGCAAGACGCCGTCATAACCGAGGGTGTCGGCGGCGACGGCGACCTGGCGGAAGTAGTCATAGCTGGCGGCGCGCGCACCACGGCTGGTGCCAAGGTAACGGGAATCGCCGTGCGTGGGGATGAACCAGAAAACATCCATGCTGAAACTCCGGATCAGACGCTGAATCCGCCCGCGAGCGCGAGGCGGCCAAGGTCGTAGGCAGGGTGAACGGCGCCGGCGCGCGGCTGCACGTGTTCGGACAGGCGCTCGACGGAATCCTCCAGCCGCCCGCGCACGTCGTCGTCGATGTCGGCGTTGCCCAACTCGTCGAGGCGAACCTGTTTGTCGGTGGCGTAGACGCCGGCCAGGATGTGGCGCGCGCCCAGCGCGGACAGCACGGGCTTGAGGCCGTATTCGAGGGCAAGCAGATGCGCGGGACTGCCGCCAGTGGCGATGGGCAGGACGACCTTGCCGGCGAGCGCCTTTTCATCGAGCAGGTCGAGCACGGCTTTGAGGCCGCCGGAGAACGACGCCTTGTAGACGGGCGTGGAGATGAGCACGGCATCGGCAGCCGCGACCCGCGCACGCAGGGCGCCGGCGGCCGCGCCGGTGTAATGCCCTTCGATGAGTTCTTCGGCGGGGATGTCACGCAGGCCGAGTTCGCTGATGCCTAACCCGCGTGCACGCAGGATCTGTGCGGCGTGGCGGAGCAATGCGGAGGAACGGGACCGCTGCGACGGGCTGCCCGCCAGGGTGAGGATGCTCATGATGATCTGCCGGGGCAATGCGTTAGAAGGCGGGAACAAGCGAGCCTTTGAATTCGCGCTCGATGTAGGCGCGGACTTCGGGCGATTGATATGCGGAGACCAGCTTCTTGACCCAGGGCTGGTCGCGGTCTTTGGTGCGCACGGCGATGAGGTTGGCGTAGGGGCCATCGGCAGCCTCTCGTCCGATGGCATCGCGGGCGGGCACCAGACCGGCCTGTTCGGCGTAGTCGTTGTTGATGGACGCAGCGGTCAGATCATCAAGAGACCGTGGCAGCTGCGCAGCGTCGAGCGCAATCAGCTTGAGCTTTCGGGGGTTGGAGACGACGTCAAGCGGCGTGGCGGTGTTCTTCTGCTCGGCCTCGGGCTTGAGGGTGATGAGCTTGTAGGCGGCAAGCAGACGCAGGGCACGGTTGCCGTTGGAGGGATCGTTCTGAATGCCCACGGACGCGCCTTCGGGCAGCTCGTCGAGCGATTTGATCTTGCGGGAGTAGAAGCCTAGCGGCGCGGTGACGGTAAGGCCGACGGGAACGATGTCGAAGCCGCGTGCCTTGATCTGGTTGTCCAGGAAGGGCTTGTGCTGAAAGGCGTTGGCGTCGAGGTCACCGGCGTTGAGGGCGGCATTGGGGAGTTGGTAGTCGTTGAATTTGACGAGCTTGATCTGCAGGCCGTCGCGGGCGGCGACTTGCTTGACGACGTCGAAGATTTTTTCAGCGGTGCCTACGGAGATGCCTACTGTGATGGTGTCCTTGCTGTTGTTCTGGGCTTGTGCGCTTGTGGTGAACGCGAGCGTGAGTGCTGCTGTGGTCAGGAGGCGGAGCAAGGAGGCCATTTCGTTTTGTGTCCGATGAGGTGAATGCTTGATGAGGTGATTCTGTCATCGGGGTTTGCGGGCGAAAAATACTTAGTCGATATGAGGTTATGTGTGCACAGGGTGGGGTTGTTAGCGCGGATGGTGATTTGGTTGCTGGTGGAGGGTTGGGTTCTTCTTAAGACGTCGGGTGCGGCGTGGGTCCGGTGATCGAGTTCTTAAGACGTGCGGCACGTGGCGGCCGGCGCGGTGATTGAGTTCTTAAGACGTCCGGCACGTGGCGGCCGGCGCGGTGATTGAGTTCTTAAGACGTCCGGCACGGTGGCGGCCGGCGCGGTGATTGAGTTCTTAAGACGTCCGGCACGTGGTGGCCGGCGCGGTGATTGAGTTCTTAAGACGTCCGGCACGGTGGCGGCCCGGGGTGCGCGGGGC
>NZ_DGMA01000014.1:0-38169 GCF_002388205.1 Achromobacter sp. UBA4530 | reverse complement strand
CGCATCATGCGCGAGGAAGGCTTCTTCTATTCTTTCCGACATAGTGCCGAAGGCCATCAACTTATCCACAGCGACCGGCTTTTCATACACGGCCGCGTCGGCGACGAGCCGGTGCAATACAACCCCACACCCGGCGGTGACCAGCCGCAGCCAGCGCTGCGGCAATTCTCCTACACGGAGAACGTTCGCACCGCGCGCCAGACCCAGCGCGACTACACCTATCACCATCCGCGCTACACCCACCAGCACAGCCGCGATGGCCGAGATCTGGACCATCAGGGGCGCCGTTACGAGCGTTACGACTACCCCGCTCGCGCCAAATTCGACGAAGCCGGCAGACCGTTCGCCGAGAACCGCCTGCGCGGCCATCGCCGCGATTCGCGCGTCGCTTTTGTTGAAGGCGATGACCCGCGGCTCCAGCCGGGCATTTCATTCACCCTCGCCGGTCATCCGCGCGAAGACCTGAACCGCGGCTGGCGCCCCGTGCGCATTGTCCACCGTGGCATCCAACACACGAGTCAGGCCGAGGAAAGCGCACACGCCCAGCTGGGAACGCACTACAGCTACGAGGCGGAGCTGGTCCCTGACGATGCCGAATGGCGCGCGGAACCGCTACCCAGGCCGCGCATCGACGGTCCGCAGAACGCTGTGGTGGTCGGCCCGCCCAATGAAGAGATCTATACCGACGAATACGGCCGGGTGAAGGTCCAGTTCCCCTGGGACCGGCTCGGTAAGGAGGACGAGTACAGCTCCTGCTGGATTCGCGTCTCGCAGAACATCGCCGGCGCCACCTGGGGCCACATGGCCATCCCGCGCATCGGTCAGGAAGTCATCGTCTCTTACTTCGACGGCGACCCCGATCAGCCCGTGATCACCGGCCGCGTCTACAACCGCCTGCAATTGCCGCCCTACGAACTGCCGCGCCACAAGACGCGAATGACGATCAAGAGCAAAACGCACAAGGGCGAGGGGTACAACGAACTGCGCTTTGAGGACGAGAAGGACCAGGAAGAGATCTACGTCCATGCGCAGAAGGACCAGAACATCCACGTCAACAACGACGAAACCACGTTTGTGGGCCATGACCGCAGCGAACAGGTCGAGAACGACGAGACCATCACGATCGGCCACGACCGCAAGGAGACCGTGGGCAACGACGAACAGGTCAACATCGGCCAGGACCGGCGGCACGACATCGGGCGGGACGACTTTTTGACCGTGGGGCGCAATCACACGATCTACACCACCAAGGACCGTACCGAGGAAGTGGGCAATAACCGCCGCGACAAGACCGCGGCGAACCATTGGGTGAGTATTGGCGGGCATCAGGAACACACCGTCGAGGGCCACGCCGAGCTTCAGGCCGGCCAGGGTATCCGCCATCGGACTAAGGAATATGCCCTGCATGCCGGAGATGAGCTGGTCATAAAAGGGCCTGGTGGAACCATTCGAATAGATGGCGCCGGCATAACCCTTGACGCTATCTCCATCCAGGTCAAAGGCCCCCTCCAGAAGCAAGGTGGCGGCGGCGGCAACAAGCTTGCATTGGGTAGCGCGGTGCTAGAAGGTGCACTATCTGATTGTCTGGAGCGTGCCAGATGAAGCGGAGCGCCGTACAAGAATTTGCCCGAACAGAGCGCGCATCCAACGACCATCTTTACCTCTTGCTGGACCTGCTAGCGCCGTGCGCACCAACAGATTCCCTGAGTATCAAATCGCTGACCCAAGCGTTGGGCGCTCAGTCGATCGCGCCCGTAATGCGGCCAGACCTGGCGCATACGCCTGACGCATGTCCGGCGCTTGTACAGCTGGCTGCGCCAGGCGACATCGCGAACACTTCTGTGCTCGCAGCCGCTGAACGTGCTGCGCGTAAGGACGCCAGTCAGAAGAAGCGTTATGTCTGCGGATGGTTGACCAGTGATCAACCCCTTGCTGCGCTCGCCGATCACATCGCGGCGCGCTGCCTGGATATCACCGCGCCGGTAGCCGGGATGCGCACGATACCCTGGTTCGAACCACTGCGGCTCGAACTGCTGGCGGCATCAATCGGGCGTGACATTTCCGGGCTCGTCTGGCCAATAAAGCGTTGGCTCTGCCCGACAAGTTGGGGCACCTACACCTTGCTTCGGGGTGCTCCAACCGGGGCCGGCACGGAAGAACTCGTGCTAGCTCGACAGGCTCAACAACTAGCCCCGCTCGTCGGCGACTTCCTGGATGTGTGGCGCCTGGCGTTAACGCTTCCGATGACGTATGCCCCCATGCGCTGGCGTGGCGTCACGATTCTGCCGCCGCAAGCCGCCGTGCATGCATTCCGGATGATCCGCGACGCCCATCACCTTGGATTGCGCCTGAGCGCAGACATCATCGACCTGTGCACACATCGCGTGTTCATTCATCCCGGTCTTCCACTGAATCCAATAGTTCAAGCCGATATCGCGGCCGCAGCCGCAGGCCGGTCCACGTTGCAAGCGCGTTTTGAAACCTACGACGACGATGCGTGGCAGCGCATCGTTGCATCGTTATCTCCAGCGTCGAACTATTCATGAGCACCAGCAAGACTCTGACTCAGGCGGGCCGTCAGGCGGCGCCCAATCCCACCGGCAATTGCAGCGCCTGTGAACGAAAGGGCATACCGATCCTGCCGCTTCGGCTTGCAGTCATGCCTCTTACCGACGGGCTCAAGCAGCATGGCGAACTGCACCACGGGTCAATCCAGACTGCGTTGCGCATACTGCGGCACGGTTATGTCTACGTTCTGCTGGACAAAGAAATCTGGCACGCCTATCAGGTCACACCGGAAGGCTACCTGCGCCAGTTCAATCCGTTCTCCATGCCGCGAGCGAAGCCCGAGCCGCTAGCCACCTTATGCGTGGAGGCGGGACATGATCTGCGCGCGGCATTCATCAACGTCGACACCGCAACGCATAAGCAGGCCTGGATCGCGTTTTCACAGGATCCTTGGCCGAAGGCGACACTCGATGCTTATCGCACCGGCAAATACGCTGATGGAAAAGCACTGCCGGCTGATTATCGTGAACGGTTCAGGGTGGTCAATCTCTTGACGCTCAAGCAAGATCCGACAGGTGGCAACCAGGCGCTTGCCCTTGAGAACGGCGATGATCTCCACCAGCATGTCGCCGAGTACGCGATCGGCACCCGCGATTTCGGCAGCGTCCATGATTGGCATCCCCGTCATGCGCGCTTGGAAGCCATGCAGGCGCAACTGCGCATGCTCGAAAAGCAGCATGGGCTTCCAAAAGGAGTAGCCGGCCTCGTCCTGCCCGACCCGGTGGGCATGGCGGCAGAACTCAACAGCCTGCGGCTCTCCGTCAACACGATGCGTCAGCGATGGCGTGAAGAACCCACAAGGCGGTATGCCTACCTGACCTCTCAGTGCCTGCTCGGCATCAAAGCTTACATCGCCCAGCAGGTCGAGGCTGCACACCCGCCGCCGCCGCCAGCCAGCGATTACTGGACGTCCAGCGAATCCGGCGTCCCGCCCGTATTCCATGACCCCGCGCAGCAACATGCAGGTATGGTCGATCGCAAGACCAAGCGTCGCATGGCCCGGCTGGAAGAGCGTTACTGGGAAACCGGCCCAGCGGGACGGAAAACCTTTCAGGATGCGTACGACAAGGAAGACGAGAATTTTCAGAAGCAGATCGACGCATATGCGTCCGACTGGGCCGACCTGGTGACGGGCGCTAGCTGGCGCCGGATCATGGCCCTGGACTATGCGGACGCCGACGCGCGTTCGCAGCAATGCCGCCTGAGCACCACCGCGGCTTGTCTCGCGGGCGGCATCACGGATGCCCCGCCACAGCAAACCACAGCGGCGGACGAGAGAGAAGCTGGCGAGAAGCCCACTCCGGAAGTGTTGGGCCCCAGCAGTCAGGCTTGGCAAGACCTTCTGTCCGACGGTGGTAGCCCGGCCTACACCGCACTCAATGGCCAGCACACTGACTTGCAGCAAGCGTTCGAACCGCAGTTCACGGACGCAATGCCCTCCGACGCAGGCAAAAAGTACTTTGACGCGATAAAAATGGTCGCCACCAGCAAAGAGGGTAGCGAATGGCGCAGCGCGCTTGTTGTTGAAGCTGCAGACCAGCTGTTGGCGGCCATCCACGATGCGAGCAACCGCCTAGAAAGTACCCTGAGCGCCGGCGCCAAGGCGGCGTTGGACAACCTCCAGTCCGGTGCCGCCTGGCTATACGGTAAAGCCAAGTTCACCCAGATCACCATCCAGCTCACGGTGGGGGAGTGCTTCGAGCTGCTGTCGAGCGAGATCCGCGAGCATGCCAACTCGGCCCAAAAGGCGGCCGGAAAGCGCGCACGCGCCATGCTGCTGGGTAGTTTGATCACCATCCCCAATGCCAACGTCCGCAATGTGCTCATCAACGTCACGCTATGGGCGCATGGTACTGCCGAAGAAGTCAAGAAGCGCATCGTGGATTTCAGTCAAGAAGCCAAGGAGGGCGCGCAGGACATCAAGCAGGCGGCCGGCGCACTTGGACAGGAGGTCAAAAGGGAAGCCCAACATGCCTTACGGCAAGTCAACGCCGGCCTGAAGAATCTGGAACCCGCCGCCGCCGCGGTGCTAAATGAAATGAAGGTGGGCGCAGCGGGAGCTCGTCGTGTCGCCCGCAGCACCTTTGCAAGCTTGAAGAGCCTGGCCGTCGGTAGCGTGGATGGGGGCTTGTCTTTTATCGGCCTGTACTTTCTACGGGACAGTTTGAAAAGCGCGATTGCCGACCTGGATGCGAAGGTGGGAGCACAGCATCCCGAGGCCGTCGCGGCGTTTTACAGCGTTTCGCTCGGCTTCCTAGGAGCGAGTGTTGAGGCGGCGGGCTTGGCGATCAAGATACCGGCGGACGCTGCCAAGGATTTCGTGCTGCGTTGGGGCGCGGAGAAAACTCCTGTGCTCACTCGCGTCGTGGGGCTGGGTTCGAGGATGGTGATGGTTGGTGGAGCGATATCAGCTTTGGCGGGGATTGCGGATGCCGGTGCGAGTTTCAATGCGGCCATACGCCTATCGAAGGCTGGAGATGTAGATGCCCGCCGTTACCACATATTTGCCGGTGGGTTATCAATTACTGGAGGATTTGTGGTGTTTTGGGGAGCAGTGCGATCACTCTCGTTATTCGGGGGATTGGGTGCCGGCATTGCTATCGTACTCATTGCCTTCGTAGTGACGAAAATTGCGAAAAACCTCGAATCGGACGCGATGGAAAAGTGGGCTCGGCGTTGCTACTTCGGCCGAACAGAAGCGAATGAGCGCTGGCGCAATCCGGACGATATGGACGTCGCCATTGCTGCGCTTAACGCCGCAGTGCTCGGCATGGAGGTCGACCTCCGCTTCTACAATGAAGATCGAGCGAGCTCGATAGATGAGCTCTACACCGAAGACATCGAAGTACTCAAGAACCGCGGCGCAGTCGTGACGACAGAAGCGCTTGGTTACAGCGTGACATTACCTGGTTTCGATGCCGAACGATCCCGCTACCGCTTCACCCTCACCACCAAGCGCTTTGGCCTCGCACACGACGGCATACGTAAGCCTACTCTGTCTTCTCACGTCATGGCATGTGGGCAAGTCAACGATACCGCCCATGCCATGCAAACTTCTGCCCTGAACCATCCGGATTACACGCTGGTCAGCGAGACGAAACCAACATCCGGCCGGCCAATTCTAAGCGGCCGATACTGGTTGGATCCCATCAACAAGATCAAATCGGCAACATCTGCCGTCGCATTCTGGCCGGATAAAAACGACGACACCGGCTTCGCCGCCATCGAGATCACGGAGAAACTTTGATGGCGAGACCACAGCTAACTCCCCCCTGCGCCGGATGGCAATGTGATCTGCCCGGCCCCAATGACCCACTCATTGAGCCCCCCGTGCTGCTCTGGCAGGCGCCAACGCACATGGATGAAACGTATGTCGAGTTCGCTCGGAACACGTCGAGTTTGCGCGGTGTTTGCTTTTTCCTTTCACTGCTGCTCGGATTGATGTTCCTCCTGCTCTTGGTATTCGCTGGATGGGATATTTATGCGATAAGCGCGGCGTCTGAGGATGTCACGCTTGAAGTTGCAAGCATTTTCCTACTGCACGTGAGCACACTCTCCCTGAACGCTTGGGCTGCTCATGTTATCTACCGTTCCGAGGTGTCCCCGCCCCGGGATCTCCCGCTTCGTTTCAATCGTCTACGCCGCAAGGTTTACGTCTATGACTTCCATTCAGTCTGGTGGAATCCATTCGATCGCGGGCACGTAACCAAGGCAAGTTATGACTGGGACGATCTGCGCGCGGAAAAGTGGAAAGTTCGCGGCGCGATTCCGGGCGGAGGACTCATCATCAAGGAAGGCGTCTCCATCGCGGTGGTGGAACCGGGTACCAACACAGTCGTGACACGCTTCCACTTGAATACTGACGCCGCGAACACCTCCAATTTTTGGGCCTACGTGTGCGCCTACATGCAGAACGGCATCGAAGGCCTCGACCCCGATCGTGCCGAACCGCGTGACGCCAACGACATCGCTCCGTACAACATCGCCTTGCGCTTGGCCCCTAGAGTCGAGTGGCCCGCGGATATGGACCTTGAATCAAGAACGGCGCCATAAACGCAGTCGAGGCCCAAAGACTGGATTTGCTTCCTAGAAGGGACCGATCGCCAGCCGGCCTACTGCGGCTCCACAGCCCCGATGCAATCGTTGGTGAACTCAAGCTTCTCCGCCATCGAAATCACAAAGGAACTCTGATGGCAAGACCTCAACTGAGCCCGCCCTGCGGCGGCTGGCAACGCGATCTGCCAGGCCCCAATGATCCTCCAGATGAGGCTCCCATGCTGCTCTGGCAGGCGCCGGCTCATATGGATGAGACGTATGTTGAATTTGCTCGGAATACGTCGAGTATTCGCGGTGTTCCCTTCGTTCTTTCACTGCTTATCCCTTGGTCCTTCCTCGAGCATTCAGGCCTGGTCGCAAATACTATCCACGCGCTGACATCGGCGGGAGTGGGCGTGCTTGAAGTCGGCATTCTTCTGCTTTTTGCGATGTCAATTGCCATCTGTGTCTGGGCAGTATGGGTTATCTATCGGGCCGAAGTTTCCCCGCCCCGCGGTCTTCCGCTTCGATTCAATCGACTACGCCGCAAGGTATACATCTATGACTTCCATTCTGTATGGTGGAATCCCTTCGAGCGCGCATACGTGACCACCGCCAGCTATGACTGGGAAAATCTGCGCGCGGAGAAATGGAAAGTCCGTGGCGCGACGCCTGGCGGCGGGCTCATCATCAAAGAAGGCGTCTCCATCGCGGTGGTGGACCCGGGCACGAGCAACGTCGTGGCACGCTTCCAATTGAACACCGACGCTGCGAACACCTCCAATCTCTGGGCATACGTGTGTGCCTACATGCAAAACGGCATTAATGGCCTCGACCCAGATCGTGTCGAACCTCGTGATGCCAATGACGTCGCTCCCTACAACATCGCTTTGCGCCTGGCTCCCAGAGTCCAATGGCCCGCGGAGATGGATCTTGAATCTCGTACGGCGCCGGACATGGACTCCGTGCTAGATTCGACCGGTCAGATTGCATCTACCGCTTTTGCGTCGGGAAGATAACCAGAGGCGCGTCGTCATGAATACGAATGCCACCCCTTTTCATATCCGCGTCGCAAAGCCTGCTGATGTCGCCCGCATCGAGCACATCGTCCACGAGGCTTACACCCCCTACATCGGACGCAACGGCGCAACGCCCGGTCCCATGCTGGACGACTATCCGGCGCGCGTCGCGCAAGGCGTGGTTCACGTCCTGGAATCGGAAGACGGCATCGAAGGCCTCATCGTGCTGATTCCAGAACCCGACGACAGCTGCATGTTGCTGGACAACATCGCCGTATCGCCAACCGCGCAAGGCAAGGGCCACGGCCGGACGCTGCTGCAGTGGGCCGAAGACACCGCGCGCCGCGCCGGATTTTCACGCATTCGGCTTTACACCCAGGAAGTGATGACCGAGAACATCGCCATCTACACGCGGCGCGGCTATGTGGAAACGCATCGCGCCACGGAGATTGGACTGAAGCGCGTCTTCATGCAAAAGACCCTTGATTAATGGGCTCTTGCAAAACTCTCAAATATCCAAAGAGCCGATTCGAAAATATGAGCTTTTACTCATAATTTATCGGCCTGCCTTTTCTGGCCATCAAATGCGCGGCGATCCTGTTTTTCGCCAGCGATTTCGCATAGACGGACTCCGGCCGGATGCGCTGCGCAATGACGTACCCCGTCATGCACGCCAGCATCAACGGCAACATGACTTCATAGCTCAACGTCATCTCGAAGATCATCAAGATCGACATCAGCGGCGCATGCGTGGTGGCCGCCAGCAGCGCGCCCATTCCCACGACGGCATAACTGGACACCGCCGACAAACTGCCGGTCGGAAACAGGCCCTGCAGCGCAGTCCCGTACAAGGCGCCCAGCGCCGCCCCCACGAACAAGGTCGGCGTGAATACTCCGCCTAGAGCGCCGGACCCGACACTGGCCGCCGTAGCCAATGTCTTGAGCAACAGCAGTGCGGCTACCGCCTGCCACGCCCAATCCGTATGCAGCATGCTGTTCACCACGCTGTAGCCGTTGCCCCACACCGCGGGATCGATCACAGACAGCGCGCCGACTACCAGTCCGCCTGCCGCCATCCTGGCCCAGATTGGAAACGGCAACCGGCGAAATGCCGCGCGAGACAAGTCCAGGAATCGCAGGAATTGGGGCGCGGCCAGACCTGCAATCAGGCCAAGCCCCAGATAATTGATCACTTCCCACCCCGACACGAACTCGAAATGCGGCATCTGAAAGACCGCGTCGTAATGCAGCACCTGGCGCGTCACGATGTTGGCGACCACGGAGGCGACGGCCAGCGGCACCAGCGTCGCTGTTGAAATCACGCCGTACACAATCTCTGAAATGAACACCGCGCCGGCAATCGGCGCGTTGTATGCGGCGGTGATGCCCGCCGTCGCGCCGCAGGCCACCAGCAGCCGGAGATGGCGGGGCGGCAAGACCAGATAGCGGCCCGTCAATGATGCACACATTGCCGCCAGTTGCACCATCGGTCCCTCGCGGCCGATCGATGCGCCGGATCCAATCGAAAAAATCGAGGACAGGCTGCGCGCGGCCGTCTGGCGAAAGCCGATGACGCCACGGCCGATCGAGATGGCTTCCATATAGTCGGCTGCCCCCCGCCGGGGCAGCCATCGGGTGGCAGCCTGCAGGATCAGGCCGGCGATCGCGCCCCCGGCCGCTGGCATCAGAAACCGCTGCCAGGGGTCCAGCCCACGCGCCAGCGACACCATGCCGTGGGGAACCTCGCCGCCCCCTACCAACAATTGCATCCAGCCAAGCAGTTCGCGAAACACCACCGTTGCCAGCGCACCCAGGGCGCCAATCAACGCGGCCGCACACAACGTCAAGGCTAAATTTTCCGCCAAAAGTCCGCGTTTCAACCGCCTGGCCCAGGCCGGTCGGCGCAGTTTCAAGTCGCTATCCATGGCCGGATTCTACGGCGGATCCTGCTCACTTTTTGTTCAGCGCACCGTCAACAAACCGCCCAGGTCACCCCTCGAATACCCGATTCCGATCACCGCGTAGCGGCCCGTTTTGGGGCGCTGCAAGGGCAAAATCCGGGTAGGCGTAGGGCGGTTTTCCGGGGTAAAAGGGCGCTTCTCGGGACCCAGTTGCCAGAAACGCCCTGTGGATAACTCCTAAGTAGCGTGCTTGTGCACATGTTGTGGAGGCAAGTTGAACAAGCAGGGGTTTCGGACGCGGTCCAAAATCTTGTCCAACTTCAGCTTTTTTCCCACACAGAGTTCTTGCACAAGCAAAAACGGACGCAAGGCAATGAAAAGAAAGAGGTTTTCAAGGTTAAGGTAGTTATCCACAGCCCTTATTAATCATTAGTCTTTATATAAAGAAAAAAAAAGGAAAAGCCAAACATGCTTTCCCATTCCGCCCATCCACCGCCCCCCGGACTGCGTCCATGCGTATCCTCCTGATCGAAGATGAAGCTGAACTTGCCCGCTGGCTGTCCAGAAGCCTGGCCAGACATGCCGGCTTTGTCGTGGAATGGGCTGATGACGGACTTGTCGCCGAAAGAAGGCTGGCCGTCGAAGATTTCGATGCGGTCATCCTGGATCTCGGACTTCCCGGCATGGATGGCCATACTTTGCTGGCGAAGATTCGCGCGCGGGACGACCGTACGCCGGTGCTGGTCTTGACCGCGCGCGATTCACTGGCCGAGAGAATCGGAACACTTCACGAGGGTGCAGACGATTTCCTGCCGAAACCCTTTGTTGTGGAAGAGTTGGAAGCGCGATTGATTGCGCTGATTCGCCGCAGCCGCGGGCGCGAACATCCGCGCCTCGCGCTGGGAAACCTGGTTTTTGAAACTTCCGCGCAGAAATTCACGGTCAATGGACAGCCTTTGCAGTTATCCCCACGTGAACATGCGGTCCTTCGGGTGCTGATCCAGAAAAGCGGCGAACCCATCAACAAGCAGCAGATCCTGGACCGCATCCTCACGGACGATGCCGACATCAACCTGGAAGCCATCGAGGTCCTGGTTCACCGATTGCGCAAAAAATTGGCGGAAACCGGTGTGCAGATCGTGACCATGCGCGGCATGGGCTACTGCCTGGAGAACCTTGTTGACAACTAGAAGTCCGCAAAACAGCGTTGATTTTTCGGCGAAAAAACGCGCCCGAACGCTGAAAACGCAGTTGCTCTGGTGGCTGATTCCGACTCTCGTCTTCGTGATGATGGGTGCGCTCTGGCTGTCCAACCACCAGCTGCGCAACCAGGTCGACAATGCCTACGACCGGTCTCTCGCCGGCGCGCTTCGCGCGATCGACCACAACATATCCACAGCCAGCGGTGGATTAGCCATGGAGCAGCCTTACCTGATGCTTGAATTTTTCGAGCTGACGGCCAATGGCAGCGTGTTCTACCGGGTGGCAACCGAAGACGGGCTGGCCGAGATCGGCCATCCCGGGCTGCCTCTGCCGGAGCAGCCCCTCGTGTCGGGCGAGCCGCGGTTTTTCTACGCGACCTACCAGGGCCAGCCCGTCCGTGTGGCGGCATTGGCCCGGCCCATGGATCCGCCGCTGTATGCGAACCAGGGCGGCCGGGTGATCGTGCAGGTCGCGGAGGGCCTGGAAAGCCGTCAGGCGTTCCTCCACAAGGTTTTGGTGCGGTCGGTGGAGCGGGACCTTGCCGTGATCCTCATCAGCGTCCTGGTGATCATCCTGGGCGTTTTCATGGCCCTGCGCCCCCTGGAGCGGCTGCGTCAGGAAGTCAAAGGCCGGTCTGCAGACGATTTAAGCCCCGTCAGCGCGTCCGACATGCCGGGGGAGGTCCTACCCCTGGTGGCGGCCGTAAACCTCCATATGGCCCGTTTTGCGGCCTTGGGGAGGGTGCAGGCGCAGTTCCTGGACGACGCGTCGCACCAATTGCGTACGCCCTTGTCCGTTTTGCGGACCCAGACCGCCTATGCCCTGCGCGAAACAGACCCCCAGGAGGTCCGTACAGCCCTTCTGGCGATGCAGGAAGGGTTGGACAGGGCCGTACGCACCACCAACCAGATGCTCGCGCTGGCGCGCGCTAAAGACGCTTCTCTGGCCGAAGGCGGTTTGGCGCCCGAATCGGTGGACCTCGTGGACCTCGCAGACGGGGTGATCCGTACCCAATTACCTAATGCCCGGGGCCGGCAGTTGGACATCGGCCTGGAGGCGGACCGCAGGCCGGTTGTCGTCGGCGGGGCGGAGTGGCTGTTGCGGGAAGCGGTCAGCAACCTGGTCGACAACGCCATCCGCTATGCGTGCGCCGGTGGTGTGGTCACCGTCCGGATCGAGACCGACACAGACCAGGCCCGGCTACTGGTGGAAGACGACGGACCGGGCATGTCGGACGAGGACATCGCCCGGGCGTGCGTACGCTTCCGGCGAGGCGCGGCAGGCAAGAACACCACCGGGGCCGGCCTGGGCCTGGCGATCGTGGGCACCATCGCTGAAATCCTGGGCGCCCGGCTCGTGCTTGAGAACCGGGTGGGGCAGCCGGGCCTGCGCGCGGCGTTGGTGTTTACCCTGCAAACGGGACTCGATGCTGCGCCGCGTCACGAAATCGGCCGGAATTGAAAGCTTATGGAAAGCTTCGGTTTTGTACGGTTGCGTCCACTGGAGCCGCTGGACGCGATCATTCGCCGTAGCGCCGCTGCCAGCGATACCTAGACCTATAAATCCTGGAGACGCAAGAATGCAGACGACCCTGAAGCTGCGCATCGCAGCCATGGCGGCGCTTGGCGCCATCACCCTGTCCCTCGGCGCGGCCCATGCGGCCGATGAACCCCGCCGCCCGGAGTGCATTGCGCCGGCGCAGCCTGGTGGCGGATTCGACCTGACCTGCCGCCTGGCCACCGAAGGCCTGAAGCAGAGTGGGGCGCTCAAGAGCGCCATGCGCATCGTCTACATGCCGGGCGGCATTGGCGCGGTGGCATACAACAACATCGTGGCCCAGCATCCGAATGAGCCGGGCACCATCGTTGCGTTCTCCGGCGGCTCGCTGCTCAACCTGGCGCAGGGCAAGTTCGGCAAGTACAACGTCAACGACGTGCGCTGGCTGGCCGCGATCGGCACCGATTACGGCGTGGCCGTGGTGCGCAACGACTCGCCGTACACCGACCTGAAGAGCCTGATGGACGCCTTCAAGCAGGATCCGACCAAGATCGTGCTGGGCGCGGGTGGCACCGTGGGCAGCCAGGACTGGATGAAGGCAGCGCTTACGGCCAAGGCGGCCGGCGTGGACTTCAAGAAGATGCGCTTTGTCGCCTTCGAAGGCGGCGGCGAGGCCGTAACGGCGCTGCGCGGCGGCCATATCCAGGCCTACATGGGCGATGCGGCGGAAGCATTCACGATGCTGGAAGGCGGCGCCCCGATTCGCGTGCTGGCGGTCTTCAACGACCAGCGCCTGCCGGGCAAGCTGGGTTCCGTGCCCACCGCCAAGGAACAGGGCTACGACATCGTCTGGCCGATCATCCGTGGCTTCTACGTGGGTCCCAAGGTGTCTGACGCCGACTACCAGTTCTGGGTGGACGCGTTCAACAAGACGACGGCCGCACCCGAGTTCGAGAAGCTGCGCCAGCAGCAGGGCCTGTTCCCCTTCAACAAGACCGGCCCCGAACTGGACGCCTACGTTAAAAACCAGGTCAAGCAGTACGGCGAACTGGCCGACACCTTCGGCCTGATCAAAAAGTAAGCCGGCCGCAAGGCCCGACCCCCGATCGCGCCCGCCAGGGCACACCTGCCGCCATTTCAGGCCGGCGGCAGGTCCCGCTGCGCCGCGCGATCGGATTTGAACGGAACCTGGACCATGAACGATCGAATTCTGGGCATTGCCGCCCTGGCGCTGGCCGTCTTCATGACGGCGGCCGGATGGAGCATCGAGGCGCCTTTCGCCTACGAACCCGTCGGGCCACGTGCCTTCCCGCTGCTGCTGGCGCTGATCATCGGCCTGTGCGGGCTCTGGCTCGTCTACAAAGGCGGCCACGCTGTCGAGCGCAACCCTGCCGGCGCCAACGGGCGCATCGCGCTGATGGTGGTGTTCGTGACCGCCTATGCGTTTCTCTTCCAGTGGCTGGGCTTCATTGTCGCCACGTCGCTCATGACGATCTTCGTGGGCCGCCTCTTTGGCGGCAGTTGGCTCAAGTGCGCGATCGGCGGCGTCGTCATGAGCATTTTCTTTTTCGTGCTGTTCGACAAGGTGCTGGACGTCGTCCTGCCCGGCGGACTGCTGGAGAACCTGATATGAGCGGCATTCTCGATCATCTGTCGATAGGCTTTGGCGTCGCGTTTTCGCTGACGAACCTGCTGGTGGCTGCCATCGGCTCCTTCATCGGAACCATGGTGGGCGTGTTGCCGGGGCTGGGGCCGGTCAATGGCGTGGCGATGTTGATCCCCATCGCCTTCGCCATGAATCTTCCGCCCGAAACGGCGCTGATCCTGCTGGCCGCGGTATATGTGGGCGCGGAGTACGGCGGCCGCATCACCGCGATCCTGCTGAACGTGCCGGGCGAAGCGAGTGCCATCATGACGACGCTGGACGGCTATCCGCTGGCACGGCAGGGCCTGGCCAACGTGGCGTTGTCCTTGTCTGCATGGTCCGCATTCTTTGGCGCCATCGTGTCGGTGGTGGGCATCATCCTGCTCGCGCCGCTGCTGGCGAAATGGGCGCTCGCATTTGGCCCCGCCGAATACTTCGTGCTCATGATCTTTGCGTTCTGCTGCCTGACCAGCCTGCTCGGCAAGCAGCCGGTCAAGGGCGTGCTGGCGGCGATGATCGGCCTGTCCATTTCGGTGGTGGGCGTGGATGCGAACTCGGGCGTTTACCGCTATACCTTCGAGTCCGTGCATCTGGCCGACGGCATCGATTTCGTCGTGGTCGTCATCGCGCTGTTCGCCGTCAGCGAGATGCTGGAGATGCTTGAGAAGGTGATGGCCGGCCACAGCGTCGAGGTCAAGCCCAGCGGCCGCAAGCTCTTCAACCTGAAGGAGATGGCTTATACGTGGTGGAGCGTGGTGCGCAGTGCGTTCGTAGGCTTCGGCGTGGGGGTGCTGCCCGGCGCAGGTGCCAGTGTGGCTGCGGCGGTCGCGTACTCGCAGGAAAAGCGCATCATCGAAGCCAAGGATCCCGAGGCCAAGTTCGGCAAGGGCGACATGCGTGGACTCGTCGCGCCGGAAGCCGCCGCCACCGCGTCGGCGATCGGCTCGTTCGTTCCGATGCTGACGCTGGGCGTGCCCGGTTCCGGCACCACCGCGGTGATGATGGGTGCGCTGACGCTCTACAACATCACGCCGGGACCGGTCCTGTTCGATACCAAGCCGGAGCTGGTGTGGGGCCTGATCGCATCGTTGTTCGTCGCAAACGTGCTGCTCTTCGTGATGAACGTGCCGCTGGTGCGGTTCTTTTCCAAAGTGCTGTCCGTGCCGGGCTGGCTGATGGTGCCGGGCATCCTGTGCATCAGCTACATCGGCGTCTATGCAATCAACGCGGGCACCTTTGATCTGCTGCTGGTTGCGGCTATCGGAACGCTGGGCTACTTCCTGCGCAAGTTCGGTGTGCCGATGGCGCCGCTGGTACTTGGCGTCGTCCTGGGCAACATGATGGAACAGAACCTCCGCCGTGCGCTGTCGATGACGGATGGCGACGTGGGCGTGCTGTTCGCAAGCCCCGTGTCGATCGCCCTGTGGGTGGGCGCGGCGGCAGTGGTGATCGTGCCGCAGATCCTGCGCCGTGTGCGCGCCGCAAGAAAGGTTGCCGCTGGGCCGGTCTGATGAAGCGGGTCCGCGCACCGGCCGGTGCGCGGGCTGACGTAATGCGAGACCGGCAAATGCTTAGGGGCGCCTTTTGGCGCCCCTTTTTTTTAAGCATGTTGAGGTTAATTCGACCGCATTTTCATATATGAGCTTTTACTCAGATATTGAGCCGTCAGACCTGCTTCAGACGCTCCAGCGCCGCGTCCAGCGTTGCGTCCTTCTTGGCAAAGCAGAAGCGCACGATCCGATGATTCGATTCGGGCGCGTCGGGCTGGCGATAGAACGCGGACACCGGAATCACGGTCACGCCATGGTTGACGGTCAGGTCGCGCGCGAAGTCGGCTTCGTTCTGTTTGGAGATCTGGCTGTAGTCAGCCAGCAGGAAGAACGTGCCGGGACTGGGCAGCGGCCGGAATCGCGTCTGCGCCAGCCCTTGCGACAAGCGGTCCCGCTTGGCCTGATAGAACGCCGGCAGATCCAGGTAAGGCTTGGGATCACGCATGAATTCCGCCAGCGCAAACTGCATCGGCGACGGCACCGTGAACACCATGAACTGATGCACCTTGCGCAGCTCGGCGCTCAGTTGGCGCGGTGCGCAGCAATAGCCGATCTTCCATCCGGTGGTGTGATAGGTCTTGCCAAACGACGAGATCACAAACGCATGTTCGGCAAGCAGCGGGCGGCGCGCCACGCTGGCATGCGGTTTGCCGTCGAACACGATGTGTTCGTAGACCTCGTCCGACACCAGCAGCACGCCCGTGTCGCGGACGATCGCTTCAAGCGCGTCCAGGTCGCTCTCGTCAAGCACCGCGCCGGTGGGGTTGTGCGGAAAGTTCAGCATCAACAGACGGGTCTTGGACGTGATGGCGTCGCGCACACGTTGCCAGTCGATGCGGTAGTACGGATCGGCTTCGGTGGGCGCGCGCAGCGGCACGGGGACTGCGGTGCCGCCGGCCAGGCGAATCGCCGGCAGGTACGAGTCATAGCAGGGCTCGATCACCACCACTTCGTCGCCGCTGCCCACCGCCGCCAATACCGTGGCCATCAACGCCTCAGTGGCGCCACTGGTCACCGTGATTTCGGTTTCGGGATCGTAGGCATGGCCGTAGAGTTCGCGCGTCTTGGCCGCGATGGCTTCGCGTAGCGGCGCGACGCCCGGCATGTACGGATATTGGTTGTGGCCGTCGGCCATCGCCTTGGTGACCAGCGCACACAGCGCGGGGTCCGGATCGAAGTCAGGAAAGCCCTGGCCCAGGTTGATGGCCTTGTGCTCGATGGCCAGGCGGCTCATCACGGTGAATATGGTGGTGCCGACGTCGGGGAGTTTGGAGCGGATCATGTTGGACGCGAAGTGAACACGGGTAGCCGAGGAAAGTTTTCGTAAGTATCCCACTAACTCATAATTCATTTTTCATGAGCTTCTAACGCGGATCGGATTGTGGTTCAGAACATGCGGGTGCGAGTGCTGGGCGGGTTTGGTATTGCGCTGGCCGGCGCGTTGCTTGCGGTGTGGGCCCACCTGCCGCTGCCGTGGATGTTGGGCGCGCTGCTGTTGACTGCGGCCACGCGGATTGCCGGCGTGCGCACTGCGTGTCCGCGGCCGGCGCGCAATGCGGGCCAATGGGTCATCGGCGCATCGCTGGGGCTGTATTTCACCCCACAGGTCATCGGACACATTGGCAGCAACGCTGGCCCTATTGTCGTGGGGATGCTGTTCGCGCTGGCGCTCGCATTTCTGGGCACCGCCATTCTGCGGCGTTTCACGGATGTGGACTTCAAGACGGCGTGGTTCTCATCGGCCATCGGCGGCGCAAGTGAAATGGCCAATCTGGCCGAACGCCATGGCGCGCGGATCGATCGCGTTGCGACCGCGCACAGCGTGCGCGTACTGCTGGTGGTTGTGACGGTGCCCTTCATATTCCAGTGGTGGGGCGTGGCTGGCCTGGATCCCACCGTGCCGGGACCGCGCGACGTGCACGCGCTTGGCCTGGCCGCGTTGGTGGCCCTGACCATTGTGGGCGGCGCCATGTTTACGAAGCTGCGGTTGCCCAATCCCTGGGTGCTTGGGCCCATGCTTGTCGCAATGGTGCTGACTGCGTCCAGCATCGAGCTTTCCGCATTGCCGGACTATGTGCCGAAAGCAGGGCAACTGCTTATCGGCTGGTCACTTGGCGATCGGTACCGGCCAGACTTTTTCCGCGCAGCGCCGCGTTTCATGGCGGCAGTGGCGGGCTTTACGGTGCTGGCATTGGCGCTGGCCTTCGGCGTGGGCGCCTTGCTGTCCTTGTGGTCTGCTGCGCCCATTCCCACCTTGATTCTGGGCACGACGCCGGGCGGTATTGCCGAGATGGCGATCACCGCCAAGGTGCTGCAGCTGGGCGTTCCGGTGGTGACGGCATTTCACGTCACGCGCATGGTTTTTGTGGTGATCGTGACGGGTCCCATTTATACGGTTTTGGCGCGTCGGCATGGCTAATTCCGCCTGGCGGTACTGCCGTTCCAGTGAAAAAAAAGCGACATTGGGGTAAACAACTATATGACTCGGTAATGCCGGATGAGTATGCTGATTCCGCAGTTGATTCAAGCGCGAGCAGACTCGTTTCTGCCGCTCTGGCGACAAGCGGGAACACTGGTTTTGCACCGATCGTTCAGTTCGCACGGCGTCCTTGATTCATTGCATTTCGATTTAATTACAGGACGCTAGAGAAAATGGCTCAGAAGGGCAAAGTCAAGTGGTTCAACGCTGACAAGGGTTTCGGTTTCATCACGCCGGACGTGGGCGGCACCGATGTGTTCGCACACTTTTCCGCCATCCAGGGTCGCGGCTATCGCAGCCTGAACGAAGGCCAGGAAGTCGAATACGAAGTTAAAGATGGTCCGAAAGGACCTCAAGCGGCCGAAATTCGCCCGCTCTAAATCGGGAAATCCCAATTTCCCGTCAGCCAGGCTAGGCCTGGCTACAACGCCCCAAGACCTCACGGTCTGGGGCGTTGTTTCATTTGGGCAGCCAATTCGGTTCGTGAAGTGATTTTGCTGCGGCTCTGCAGCGCTCGTTTCTATCTGCTCAGTAACGCTGAACCGCTCGCGTCGCGACGTGCGCTGCAGCCCTCAACCCTGGCGTGTATCTTCACACTGTTAGTGTTCACTAACATATCCTCGAGCACTGGATAACTCTGTGGATAATTATTTCCGGACATGAGCTCGCGAGTGATCAGTTATGAAGCAATCGCGCTTCAGTGAACCGGGTTTTGCACAGATTTCTGCATCAATGCAGGCGATGTCTTTTTGCTCCCCGTGAATAGATTCCCTGCTTGCGTCAGGCGTGCTTAGAAGGCGTTTAATCAACGTTTTCATAGGGAAACTCGCCTTTTGTCCGGGTGTTCGCGAGGTTTGTTTACCCGAATCTCAGCGTCTGACATGCGAGTTTAGCGTCGGTCATCGCGCGTAAATTCGTGATTTGGCGCTTGTTGTTCACAAAGATATCCCCATGCCGGTTATGCACAGAATTACGCCACTCACTATCCAAATTGACGGCCTGCGCCTGTGGATAGAAATGGGGATATCGCCTAAAGGGTGAGGTCGCGGGAACAGGAATTGCGGATGATTCGGCGGCTCGGGTTGACTCGGTTGGGCGGGTTGGGCGCTGCGGTGGGCAGTCTAATTTTCGCGGCGGATTTCTCCTTGCGACCTGTCCACAGGTTTCACATGAAGCCATAGGCGCCTCGCCCATATGGATGATGGCGGCGCAGCGGGAGTGCGAGCAAGATTAGCTTCGGGTCAGTGACCATGCCCGATGGCCGCGAACCGATCATTCAATATTGGGGTGGGGATAATTTTGTGAATAAGTCGCCCCGATGTTCAGGCCGCGCGATTTGACCGTGCACTGTTGGAAGAGTTCAGCAGGTTATTGAACTTCGCTTCCGCAGTGGCCTCAGGTTTCAGTTGTCGGCTTTGCCTTTGATTTCTAACGCGGAATTGCTTTCGTGATTTTGGGTCCGCCGGCAACGAGTTGCTGTCGTGCATCGATGTGCACCGCTTTGCCGTCTTGAACTCGTTGCCTTCGACGCTGTGGATAAGACATCTCTCGCTGAATAGAGTAATGGGCGAGTCAGGGAAGATACTTGGGCGGCCGGATTCTCGGGGCTGACTGTCCCCGCCTGTGTACTCCTGTGCTGCTTCGTGGCTGCGTCCTGGTCGTTTCGCGGGCTTGCCTGTTGATAAGAATGTGCGTAACCCTGGCTTCGCGCTTCGCCATCCGATTCTTTTCATAGTGTCTCGTCGTTGATAGGCGTCTGTGGATAAACCAAATGTCTGATTGGTGCATCACAGCTCGAGCGGGGCGACATCCCGAATTTGCTCGCGTCCCCGCACTCGATGGACGAAGGACTGTTGGCGGCTTGATCTGGTTTGTGGACAACGCTGTGGTTAACACTTCGTCGAAGCACGCGCCGACATGTGAATTCAGAAGCGACCTACCGCCGGTGGTTTTTTGGGGCTATCGCTCACGGTGCAGCGAGCCATGAACTTAAAAAATATGAATTTTCGGGTAGGGGGTAGGTAAGGGGGGAATAAATCGATATTTTTCATCTTTCTTACCTTTTCACCCCGGTGACGTCAGGTATCGAAGATCAGTCGCGACTCAGGTTGGGGACCGTGATGGCAGCGATCCTCATGCGGGGTGGCACCTGCGGCAACTGAGATCCCGACCCAGGCGTTTAAAGCCCGGAACGCTCTGAGGGGTGTTTCACGTGAAACACCGACGCTACTTTTCCTCATGCCCGTCAATGTGTTTCACGTGGAACATCCTCTACGATGCGAGGATGCGTAAGGGAATCGGCTTTTTGGGTTTTTTTGTTGGAGCGCAGCGCGGCCTTCGTGGCTCTCAATATCGGCGTTCATTTCTGGAAAGGCCAGAAGCTCTGATACGGCCGTGTCTCCAATGAAGCTGCAACGGCTTGCCTGGCGTGCCTCCAGACGCGACGAATCCGGGTAGTGGTATGCCTTCAATGTTGCAGGCCGGGCAGTGTTCCACGTGGAACAGCCTTTCTCCCCCTGACTTTGCCACGAGTTATCGCACGCATGCCCAGCGCGTTCGCACGATTTAGCGAGTTTATGCAGCGTACATCCCGTCGCGAAACGCTGTCTTCAGCTCTCTGCAGACGGCCGACTGCAGAGAGAATGGCGCATTTGACGATCCGGTGAACTGTTGAACGACGTAGCAGTCGACCTAGGTCGATGTTTCACGTGAAACATCGAGCGGCCGTCGGCCGCGGGAGCTGGGAACCACAGCCGATGAATGAAGGCAGGGCGGCTAACAGCATTTCTCCGCGCGCGCTGAGACGTTCTCCTCAGTTTAGCCAAGTGGAGTGTTGTTGCCCGGGGTTCTGTGCATAAACGGACCTCTTGCGCTCGGCTTAGCAGGATACGGAATAGGGCAGCCAAATGGACTTGGGATGCCCCGAACAGAACTTACTCGCGGGACTAGGGGAGTGATGTGAGTGTTCCGCCAAGAGCCGGACGCACTTGGAAAAGGCCTCTGACCGATACTCGCGCGTCAGCGATCGCTGTTATCCGCAGTGTGGGACGGCGGCGTGTAGCTGGGTCTAACTGGGTGTGCGATGTTCCACGTGAAACTTCGCAGCGATCAGAGCTTGGATAGTTGCAAAACTTGCGACGTGTGGTCGAGTGCGTTTGCCAGACAGGCCGTGCGGTGGACTTGCGGGGTTGCTTGGACCGGGGTGTATCGGGCCGCCGACTGTTGAATGTTCAATTGTCATCGATCATTCAGGTCAGTTGCCGCAGGGAAGGGCGGGCCGAGTCATTCCTTTGGTGCCTCGCGATGTTTCACGTGAAACATCGGCTAGGTCGTCCTCATTGGCCTTCGAAGCTCGCGCTTGGGCGACACTACGGCAGCCCAGCTTGCTGAGGCTACTCCCCACGCCGCCGACATCATAAGAGAGACCACACTCGACTCGCTCCCAATTCAGAGCGCCTCAGTCCAGCTACTCTCGATAGCCATCCCTGTTCCACGTGAAACGTGTTACCGACTGGAACCTCGTACTCAGTCGACAAACGACCCAGGTGTTTCACGTCGAACACTCCGATAATCACCGGCAGGTGCCGATATCCTGCGCTACCCAGCGCTACGGACCACAGCTACCCCGAGCCACCACGCGCCACATCACATAAAACAACCAGCCCGCATGTTTCACGTGAAACATGCAACCCCTGCCTCTATAATGAGCGCCGATCGCTCTCTTCTTTACCTCCCCCCCATCATGGACTATCCCCGCGAATTCGATGTCATCGTCGTCGGTGGCGGCCACGCCGGCACCGAGGCGGCACTGGCTGCTGCCCGTACCGGTGCGCAGACGCTGCTGCTCACGCACAACATCGAGACCCTTGGCCAAATGTCTTGCAATCCGTCCATCGGCGGAATCGGCAAGGGTCACCTCGTCAAAGAGGTGGACGCGCTGGGCGGGGCCATGGCTCTGGCAACCGACGAGGCCGGCATCCAGTTCCGCATCTTGAACGGATCGAAAGGTCCGGCCGTTCGCGCAACGCGGGCGCAGGCTGATCGTGTCCTGTACCGCAAAGCCATCCGGGGACGCCTCGAGAATCAACCGAACCTCTGGTTGTTCCAGCAGGCTGTCGAAGACCTGATGGTGGAGGGTGACCGTGTCGTCGGCGCCGTCACGCAAGTTGGGCTGAAGTTCCGAGCCAAGACGGTAGTACTGACCGCCGGCACGTTTTTGAATGGTCTGATCCACGTGGGCCTGCAGAACTACTCGGGCGGTCGCGCTGGTGATCCGCCCGCGATTTCGTTGGGCCAGCGCTTGAAGGAACTGCAGCTTCCCCAAGGCCGCCTCAAAACCGGCACGCCGCCGCGCATCGATGGACGCACGATCAATTACGCCATCCTGGAAGAACAGCCCGGCGACTTGGACCCGGTCCCCGTGTTCTCGTACATGGGCAACGTGGCCATGCACCCGCGCCAGCTGCCGTGCTGGATCACCCATACGAACGCGCGCACCCACGACATCATCCGTGGCGGCCTCGATCGCTCGCCGATGTATAGCGGCGTCATCGAGGGCGTGGGTCCTCGCTATTGCCCGTCCATCGAAGACAAGATCCATCGGTTTGCCGACAAGCAGTCGCATCAGGTCTTCCTGGAGCCGGAAGGGCTGGACACGCACGAGGTCTATCCCAACGGCGTGTCGACCAGCCTGCCGTTCGATGTGCAGCTGGATCTGATCCATTCGCTGCCCGGTCTTGAGAATGCCCACATCATGCGACCCGGCTACGCCATCGAATACGACTACTTTGATCCACGTGGACTCAAGAGCACACTGGAAACCAAGGCAATTGAAGGGCTTTACTTCGCGGGACAGATCAACGGCACCACCGGCTACGAAGAAGCCGCGGCCCAGGGGCTGCTGGCTGGCGTCAATGCCGCACTGAAGTCTCAGGACCGCGAGCAGTGGACGCCGCGCCGCGACGAAGCGTACCTTGGTGTGCTCGTCGATGATCTGGTCACGCGCGGCGTGACCGAGCCGTACCGCATGTTCACGTCTCGCGCCGAATACCGCCTCAGCCTGCGCGAAGATAATGCCGATCTGCGCCTGACCGAAATCGGCCGCCAGCTCGGTATTGTCGACAATGCGCGGTGGGATGCGTTCAACCGTAAGCGCGACGCAGTCGCTGCCGAAGTCGAACGCCTGAAGTCTTCGTGGGTCAATCCGCGTCTGCTGCCGGCCGAGGTGGCTGAACCGCTGCTCGGCAAGGCGATTGAACGTGAGTACTCACTAGCAGATCTGTTGAAACGGCCGAACGTTACGTACGAAGCCTTGATGGCCGCCCAGAACGCGGACGGCACGTTGCTGGCCGGCCCGGGCGTTGTCGACGACGACGTGCTCTCGGAGCAGGTCGAGATCCAGGTCAAGTACGCCGGCTATATCGCGCGCCAGCAGGATGAAGTGCAAAAGCACATCGCCCATGAACAGCAGCCGATCCCGGCGGACGTCGACTACGACGCCGTGACCAGCCTGTCCTTCGAAGTGCGCCAGAAACTCAAGACGCATCGTCCGGAAACGATCGGCCAGGCCGCGCGCATTTCCGGCGTCACGCCGGCTGCCATTTCGCTCCTGCTCATTCACCTGAAGCGCCTGCATTACGGCTCGCGCAAGCAAGCGGCATGAGCGCGCCCGCCAATCAGGCCGGCATCGACATGGCCGGCCGACTCACTCGCGCATGCGAGCAGCTGGGCGTGACCGCCGATGACGGCGCCATCGCCAAACTGCTCAATTACCTGGCGCAGATGCAGCGCTGGAATCGCACGTACAACCTGACCGCCATCCGCGATCCGCAGCAGATGCTTGTGCAGCATCTGTTCGATAGTCTTGCGGCCGTAAAGCCCTTTAGCGAGGCGCTGGCTGCGCCCGATGCGCCGGCCAAGGTCTACGACGTCGGCTCGGGCGGCGGGCTGCCTGGCGTCGTTCTGGCCATCATGCGGCCCCAGTGGTCCGTGACCTGCGTTGACGCCGTTGAAAAGAAGACCGCGTTCGTGCGTCAGATGAGCGGCGCGTTAGGTCTGCCCAACCTGCAATCGCAGCATGCGCGCATAGAAACGATCGATCCTGCCGGGTGCAACATCGTGACGTCGCGAGCGTTTGCATCATTGGATGATTTTGCGCAACTCGCGGGTCGCCACGTAGCCAAGAATGGTACCCTCGTCGCCATGAAGGGCAAGCTCCCCGAAGAAGAAATCCAGGCGCTGCACGCGCGCGGGGAATGGCAAGTCGACCATATTCAGCCGCTCCAGGTCCCGGAGCTGCAAGCAGAACGCTGCCTGATCTGGATGCGCCGCAGTCAAGGAACCCTATGAAGAACATACCCCCCAGCACATCCGCCCGCGTCTTCTGCATTGCCAATCAAAAGGGCGGGGTGGGCAAGACGACGACCGCCATCAATCTGGCGGCGGGCCTTGCCACGCACAATCAGCGCGTGCTGCTGGTGGACCTGGACCCGCAGGGCAATGCCACGATGGGTAGCGGCATCGACAAGAATTCGCTGGAATCCAACCTGTACCAGGTGTTGATCGGCGAATCCTCCATTGAACAGTCACGCGTGAAGTCGGAATCCGGCGGTTACGACGTGCTGCCCGCCAACCGTGAACTGTCCGGCGCCGAGATCGATCTGGTGCAGATGGAACAGCGCGAGCGCCAACTGAAGGCCGCCATCGACACCGTCGCGACCCAGTACGACTTCGTGCTCATCGACTGCCCGCCCACGTTGTCCCTGCTTACCCTCAACGGCCTGGCTGCCGCGCACGGCGTCATCATTCCGATGCAGTGCGAATACTTCGCGCTCGAAGGCTTGTCCGACCTCGTCAACACCATCAAGCGCGTGCATCGAAACATCAACGACGACCTGCGCGTCATCGGCTTGCTGCGTGTGATGTTCGACCCGCGCATGACGCTGCAACAGCAGGTGTCCGCGCAACTCGAATCGCACTTCGGCGACAAGGTTTTCAAGACCGTAGTGCCGCGCAACGTGCGCCTGGCCGAAGCACCCAGTTACGGGATGCCGGGCGTCGTGTATGACCGTGCGTCACGCGGCGCGCAGGCCTACATTTCATTCGGCGCCGAAATGATAGAGCGCGTCAGGAAGGACCTGAACTAGCCGTCCCCCATGTCCGACGCCGCGCTCTTTTTTCCGCCCCAGACAGCCCTCTGCACGCCGCCCGCCGACGTGCGCGATGCGCTGCGCGTGCGGCTGGAAGACGCGGCGCTCAATGCCACCGCCGTCGGCGCGCAGGTGATCTATGATGGCTGGCTGGTGCGTTTCGCCCAATCGCCGGCCAAGCGGGTACGCAGCGTCAATGTGCTGGGGTTATCCACACGTCCTTTGGATGAGCGGCTGGCGTATTGTTCATCGTTGTATGCGCGCCAGGGTTTGCCCATGGTGCTGCGCATCACCTCCATCGGCCCCGATTTTTCGCTCGACGCCGACCTGGAGGCCCGCGGCTATATCTACACCGGTGAGACTCGCGTCATGAGCACGCCGCTCGCTCCGCGCGCAAGCGTCAGGAGCGATCTGCATTTCAGCATGGTCGATGCCGAGCGCTTCGCAGCGGCGGTCGGGGCGCTGCGCGGCTCGTCAGCCGCGCACATCGAAGAACATCAGACCCGCCTGCAAGGCCTGGCTGTGGATAAGCAGCCGGTGCTTGCCACCGACGCGGCAGGGCAGGTGGTTGTCGCGGGCATGGCCGTGCGCGAAGGTGACTTGCTCGGCCTGTTCGACATCGTTACCCATCCAAGACATCGGCGCAAAGGCTACGCCGCCGTCCTGATGGAGCATTTGCTGGCCGAAGGGGCCGCCGGCGGCGCCAGGACGGCCTACCTGCAGGTCGAGCCGGAAAACACCGCGGCGCGGACGCTGTACGCCCGCTACGGATTCAAAGACTGTTACGCGTATTGGTACCGCCTGCCCGCCGAGCAGGCGGACACCTGAGCCTGGCGCTCAGGATACAAAGACAGAAGGAAAGAGGATTTAATTATGGCCACCAAGAAACCCAAGGGATTGGGTCGCGGACTGGACGCCTTGCTGGGCGCCGATGCGCCCGCCATCGACAACATCGGCAAGGCTGTCGCCAAGCCCGAGGGTCCGCCGTCCACCCTGCCCATCTCGAAGATGCGCGCCGGCAAGTATCAGCCGCGCACGCGCATGGACGAGGGGGCCCTGGGCGAGCTGGCCGAATCGATTCGCACGCAAGGCATCATGCAGCCGATTCTCGTGCGTGCGCTGGGCGACGCGCCCGGGCATTACGAGATCATCGCGGGTGAACGGCGCTTTCGCGCGGCGCAGCTTGCCGGCCTGAAGGAAGTGCCGGTGCTGGTGCGCGAGGTCGCCGACGAAAACGCGGCCGTCATGGCGCTGATCGAAAACATCCAGCGCGAAGACCTGAATCCGCTGGAAGAAGCGCACGGCGTGCGCCGTCTGCTCGATGAGTTCGGCCTGACGCACGAACAGGCCGCGCAGGCCATCGGCCGCTCGCGCTCCGCCACCAGCAATCTGCTGCGTCTATTGAACCTGGCCGCGCCCGTGCAGACCATGCTGCTGGCCGGTGACGTCGACATGGGCCATGCCCGCGCGCTGCTTGCCGTTGACGCGGCCACGCAGATCCAGCTTGCCAACCTCATCATCGCGCGCCGCCTGTCGGTGCGCGAAGCTGAAAAGCTCGTCGCCAAGACCGCCAAGGAGGCCGAAGCGTCGGCCTCGCCCAAGAAGAAAACCAACGGCGTGTCGCGCGACCTGACGCGTCTCGAAGAAGCACTGTCCGACCACCTGGGCACGCGCGTCGCGCTGAAAGTGGGCGCCAAGGAAAAGGGGCAGATCGTCATCGATTTCCACGGCTGGGAGCACTTGAACTCGCTCCTCGAACGCCAAGGCCTTTCCGGAGCCGTGGATGCCTGAACGCGCATTGCCCGTCATTGCGGTGCTCGCAACGGGCGGCACGATCGCAGGGGCCCAGGCCGACGCCACGTCCGCGGGCTACAAGGCCGGCACGTTTTCCGTGAACGATCTGCTTGGTGCGGTGCCGCAGCTTGCCGGCATCGCCGAAATCCGCGCCGAACAAGTGGCCAACGTCGGCAGCCAGAACATGACGCACGACGTCTGGCGCACACTGGCGCAGCGCGTGGACACGCTTTGCCAGGACCCCTCGGTGGCAGGCATCGTCATCACCCACGGCACGGACACGCTCGAGGAAACCGCGTATTTCCTCAGCCTGGTCAACCGCCATGACAAGACTGTCGTGCTGGTCGGCGCGATGCGTCCGGCCACGGCGCTTGGCGCCGAAGGCCCGGCCAACCTGTACAACGCGGTGGCGCTGGCGCGTCACCCCGACGCGCGCGGCCGCGGGCCGCTCGTCGTCATGAACGAAGACATCCACTACGCCCGCGAAATCCAGAAGATCGCCAGCGCGGGTCTGTGCGCCTTCTCGTCGCCCAATCGTGGCCGCGCCGGCGTCATGCACGGCGGCGTGCCCAACTTCTATTCGCGCAACGCCACCACGTTCGGCGAGCAAAGCGAGTTTTCACTCGCATTGCTGGAAAAGACCGGCTGGCCGCGTGTCGACATCGTCTACGCGTACGCCAACCTGCAGGCCGATCTGATCGATTTTCTGGCCAGCGCGGCTGACGGCATCGTGCTGGCGGGCGTGGGCGATGGCAACGCCACCGACCTGGCCATCGAAGGCCTGCGCCGCGCGGCGGACGATGGCGTGGCGGTCGTGCGGTCCAGCCGCACCGGCAGCGGGTTCGTGGCGCGCGATGTCGAAGTCGACGACGCCGCCTTGGGTTTTGTCGCGGCGCGCGACCTGAACCCCCAGAAGGCGCGCATCCTGCTGATGCTCGCCCTGACGGTCACGCGGGATCCGGCTGCCCTGCAGCAGATCTTTGACCGTTACTGAACCATGGACCGCGGCGGCTAGGCCGTCGCGGCGCCTTGCTGCGCAAGCCCCAGGTTGGTCCGCAGCATGTCGTACACCTGCCGCGTCAGCGGATTGATGAGATCACGCCTTATCCACAGGAAGTACGTCACATCCGGCAGCGGTGGCAGTCCTTCCTTTTCTCCCAGCACCCGCATCTCCGGCCCCAGCAGTTCCACGCTGCGCGCCGTCACCCCCAGGCCCGCGCGTAGCGCCGCCTTGATCCCCACCAGATTCGGCGCCACGTAGTTCGTGTGCCAGCGCACCTGCGCCTGCTCCAGTGCATTGAGCGCCAGCCGGCGGAAGATGCTGGGCTCGTCCGCCAGCACCAGGGGTACGGGCGAGTGGGCATCGTGCACGTAATCTGCGGACGCCAACCATACCGTCGGCGACGTGCGCAACGCCACGCCCTCGAAGTCCTGGTCAAAGCGCGTCGAAATAGTCAGATCGATTTCACCGGCGCGCAGCGCGTCCATCAGGAAAGGACTGCGATCCACCCGGATCTCCAGTTTCACGCGAGGCGCGACACGCGCGATGTGCGTCAGCAGCGTCGGCAGGATCGTGTCCGCCACGTCCAGCGGTGCACCCAATCGCAGATCGCCTTCCAACGGCCCGGCCTGCAGCGCCCGCAACGCTTCGTCATTGATGGCCAGCATGTGCCGCGCGTATTCGACCAGCCGCCGGCCGTGGGAAGACAGCACCTTGTTGCGGCCCTGCTTTTCAAAGAGGGGCAGGCCGATCATGGACTCGAGCCGCTGCATCTGCTGCGTGATGGCCGACTGCGTCTTGTGCAGCCGGTTGGCGGCTTCCGAGAATGTTTCATGCTGGGCGATTGCCGTCAGCGTGCGCAGCAGGTCAAGGTCAAGGTTCCGCATCAGGGCGTTGGAAACGGGTTCAGGGATAACCCGACACATTAGCAGCCCTAATGGAATGTTCAAGCAATTTAAATTGTTGGCCCGTAAACCCGGCGATACAGTGAGTGCAATAACTCATGAAACAAGAGGGAACGTCGACGTGAGCACTGCACATCCTCAACAGGCCGGCATCGATAGCGCGGTCGAAAATATTAAAAAAACTGTAGGAAATAAGGGCCTGAACCGCGACAGCCTGCAATCTGTCCTGGACGAGCTGGTTGCCCTGGCCGGCAACACCGCGTGGTGGGGCGCCGACCGCTATCCGCCGCCTGAAGGCGAAGAACGCCAGGCCCGTTACCTCATCGCCGAGGACGCCGACAAGAGCTACGCGCTCTATCTGAACGTGATGCGCCCGGGCAAGAAGATCGTGCCGCACAACCACACCACCTGGGCGTGTATCGCCGCGGTCGAGGGCGTGGAATACAACTACGTGTACGACCGCATCGACGACGGCTCGCAACCCGGCGTCGGCAAGCTGGAAAAGGTCGACACCGTCGTCGTCGGTCCCGGCAGCGGCATCGCCCTGATGCCCGACGACATCCACGCCGTGGAGATCCAGGGCGACAGCGTCATCCGCCACCTGCACATGTACGGGCGCGCGCTGGAAACTTTGGACCAACGCCTGGGCTTCGACCTGGAGACCGGCACCTGCAAGATCATGCCCATCGGCGTGCAGACGCGGCGCTGATCATGAGCAAACCCTTCCGGTCCGCGACGCGCCTGCTGCGCGCGGGACGTCCTCATCAAGGCTGGGTCAATACCCCGGTCACGCGCGCCAGCACATATGTCTTTGACAGTGTGCAGGCGTGGCGCGATACGCGGGCGCGCCGCGAACAGGAGCGCCTGCCATCCTACGGCGCGCGCGGCACCGACAGCACGCACGCATTGGAAGATGCGCTGATCGAACTGGAAGAGGGCTATCGCGCCAAGCTGTACCCCACGGGGCAGGCCGCGATCGCCACTGTGCTGCTCGCCTATCTTCGCGCGGGCGACCACGTGCTGCTGACCGATGCCGTGTACGAGCCGGTGCGGCGGTTCTGCGCCGAACACCTGACGCGCCTGGGGATCGAATTCACGTACTACCGCCCCGATGGCCAGGGCATCGAGCCGCTGATCCGGCCCAATACCCGCATGATCTACGCCGAGTCGCCCGGGTCCCTGACGTACGAGATGCCGGACCTCACCGAGTTATCCACAACTGCAAAAAAACACGGCTGCTGGCTGGCTGTGGATAACACGTGGGCGTCCGGTTTGCTGCAAAAGCCGCTCGCATTGGGCGCCGACATTTCCATCCTGGCCGCCACCAAATACCTCGGCGGCCACGCCGACGTGATGATGGGCGCGGTCGTCACCAACGATCGTGCCTGGCGTGCACTGGAACGCGCAACGATCGACTTTGGCCAGACGGTTGGCGCCGACGACGCTTACCTGGTGCTGCGCGGCATGCGCACGCTGCCGTTGCGCATGGAGCAGCACGCGCGCAGCGCGCTGCAGATCTCGCAGTGGTTGCAGGCGCGGCCCGAAATCTCGCGCGTCTTGAATCCCGCCTTGCCGGGCGATCCCTCCCACGCCATCTGGCGGCGCGATTGCAATGGCGCCAATGGCCTCCTGACGATCGAACTGTCCGACGCCTACACCGAGGCCGATGCCGAAAGGCTTATCGACAGCCTTCAGCTCTTTGGCATCGGCGCATCGTGGGGCGGCTTCGAAAGCCTGGTGATTCCGGTCTTTCTGCAGAACTCGCGATCGCTTCCCGGCTATCAGGCCAGCGGTCCCATGCTGCGCCTGCATATCGGCCTGGAAGATCCTGACGACCTCATCGCCGACCTGGAACGCGGTCTTGCCGCGCTGACCCAACCCCTTCGCTCCCTCCGAATCTCATGATGCAGTCCTCTCACGACCAACAATCCGCCAGCGTCGATTCGCATACGCTCAAGCAGTGGCTGCACGACGGCGGCGAGATCGCGCTGCTGGACGTGCGCGAACATGGCCAGTATGGCGAGTCCCATCTCTTCTACGCCGCGCCGGTGCCGTACAGCAGGCTCGAAATCGACATCGTGCGTCTTGCGCCGCGCCTTGGCGTGCGCGTTGTCGTCTACGACAACGGCGGCGATGACGACACTGCGGCGCGTGCTGCGCGCGCACTGGCCGCGTTGGGCTACACCAACGTGCACCGATTGGCGGGCGGGCTGGCGCAGTGGCAGCGTGATGGCTACGCGGCATTCGCGGGCGTCAACGTGCCCAGCAAGACCTTCGGCGAACTGGCCGAAGAGGTTTTTCACACCCCCCGCATCGGCGCCCGCGAACTGGCCGAGCGTCAACGCCGCGGCGACGACCTGATCGTGCTGGACGGCCGTCCGTTTGCGGAATACCAGAAGATGAGCATCCCGGGCGGCATCTGCTGCCCCAACGGCGAGCTGGCGCTGCGCGCTCATACGCTCGCGACGCGGCCGGACACCACCATCGTGATCAACTGCGCCGGCCGCACCCGCAGCATTATCGGCGCGCAGACGCTGATCAATCTTGGCGTTCCCAATCCCGTCTACGCGCTCGAAAACGGCACGCAAGGCTGGTACCTCGAAGATCTGCAGCTCGAGCACGGCGCGCGCCGCCGCTATGCCGACGACGTTCCGCAGGACGACGTACCGGCGCTGGCGCAGCGCTCCGCGCAGCTCGCCCGGCGCCATGGCGTGCCGTCGGCAAACGCGGCGCAGGTACAGGCCTGGCTAGGCGATTCCGCGCGCACGACGTTCCTGTGCGATGTGCGCAGCGCCGAGGAATTCGCGCAAGGCTCGCTGCCGGGCGCGCAGCACGCACCGGGCGGCCAGCTTATCCAGGCGACGGACCAGTACATCGCCGTGCGCGGCGCACGCATCGTCGTGTTCGATGCGGAAGGCGTGCGCGCCCCTGTCGTCGCGAGCTGGTTGCGGCAGATGGGCTGGGACGCTTGCACACTTGAAGAAGGAAGTGACGCGTCGCTGCGGAACGACGTGGCCGCGGCGCTGGTGCCGCCGATCACCGTGTTGTCCGATACGCAGCTTGCGGACGCGCTGTCGCTCGGCGCGCAAGCGATCGATATCCGCCCCAGCATGCGGTATCGGGCGCGCCACGTCGCCGGCGCGCGCTGGTCGATCCGGCCGCGTCTGGAACGGCTGACCCTGGATCCCGCACGTCCCGTCATCCTGCTGGCCGAGGACGCCGCACTGGCGGCCTGGGCGGCGAACGATCTTCGCGCATTGGGCGTTTCAGACGTCAAGGCGAACACGGGCACGCCCGAAAGCTGGACCGCGCAAGGGATTGCGCTGGAATCCACGCCCGCCGACCCACCCGACAGCGACTGCATCGACTACCTCTTTTTCGTGCATGACCGCCACGACGGCAACAAAGCGGCGGCGCGCCAGTACCTGGCCTGGGAAACCAACCTCGTCAAGCAGATCGACGAGCGGGAACGTGCCACCTACCGGTTCCCCGGGGCTCCGGCCGGCTGACGCCCGCCGCCGCGCCGACACGCACGGCGATACCCACGCTTCAACCTGATCAGTACGCCCCGGCGGCCTTTGCCGGCGGGGTGCGGACGGTTCATGGCGAACCGGAATGCAAAGGACGGCCGAGTATCCGGCCGCCAACTCAAGGGGAAATCCAGATGAAGCAACACGCATTGCACGCTTGCAAGATCGCCGCCGCCGCGATGGCCGGCTTGTTGTGGGGCGTCACGGCGCACGCGCAGGCGCCAGCGCCGTTGGCGGACTATCCGAAGCAGGCCATCACCGTGGTCTCGCCGTTTCCTCCCGGCGGCGGCAACGACGGCGTCGCGCGTCTGATCGCGCAGGAACTGGGCGCCATCACGGGCCAGAGCGTGGTGGTCGAGAACCGTTCGGGGGCGGGCGGCAACGTCGGCACCGCGCAGGTCTCGCGCGCCAAGCCCGACGGCTACACCCTCGTGATGTCGCAGACCAGCGTCATGGCCGTCAATCCGCGCTTGTACAAGAATGTGGGCTTCGATCCGCTTAAGGACTTCGTGCCGATCTCGCAGATCACCTCGGCGCCGCTCGTGCTCGTGTCGCGTGCTGACGGGCCGTACAAGACGCTGGACGCCTATCTGGCAGCGGCACGCAAGCAGCCGGGCGTCATCACGTATGCCACGCCCGGCAACGGCACGATGAGCCACCTGATGGGCGCGCTGGTGTCCAAGAAGGCCGACGTCCAGCTGGTGCATGTGCCGTACCGCGGCGCCGCGCCCGCCGTGACGGATTTGCTAGGCGGCACTGTTGACATGCTGATCACGTCACCTGCATCGGCCGAGCCCATGGTTGCCGCCGGAAAACTGCAGATCCTCGCCATGAGCCATGGCGACGGCGTCGGCGTGTTCAAGCGCGCACCCACGCTGAAGCAGGCCGGACTTGAAGGCATCACCGCCGACGACTGGTACGGCCTCTTCGCACCCGCCGGCACGCCACCCGAGCGCGTTGCGTACCTGGCGCAGGCCGTGGACCGCGCCATGAAGTCGCCCGCCGTGATTGCCAAGATCAACAGCGGCGGAAGCCAACCCGTCGGCAGCGCGCCGGACGCCTTCAAGAGCCGGCTGCAGCAGGACACCGCGTACTGGGCCGAAATGGTGAAGACGGCGGGCGTGTCGCTGGACTGAACGCGTTTGCGCACCCTAGGGAAACCACGGGGAGCGGCGTGTGTGTGCAGGGCGAGCCAGCGGGGATGCCGTTCAAGTACAGGGCAGGGCACGTTTGCCAACATGTGGCTTCGTGACTAGACTGGAAAAACGTGCAGTCCCGCGCAACGCTTCAGCCACAAGGTGAACAAGCATGCACGCACTAGGGGTAGCAACGCTGGAAGACGCAGAGCGGCTGGTCCAATCCAGCCCGCTCTCGCATATCAAGGTGGGCCTGTCCGACGTCGACGGCGTCATGCTGGGCAAGTACCTGCGGCGCGACAAGTTTCTGGGCGCCTTGCGATCCGGCCTCGCGTTTTGCGACGTGGTCCTTGGATGGGACCTCGACGACCAGCTCTACGACAACACCCGCTACACCGGCTGGCACACGGCATACCCCGATGCAAAAATGCGGATCGTGCCGCAGAGCGCGCGCCGGCTTCCCTTGGAGCAAGGCCCCGGCGGCGAGGACATGCTGCTGTTCCTGGCCGAATTCGAAGGCGATGCCGCCGCCATCTGCCCGCGCCGTCTGCTGCACCGCGTGATCGATCGCGCGGCGGACATGGGCTATGACGTCTACGCCGCACTGGAATATGAGTTCTTCATGTTCCGCGAGACACCGCACTCGGTCCGCGCCAAGCACTACCGCAACATGGAGAACTGGACGCCGGGCAATTTCGGATACTCGGTGCTGCGCAGCACGGTCGAGGGAGACTTCTACCGCAAGCTGCTCGACCTGTGCGAACGCATGGACATGCCCATCGAAGGCCTGCACACCGAAACCGGCCCGGGCGTGCTGGAAGCGGCGCTTGCCGTGGACCGGGCGGCGGCCGCGGCCGACAAGGCATTTCTGTTCAAGACCTTCACCAAGGCGCTCGCGCAGCAGAACGGCCTGATGGCCACCTTCATGGCGAAGTGGTCGCACGAGCATCCCGGACAGAGCGGCCACATCCATCTGTCGCTGCGCCACCACGACACGGATCGATCGGCCTTCTTCGACGAGTCGCAGCCGCATGGCGTCAGCAGCACGCAGGCCGCCTTCATGGCGGGTGTGCAGCACTATCTGCCCGAGTTCACCGCGTTGTACGCGCAGACCATCAACAGCTATTCGCGCCTGGTGCCCGGCTACTGGGCCCCGCTGGACGCCACCTGGGGCATGGAAAACAGGACGACGGCGCTGCGGCTCATTCCCGGCAGCGACAAATCGCAGCGCGTCGAAGTGCGCATCGGCTCGGCCGACGCCAATCCCTATCTGGCCCTGGCCGCGGCGCTGGCGTCCGGCTTGCACGGCATCGAACAGGGACTGACGCCCGAGCCCATGGTGCAGGGCAACGCCTACACGCAGGAGTTTCCGGCGCATCTGCATCTGCCCACCACCTTGTGGGAGGCCGCGCAGCGTCTCCGCGCATCTGAAGCGGCGCGTCAGCTGTTTGGCGACGCGTTCGTCGAGCACTATGCCGCGACGCGCGAGTGGGAAGAGCGGCAGTTCCGGCGCCATGTGACCGATTGGGAGTTGGCGCGCTACTTCGAAATCATCTGAACTGTTCATCGCCACCAGGCCGCCATGACCGACGAACTGATCACCATCAGCCCGATAGACGGACGCGAGGTCGTCCGCCGCGCATATGCCAGCGACGCGCAGATCGCGCAGGCGCTGTCCAACGCACAGGGCGCGCAGCCGGAATGGCACGCGCTCGGCATCACCGCGCGGGGGCGCATCGTCGAGGCCGCAGTGGCGCATTTCGTGGCGGCCAAGGATGAGATCGCGCGCGCCATCACCATCCAGATGGGCCGCCCGTTGCGCCACGCGCCCGGCGAGGTGGACGGCTTTGCGGCCCGGGCGCGTCACATGATCGGCATCGCGGAAACAGCGCTCGCACCCATCGCCGCGCCCGCGCAAGCCGGCTTCACACGTTTCATCAGCCGCGAACCCATCGGCGTGGCGCTCACCATCGCGCCGTGGAACTATCCCTTGCTGACCGCGGTGAACAGCATCGTGCCCGCGTTGATGGCAGGCAACACCGTCATCCTCAAGCATTCAGACCAGACGCCGCTGTGCGCGGAACTCATCGATCGCGCGTTTCGAGACGCGGGGGCGCCGAGAGGCGTCTTTCAATACCTGCACGCCAGCCACGACATCACGCAGCGGCTGATCCGCGCTCCCGAGATCGGCCACGTTTCCTTTACCGGCTCGGTGCGGGGAGGGCGCGTCGTCGAGGAAAGTGCGGCGGGCCGCTTCATCGGCGTCGGGCTGGAGCTGGGCGGAAACGATCCGGCCTATGTGCGAGAAGACGCCGACCTTGACGCGGCGGCAGAGTCGTTGGTCGACGGCGCCTTCTTCAACGCCGGCCAGTCCTGTTGCGGCATCCAGCGCATTTACGTGGCGCGCGGCGTACATGACGCGTTTGTCGAGCGCGCCGTTGCCTTGACGCACCGCTACGTGCTGGGCAATCCGTTGCAGCCGGACACGACGCTTGGCCCCGTTGTGCGTGCCCGCGCGGCGGCAGAGATTCTCGACGTCATCGAACAGGCGGTCAGTTCAGGTGCGGTAAATCTGATTGATCACTCGCATTTCAAGAATGCGAGTGAAGGCTCATCTATGAGCAAAAGCTCGTGTTATGTGGCGCCCGCTTTACTGACTCAGGTTGACCACCGGATGCGCATCATGAGCGACGAATGCTTTGGTCCGGTGGTTGGCATCATGCCGGTCGACAGCGACGATCAAGCCATTGCGCTGATGAACGACAGTCCGTATGGATTGACCGCCGCGGCCTATACGCAGGACGAAGCCGCCGCGTTGCGTATCGGCAGGCAGCTGCGCACCGGCACGTTCTTCATGAACCGCTGCGACTACCTCGATCCGGCGCTGGCGTGGACGGGCGTCAAACAATCGGGACGGGGCGTGTCCTTGTCGGCCGTCGGATACGAACAGCTCACGCAGCCCAAGTCTTTTCATCTGCGCAGCCTCTGACGCCGCGCCATCAGGATTCGCATCATGACCGTCCCCGCCGTCAACTGGAACTATCCCACCAACATCAAGGCAGGCCCCGGGCGCATCAAGGAGCTTGCGGGCTATTGCCGCGAGCTTGGCATGACACGCCCATTGCTCGTGACGGATCCGGGGCTCGCTGCGTTGCCCATGGTTCGCGACGCGGTAAGCGCATGCTGCGATGCGGGGCTGAATTGCGCGGTGTTCCACGACATCAAGGGCAATCCGACCGGTCGCAACGTCGATGACGGCGTGGCTGCGTTCAAGCGAGGGCAACATGATGGTGTGATCGCCTTCGGCGGCGGCTCCGCGCTTGATGCGGCAAAGGCTATTGCCTTGATGGCCGGGCAGGACCGGCCCCTATGGGACTTCGAAGATATCGGCGACAACTACCTGCGCGTCAATGCCGCCGTCATGGCGCCCGTCGTGGCCGTGCCCACCACCGCGGGCACGGGCTCCGAAGTCGGGCGCGCCTCCGTCATCACCGATGAGGCCGCGCAAGTAAAGCGCATCATCTTCCACGCCCGCATGCTGCCGTCCATCGTGATCCTGGACGCCGAGCTCACGGTCGGCCTGCCGCCGAAAATCACGGCTGCCACGGGCATGGATGCGCTATCGCACAATCTCGAGGCCTATTGTTCGCCGGTATTTCATCCCATGGCGGCCGGCATCGCACTCGAAGGCATGCGCCTCATCAAGGAGTATCTGCCGCAGGCCGTCGCCGATGGTGCCGACCTGCAGGCGCGTCAGCAGATGCTTACCGCCTCATGTATGGGCGCCACCGCGTTTCAGCGCGGCCTGGGCGCGATGCACGCGCTCGCACATCCGCTTGGCGCGCTGTATGACGCACACCACGGGTTGCTCAACGCCATCCTCATGCCTTATGTCTTGAAAGCCAACGAGCATGCGGTCGCGCCGCGTCTTGAAGCGCTCGCTCGCTACCTCGGCCTGCCGCAGCAGGGACCCGGGGCAGTGCTTGAGTGGGTGCTGGGGCTGCGCCAGGCAGTCGGCATCCCCCACACGCTGGCGGAAATCGGCTTGGACGATGCCCAGGCCGAGCGGGTAGGGCACATGGCGAGCCAGGATCCGTCCGCTGGAACCAACCCGGTAAATTTCTCCGCAGAAAAATATTCTCAGCTTTTCCGTGCAGCAATTCGCGGAAACCTGTAAGCTTCGCCCCCTCTGTGCGGAAACGCGGCGGAGGTGGAACTGAAATTTTGAATTTTTCATCCGAATGGTTTGACAGCGGATTTGAAAGTGTTCATAATCTCAAGTTCTCCGCTGGAGGGGTGCCCGAGTGGTTAAAGGGGGCAGACTGTAAATCTGTTGGCCTTGCGCCTACGTTGGTTCGAATCCAACCTCCTCCACCAGAGACCCATACCTAAATCCAGGCGCGGTTTGCCTGGATTTGCAATGTAAGGCCCGAAAAACTGGGCGACCTTCGCAAAGAAGGCGGCAAAGTTTTAAGGGCCTACGTTTCGAAGGGTTGGGAAGCGAGAAGGTGAAAGGGTTTGCCGCGGGTGTAGCTCAATGGTAGAGCAGAAGCCTTCCAAGCTTACGACGAGGGTTCGATTCCCTTCACCCGCTCCAAGATTTTTAAATGCCCATGTGGCTCAGTGGTAGAGCACTCCCTTGGTAAGGGAGAGGTCGCGCGTTCGATCCGCGCCATGGGCACCACAAATTCCAAATTCTTTTCTTCAGTCAGAAGCGCAATCCAGGTCAGGAGTCAGCCATGGCAAAAGGCAAGTTTGA
>NZ_DGMA01000001.1:23637-156150 GCF_002388205.1 Achromobacter sp. UBA4530 | reverse complement strand
GTTTTGTCTTTGTGGCGTCGGGAATGAGTGCCCAGCTTGCTGGCGCGTGGCGAGCGGTGCCTATGCCTGACAACAGAAGCAGGTCGGGCGCGGGGCGCTACTACGTCGGCGCGGGGCGCGGCTACGCGCTGCTGGCCTCAAAACCTCCTTGGTATATCGCTTTAATTAAGAAACCCCTCGCGGCTGGCGCCGCGAGGGGTTTTTGTTTTGTTGAGCGGGGGATGGCCTGCGCAGCAGAGGATTCTCGACTTGGCTGCTTTAGAGAGGGCTACGGGATCCGCCGACGTAATCCTGGCGGTCGATGCCGTGGCGTTGAAGTTTGTCGTAGAACGTCTTGCGCGGAATGCCTAGCGCGTCGAGCGTGGCCTTGATGTCGCCGCGGTGGGCGGTGAGGGCGTCGCGGATGATTTGCGCTTCGATCTGCTCCATGCGTTCCGGAAGGCTGAGGGCGCCCCCTTGCGGTTGGACAGGCTCAGGTGCGGAGCTATTGAGAACCCCAAGCACGAAACGTTCTGCGAAGTGCGCGAGTTCACGAACGTTGCCGGGCCAGTCGTGCGTCATCAGGTGTTGGCGGATCGAGGCGGGCATGTCGGGGATGTCGCGCTGGAAACGGCGTGAGGCGTGGCCGAGGTAGTGGGCGAAGAGTAGCGGGATGTCTTCACGGCGTTCCCGCAACGGTGGAAGGCGGATCGTGACGACGTTGAGGCGGTAGAACAGATCTTCGCGGAACTTGGCGCGTATGGCGGGGCTACCCAGATCTTCTTTTGTGGCGGCGACTACGCGCAGGTCGAGATTGCGGACTTCGTTGCTGCCGAGCGGAGTGATCTGGCGTGATTCGAGCACGCGCAGCAGTTTGACCTGGACGGCGAGCGGCATGCTTTCGATTTCATCGAGAAACAGGGTGCCGCCGCTGGCATGTTCGATGCGGCCGATGCGTTTCTTTTGGGCGCCCGTGAAAGCGCCAGGCTCGTGACCGAAGAGCTCGCTTTCGATGACACTTTCGGGCAAGGCGCCGCAATTGATGGCGACCAGCGCACGGTGCCGGCGGCGGCTCAGGCGGTGCAGTGCGGTTGCGACGACTTCCTTGCCGGTGCCCGTTTCACCTTCAACGAGTACATCGACGTCGGCGTCTGCAATGTGGCGCAGCGTTTGCTTGATGCGCTGCATGGCGGGCGTGGTGCCGATGAACGGCACTTCGTCGGCTTCGACGGTGAAGGCGGCTTCGCGCAGACGACGGTTTTCGAGAACGAGGCGCCGTTTTTCGGCGGCATGACTGATGGCGGCTACCAGGCGATCGGCCGGATAGGGCTTTGACAGGAAGTCGTACGCACCTTCCCGCATGCATTGAACTGCTGTGGCGATGTCGCCGTGGCCTGTAATCAGGATGACTGGAATGTCAGGGTCGATGGCGCGTAGCCGCTGGAAAAGCTCGAGGCCGTCGATATCAGGCATGCGGATATCCGTGACCACTACGCCGTCGAAATTCCGGTCCAGGGCCGGCAACGCAGCACGCGCGTTGGCGTGCGCCTCGACCGAGATGCCGTGAAGCTTCAGCGTTTGCTGGGCCGCGCGGCGCAGTTCGTCGTCGTCGTCAATGAACACGGCGTGGGGCGCGACGGGCCGTTGCATGCGGTCGTCCGTCACGTCCGCGACCTTTGCTGTATTACGGGCATTTGCGGATTTTGCGGCAGTTGGGGCTCGGCGCCGGGGGATTGAGGATCAGGGGCACGCGTCATGGTGAGTGCTCGGGGTGTGAGTTTGATCCGGCGCTTTGCGCAGGGTCAGAATGAACAAGGCGCCGGTCGCGGGCGCATGAGGGGACGGCAAGCTGGCATCGCCTGGGCGGGCGGCGCGTAGTTCGCCGCCGAACTCTGTGACGATGTCGCGGCTGATGACGAGGCCCAGGCCCATGCCGTCCGGCTTGGTCGTGTGAAAGGGGGTGAAGAGGTGGGCGCGGGCTTGGTCGGACAGGCCGGGGCCGTTGTCGTGAACCTGCAGCTGCACGGTGTCGCCGAGGTCTTGCAAGGCGATGATGATTCGCCCGTTCTGGGCGCCTTCCAGCGCCTCGAGCCCGTTCTGCAGCAGATTGACCAAAACCTGCTCCAACCGAACGCGATTGGCCAGGACGTGGCAGTTCTGGTTGCGAGGCGGGCTTTGCAGCGTGACGCCTTGGCGGCGGGCGCGGGGACCCACGAGGAGAATCGCCCCTTCCAGAGCTTCCATCAGGTCGGTTGGGCCGACTGTTGCACCTGCCTTGCGCGAAAAGGCGCGAAGCTCGCCGGTGATGTGGCCGATTCGATCGGTCAGTGCGGCGATGGTACCCAGGTTCTCCTGGACGGCGCTTTCGTCGCGGCGTCGCAGAAACTCGGCGGCGTTGTCGGCGTAGGCGCGGATGGCTGCGACGGGCTGGTTGACCTCGTGCGCGACGCCAGCCGCGACCTGGCCCAGCAATGCCAGCTTGCTGGCTTGGACCAGTTCGTCCTTCATGGTGTGAAGCTGGGATTCGGCGCTTTGGCGTTCGTCCATTTCGTCGACGAGCTTGGCGTTCACGTCTCGCAGCTGCGCTGTGCGCTCGTCCACCAGCGCTGCGAGCTGTTGTTGAATCGCGGCCTGTTGCTCGGCGCGTTCCTGGTTGCGATGACGGCGGTACAGCACCACGCCGATCAGCGCGGCGAGCACGCTCTGCGTAAGTAATGCGCCGAGTTGGGCATTGGCGCTGGCCTGATTCATGGCCGCCTGCACCGGGGATAGCTGGTGCAGCGTCCAGCCGGGCGATTCGATGACCGGCAGGGTGGTGTGCAGCAGCGGAGCGCCGGCGGCGGCGCGGGGCAGCGCGTCGTCGGTGCGGATGAGTTGGCCGTTGCTGGCCGGTTGCAGGGGCGGTGTGACGGGAAGCGGTTGGAATTTTGCGTCGCCAAACTGCAGGCTGGTGCGCAGCGTCTCTGCCAGCGCGGCCGACAGCGGCGCCAGCACCCTGAAGCGCCAGTCTGGAATATTGCCCAGCAACACCACCCCATGTTCGTCGGTCACGAAGATGACGGCGTTGGCTTGGCGCCAATCGGCCTCCAGGTCCCGGAAGTCGACCTTCAAGACCACCACGCCCAGCATTGCGCCCTGCGCGTCGTCCACACGCCGCGACAGGTACAGGCCCGCTTCGTGGCTGACCGTGCCCAGTGCGAAGTGTTCGGCCGAGCCGTGCAGGACCGATCCCTGGAAGTAGGGGCGGAATTCGTAATCGACGCCGACGAAGGTGGCCGGTTCGCGCCAATTGCTGGCGGCGATCGCCAGGCCTTTTTTGTCGAGCACGTAGATGGCGGAGGCGCCGACGCCGCGGCTGAGCGCTTCGAGCTTTTCGTCCAACGCCTCGATCTGCCTTGAACTGGCCCCTTGAAGCGCTGCACGCAGGTCGACGTCCTGGGTCAGCACAAAGGGCAGCGCCCGGAATTTGTCGAGGTTGTTGCGCAGCAGCGCGGCGTTGATCTGGCCGGTGCTGCGGGCCTGGAGGGCGGCCTCGCGCAGCGCCCCGTCGCGCGCCCACTGGGTGGCCGCGTGCAGCGTGATCGCGACGATGCCGACGGCCAGCAGTGTCAGCCCCACGCGCCATGGCCAGGACCAGGCGCGGGAAGAGGTGGGCGGGGGGAGGGGTGAGGAAGAGGGGCCGTTCATGGTGTGCGGTTTTCCGCACATTTTAGCGGGTTTCTGTGCGGAGATTCGCCTATTAATGCTTCTCGGTGGACAAGCAGCGATTGCGAAATCCTATATTTTTCAATGCTTTATCTGAATTGTTGCGGGGCCGCCTGACTTGGCATGGGTATTGCGTTTATACCGGCAAGCCGCGCGGCACACCCCCGCGGTGAAATCGGCCGGCGGCAGGATCGCATGGCCATAAAACAGATAACGCCCCGACGTCGCACGCGCCACGCTGCGCGGAGCAAGGGGCCCTGGTGGGGACAATCCCAATGATCGAAGTGGATCAAAGCGCGCCCGCGCGCAAGCTCAAGTTCTATCAAATCCTGTACGTGCAGGTGATCTTCGCCATCGTGGTGGGCATCTTGCTTGGCGCATTCAAGCCGGAACTCGGCCAGCAGATGCAACCGCTGGGCGACGCCTTCATCAAGCTGGTGAAGATGATCATTGCGCCGGTCATCTTCCTGACCGTGGCAACCGGCATTGCCGCCATGAGCGACCTGAAGAAGGTCGGGCGCGTGGCCGGTAAGGCCATGCTGTATTTCCTGGTGTTCTCGACGTTGGCGTTGGTCGTCGGCATGGTGGTCAGCCATATCGTGCAGCCCGGCGCCGGCATGCACATCGACCCGACCACGCTGGATCAGAAGGCCGTATCCGGATATGTCGCCAAGGCGCATGATTCGACGATCACCGGCTTCCTGATGAACGTCATTCCCACGACCATCTTCAGCCCGTTCGTCGGTGGCGACATCCTGCAGGTGCTGTTCGTGGCGGTGCTGTTCGGCATTTCGCTCGCCATGGTCGGCGAGCGCGGCAAACCGATCCTGAATTTCATGACGGCGCTGGCGCAGCCCATCTTCAAGATGGTGGCGATCCTGATGAAGGCCGCGCCCATCGGCGCCTTTGGCGCGATGGCGTTCACCATCGGCAAATACGGCATCAAGTCGGTCGTGAACCTGGCGATGCTGGTGGGCACGTTCTACGCGACGTCGGTGCTGTTCGTGGTGGTCGTGCTGGGCCTGGTTGCCCGCTACAACGGCTTCTCGATCTTCAAGCTGGTCCGCTACATCCGCGAAGAACTGCTGCTGGTGCTGGGCACGAGCTCGTCGGAAGCCGCTCTGCCGACGTTGATGCAGAAGATGGAACGCGCTGGCTGCTCGAAGTCGGTGGTCGGCCTGGTGGTGCCTACCGGTTACTCGTTCAACCTGGACGGCACCAACATCTACATGACGATGGCCGCGCTGTTCATTGCGCAGGCCTGCGACATTCCGCTGTCGCTGGGGGATCAGATCCTGCTGCTGCTCGTGGCGATGCTGAGCTCGAAGGGCGCGGCCGGCGTGACCGGCGCGGGTTTCATCACGCTGGCGGCCACGCTGTCTGTGGTGCCTTCGGTGCCGGTCGCCGGCATGGCGCTGATCCTGGGTGTGGATCGCTTCATGTCGGAATGCCGCGCCCTGACCAACCTGGTCGGCAACGCGACCGCCACCGTGGTCGTCGCGCGCTGGGAAGGCGAGCTCGATCAGGAGCAACTGCATGCCACGCTGGACAGCGCAGGCACGCCCGCGGCGGCGCAGACGCAATCGCAGCCGCAAGTCGCCATCGGCGAACCTGCCCGCCAGAGCTGAACTTCTTCGCCGCGCGTGCCCGGCGGCGAATGAAACATGGCCTGCGCCGAATCGCGTGCCGGTCAAAAAAAATCCCCCAAAAGCCATGCGGCGCGGGGGATTTTTTTCGGGCTGGATTTGTGTCAGGGCACCTGGATGCCGGCCTCGCGGAGCAGGTTGGCGGTTTCGAAGAGCGGCAGGCCCATTACGCCGGTGTAGCTGCCGGCGATGCGCGAGACGAATGTGCCCGCCAGGCCTTGAATGCCATACGCGCCCGCCTTGCCGAAGGGTTCGCCGCTGTCGCAATAGCGGCTGATTTCGTCTTCTTGCAAGGCGCGCATGTGGACTTCGGTGATGGAGACGGCTTCCAGCAGCCGGTCGCCGCTGCAGACCGCGACGGCGGTATGGACTTCGTGCGAGGCGCCGGACAGCGCTCGCAGGATACGGATCGCGTCGTCGCGGTCCGCCGGCTTGCCCAGGACCTCGCCCGCCAGGATGACGGTGGTGTCGGCGGCAAGCAAGGGCAGGACGGGCATGGCGTGCGCGCGCATCCAGTCGCGGCCGCGCAGGGCCTTGTCCCGGGCGGTGCGCTGCACGTAATCAGCGGCGCTTTCGCCCGGATGCTGCGGTTCGTCCTCGCCGGGCGGGGCCGGAACGAGCAGGACCTCGTGCGCGAGGCCGATCTGATTCAGCAATTCGCGTCGGCGCGGGCTGGCGGAGGCGAGATAGAGGCGCGGGGAGGAACGGGAGAGAGTGGCGGTGTCGGTCATGCGCAGCAGGGCAGGCGCCGCCGGGCGGCGGTCACGCGCGGTGGTAGGGATGGTTGGTCATGATGGCCCAGGCGCGGTAAAGCTGTTCGGCCAGGACCACGCGCACCATGGGGTGGGGCAACGTGAGGGACGACAGGCGCAACTGGCCGCTGGCGGATGCCTTGAGGGCGGGATCCAGGCCGTCGGGGCCGCCGACAAGAAACGCGACATCCTGCCCGCCCGCGCGCCACTGTTCGAGTTTTTGCGACAGCGCCATCGTGGTGAGGTCGCGGCCGCGTTCGTCCAGGGCCAGGCGCAGCACATTGGCGGGCAGGGCGGCCTCAATGCGCTTGGCCTCGGCCGCCATCATCTGGGCCGGGGTCTTGCCTGTGGTGCGGGGTTCGGGCTTGATCTCGCGCAGTTCAAGGGCGCAGTCGGCCGGCAGGCGCTTGGCGTAGTCGTCCCAGGCGGTCTGCACCCAGTCCGGCATCCGCGTGCCCACCGCGACGACGATCAGCTTCACGGCGTGATCAGTCTTCGGTGTCGTCGTAACCGCTGCCGCTGTCGCTGGGGACAGGCGCGACGCGGGTCGATTCGGGCAGGAGCTTCACGCGCACCGGCTTGCCGCCCCAGATTTCTTCGAGGTTGTAATACTGGCGAATGGCCGGCTGCATGATGTGCACGACGACATCGCCAAGGTCGACGACGACCCATTCACCGGTGTCCTCGCCTTCGATGGTGATGCCGGTAAGCGACATGGCGCGGCCGCGATCAGCGACGCTGGACGCCAGCGCGCGGGTCTGCCGGTTGGAGGTGGCGCTTGCAATCACGACGCGATCGAACAGGCTGGTCAGATGCGTGGTGCTGAAGACCTTGATGTCTTGCGCCTTGACGTCTTCGAGGGCGTCGATGACGGCGCGTTGGAGTTTCTGTATATCCATAGGTGCAAATATAACCCGCTCGAGGGCAGCGGCGGCTGACCGGCAGCGCCGGGCGGGAAGGGTTTATCGGTAGAGTTTGTGCGCCGCAATATAGGCGGCGACGGACGCGTCGAGCAGTCCGTCGGTGGATTCGCCCTGCGCCAGGCGCTGGCGGATTTCGGAAGCCGACACCGGCATGGGCGGAAAAGGCAATTCTTGCAGCGTGCGGCCCTGGTCCTCTAGCCATTGCGCAAGTTCCGGCGGTGCGCTTAGGGGCGTGCCGGGGCGGGTGGCCACGGCCAGGTCGACCAGGCTGGAAATGTCGCGCCAGTTGCGCCAGGTGCAGAAATTGGCGAGCTGGTCGGCCCCCAGCAGCCATGCATAGCGCGCGTCCTGCGGCAGGGCGCGCAGCGTGTCGATGGTGTAGGTGGCGCCGCCCCGCTCGATTTCAATGGGGTTGACCGCCAGTCCGGGATGGCCGGCGATGGCCAGTTCCAGCATCGCAAGGCGATGTTCGGCGGTGGCGTTCAGCGCAGCGCGCTGCCAGGGGTTGGCGGCGGGGATGAGCTGCACCTGGTCTAACCCCAGCGACTGCAGGGCATTCTGCGCCAGCGCGATGTGGGCGACGTGAACGGGGTCGAAGCTGCCGCCGAAGAGGCCGATGCGTTTCAAACCCAGTCCCGCGGTTTGAGATAGGCGGCCAGTTCGGCCTCGGGGGTGCCGGCTTCAGGCTGCCAGTCGTAGCGCCATTGCGCGAGCGGCGGCATGGACAGCAGGATCGATTCGGTGCGGCCCCCGGATTGCAGGCCGAAGAGCGTGCCGCGGTCGAAGACCAGGTTGAATTCGACGTAGCGGCCGCGGCGGTAGGCCTGGAAATCGCGCTCGCGTTCGGTGTAGGCGATGCCGCGGCGCTTGTCGACGATGGGCAGGTAGCTGTCCAGGAATGCGTCGCCGACTGAACGGGTCAGGGCAAAAGACGCGTCGAAGCCGGGGGCGTTCAGGTCGTCGAAGAAGACGCCGCCGATGCCGCGGGTTTCGTCGCGATGCTTGAGGAAGAAGTATTCGTCGCACCAGCGCTTGTAGCGCGGATAGTAATCGGGCCCATGGACCGCCAGCGCGTCCCGGCACACCGTGTGGAAGTGGCGGGCGTCTTCTTCGAAGGGATAGTACGGGGTGAGGTCGATGCCGCCGCCGAACCAGAAGACGTCGGCCTCGTCATGGCCGGGCCGCGCGGCCGCGACGAACATGCGCACGTTCATGTGCGTGGTGGGCACGTACGGATTGCGCGGGTGCAGCACCATGGACACGCCCATGGCTTCCCATGAGCGGCCGGCAAGTTCCGGGCGGTGCGCGCTGGCCGATGGCGGCAGCTTGGAACCCTTGACGTGGCTGAACAGCACGCCGGCGCGTTCGAAGAGCTGGCCGCCTTCGAGCAGGCGCGACAGACCGCCGCCGCCCTCGGGCCGCACCCATTCGTCGGCGCGGAAGGGGCCGCCTTCGGCCGCTTCCAGCGCGCCCACGATGCGGGCCTGCAAGCCGGTGAGGTAGTCCCGGACAGCGGAGACGGGCAGAGCGGTCATGGGCGGTTCCGGTTACGCGTTGGACTTGGGCTTTTGCTGCGACGGCTTGAGCGCGCGCCAGCCGATGTCGGAGCGGTACTGGCGGCCATCGAAGTGGATGCGGTCAATGGCTTCGTAGACACGGTCGCGCGCCATTTTGACGGAATCGCCCAGGGCGGTGACGCACAGTACGCGCCCGCCAGTGGTCTTGACTTCTTCGCCATCGAGCTGGGTGGCGGCGTGAAAGACCATGCAGTCTTCGGCATCGGCGGGCAGGCCACGGATGACGTCGCCGGTGCGCGGCGTGTTGGGGTAGTTGTGAGCGGCCAGCACGGCGCCCAGGGCGGTGCGGCGGTCCCAGACGATGTCAGCCTGGTCGAGCGTGCCTTCGACGGCGTGCTCGAGGGCATCCAGCAGGTCGCTCTTGACGCGCATCATGATGGGCTGGGTTTCGGGGTCGCCCATGCGGCAGTTGAATTCCAGCGTCTTGATTTCGCGGTCGGGGTCATCGCCCGGGGCGATCATCAGGCCGGCGTACAGGAAACCCGTGTACGGAATGCCGTCGCGCGTCATGCCCTGCACGGTGGGCAGGATGATTTCGCGCATGATGCGGTGATGCAGTTCGGGCGTGACGATGGGCGCGGGGGAGTAGGCGCCCATGCCGCCCGTATTGGGACCGCGGTCGCCGTCTTGCAGGCGCTTGTGGTCCTGGCTGGTGGCCAGGGCGAGCACGTTGCGGCCGTCGCACATGACGATGAAGCTGGCTTCTTCGCCGATCAGGCATTCTTCGATGACGACGCGCGCGCCGGCTTCGCCCATGGAGCCGTCGCCCAGCATGGCGTCGACGGCGGCGTGCGCTTCTTCGAGGGTGGCGGCGACGACCACGCCCTTGCCCGCGGCCAGACCGTCAGCCTTGATGACGATGGGCGCGCCTTCCTGGTCAATGTAGGCATGAGCCTTGGCCGGGTCGGTGAAGGTTTCGTAGCGCGCGGTCGGGATGTTGTGCCGGACCATGAAGGCCTTGGCGTAATCCTTGGAGCTTTCAAGCTGCGCGGCGGCCTTGGTGGGTCCGAAGATCTTCAGGCCACGGGCGCGGAAGACGTCGACGACACCGGCGGCCAGGGGCGCCTCGGGGCCGACGACCGTCAGGGCGATGCCCTCGCGCTGGACGAAATCGGCCAGTTCCTCGGCATTGGTGAGCGGGATGTTCTCCATCTGCTCGGCCCGTTGCGTGCCGCCGTTGCCCGGAGCGACATACACCTTGTGCACGCGCGGGGAGCGGGCCAGCCGCCAGGCGAGGGCATGTTCGCGGCCGCCCGAGCCAATTACCAGGAGTTTCATGTTGCGTGAGTCTGAAGAGGCGCGCAGGCGGACGGAGCCGCTGGCGCGCCAGGAAAGGGAGAGTTACTGCGCTTCGTCGAAAATGACGGTCGTATAGACTTCCTGCACGTCGTCCAGGCTTTCCAGGGCGTCGAGCAGTTTCTGCATCTTGGCGGCGTCGTCGCCGGCGAGTTCGGTTTCGTTCAGGGCCTTCATGACGATGCCGTCGACTTCGGCCTTCAGGCCGGCCTCGTCGAAGGCCTTGCGCACGGCAGCGTAATCGGACGGGGCGCAGACGACTTCGATCACGCCTTCTTCGTCGGTGGTGACGTCTTCGGCGCCGGCCTCGAGGGCGGCTTCCATGACCTTGTCTTCAGGGGTGCCCGGGGCGAACACGAATTGGCCGCAGTGCTTGAACATGAAGGCGACCGAGCCTTCCTGGCCGAGGTTGCCGCCGTTCTTGGAGAACGCGTGGCGCACTTCGGCGACGGTGCGGGTGCGGTTGTCGGTCATGCAGTCGACGATGACCGCCGCGCCGCCAATGCCGTAGCCTTCGTAGCGGACTTCTTCGTAGGCCTCGCCGTCGGCGCCGCCCGCGCCACGCTGGATGGCGCGCTGGATGTTGTCCTTGGGCATGTTGGCGTCGGTGGCCTTGTCCCAGGCCATGCGCAAACGAGGGTTGCTGTCCGGGTCGGGGCCGCCGGCGCGCGCCGCCACGGTGATTTCACGAATGATCTTGGTCCAGAGCTTTCCGCGCTTGGCGTCTTGGCGCCCTTTGCGGTGCTGAATATTGGCCCATTTGCTGTGTCCGGCCATGGCTTCCCAGGGTAATGTGTCTGCAAAGACGGCATTTTACCGTGCCGGCGGCCCTCCCGTCCGGCAAGAGGGACGCTTGTGTCCATATAGCCACGCGCACAAGGCGGGCGGCAGGCTCTACACTTGGGCATCCATCTGATCCCTGGTCCGGAGCCGCCCATGCCCAACCCCCTTGTCATCGCCAAGAACGCGCAGACCGAGTTGGCGCTGCTGCCGGCCCTGGCCAACCGCCACGGGTGCATCACGGGGGCCACCGGCACGGGCAAAACCGTCACGCTGCAGGTCCTGGCCGAGTCTTTTTCCCGGATCGGCACGCCCGTGTTCATGGCGGACGTCAAAGGTGACCTGACCGGCATTTCGCAGGCGGGAGTGTCCAGCCCCAAGCTGCAGGAACGCCTGAAGAACCTGGGGCTGCCGGAGCCCGCCTGGGGCGCCAGCCCGGTCGCCCTGTGGGACGTCTTTGGCGAGCAGGGGCTGCCGGTGCGGGCCACCATTACCGATATGGGGCCGCTGCTGCTGTCGCGCATTCTTGAACTGAACGACACGCAGGAAGGCGTCCTGACCCTGGTTTTCAAGGTGGCGGACGACGAGGGACAACTGCTGCTGGACTTGAAGGATTTGCGGGCGATGCTGCAGGACGTCGCCGACCGCGCCGGCGAACTAAAGACGCGCTACGGCAATGTGTCCTCGGCCAGCGTCGGCGCCATCCAGCGCGGTCTGCTCGCGCTGGAATCGCAAGGCGCGGAACGATTTTTCGGCGAGCCGATGCTGGACGTTGCCGACCTGATGCGCACCGACGCGCAGGGCCGCGGCATCGTCAACGTGCTGGCGGCCGACAAGCTGATGCAGGCGCCGCGCCTGTACGCCATCTTCCTGCTGTGGCTGCTGGCCGACCTGTATGAAAAGCTGCCCGAGGTGGGCGACATGGACCAGCCCAAGCTGGTCTTCTTCTTCGACGAGGCCCACCTGCTGTTCAACGACGCCCCGCAGGCGCTCCTGACCAAGATCGAGCAGGTCGTGCGCCTGGTCCGCTCCAAGGGCGTGGGCGTTTATTTCGTGACGCAGAATCCGCTGGATATCCCCGACACCGTGCTGGGCCAGTTGGGCAACCGCGTCCAGCATGCGCTGCGGGCGTTCACGCCGCGCGACCAGAAGGCCGTCAAGACTGCGGCGCAGACCATGCGGCCCAATCCCGGCCTGGACATCGAGGCCGCGATCACCGAGCTGGGCGTGGGCGAGGCGCTGGTGTCGCTCCTGGATGCCAAGGGCCGCCCGATGCCGACCGAGCGCGCCTACATCGTGCCGCCGGGCAGCCGTATCGGGCCGGCGACGGACGCGGAACGTCAGGCGCTGCGCCAGGGCAATCCCCTGGCGCCCAAATATGAAAAGGCGGTCGACCGGGAATCCGCCTACGAAATCCTGGCGGGCCGCGCGGCGGCGCCGGCAGAACCTCCGGTCGCCAAGGATGTTCCGGCCCGGGCCGGGCAGCCGTCCGCCAAGACGTCCCAGCCGCCTGCCGACGAGAGCGGCGGGCTGATGGACAGCCTGAAGGACGTGCTGTTCGGGTCGACCGGACCGCGGGGCGGCAAACGCGACGGCGTGGTGCAGACCATTGCCAAAAGCTCGGCACGCTCCATCGCGCGGGAACTCACGCGAGGGATCCTCGGGTCGTTGCTGGGATCGAAGGGCCGGCGCTAAGCCTCATCGGCGCAACGTGGCGTATCGGTTAGTCCGACCGTCCGTTTCGTAAAGTGGGGTATTGTGTGGCCGGCATTTATGCCTGACATTGCGGGCGGTGTATCAATGAAAACCAAAGGAAGACGTGGTGGCTAAGAAACACAAGATTGCGGTGCTCCCAGGAGACGGGATCGGCAAGGAAGTCGTGCCGGAAGGTTTGAAGGTGCTGGATGCCGTGGCGACGCGGTTCGGAATCGAGTTCCAATGGGACCATTTCGACTGGAGCTGCGACTATTACGCCAAGCACGGCAAGATGATGCCGGACGACTGGAAGGACCAGATCGGCCAGCACGAGGCCATTTTCTTCGGTTCGATCGGCTGGCCCGCTACGGTGCCCGACCACGAGGCCTTGTGGGGCTCGTTGTTCAAGTTCCGCCGTGAATTCGATCAATACATCAATCTGCGCCCGGTGCGTCTGATGCCCGGCGTGCCGTCGCCGCTGGCCGACCGCAAGCCCGGCGAGATCGATTTCTTCATCGTGCGTGAAAACACCGAAGGCGAATACTCCAACAGCGGTGGCCGCCTGTTCGAGGGCACCGACCGCGAAGTGGTCATCCAGGAAAGCGTTTTCACGCGCATCGGCGCCGAGCGCGTGCTGAAGTTCGCATTTGAACTGGCGCAAAAGCGCGGCAAGCACCTGACCGCCGCCACCAAGTCCAATGGCATTTCGATTTCGATGCCGTGGTGGGACGAGCGCGTGGCCGAGATGGCCGGGAACTATCCCGACGTGCGCTGGGACAAATATCACATCGACATCCTGTGCGCACACTTCGTGCAGCATCCGGACTGGTTCGATGTCGTGGTGGCTTCCAACCTGTTTGGCGACATCCTGTCGGACCTGGGACCGGCCTGCACGGGCACCATCGGTATCGCGCCGTCCGCCAATCTCAACCCGGAACGCAAGTTTCCGTCGCTCTTTGAACCGGTGCATGGCTCGGCGCCGGACATTTATGGCAAGGGCATCGCCAACCCCATCGGTCAGATCTGGAGCGGGGCATTGATGCTGGATTTCTTGGGGTATCCCGACGCGTCGGCCGCCGTTGTCAAGGCAATCGAGACCGTGCTGGCCGAAGGTCCGCGGACGCGGGATATGAAAGGCAACGCTTCAACGGCCGAAGTCGGCGACGCGATCGCTGCGCTGGTCCGAGCCGGCTGATTGCATTGTCGGCAGGCCCGTCCGATTAATTGATGAACGACTCGATTATTTCTCCCCCCTCCGATCACGTGGGCGGCGGGCGGGCCGACCGCTTCGTGCGCAAGCTTTTTCGCATGCTGCGCTCGCGCACGCAGCGGCACAATCAGCATTTGTGGCCGTTCGTCCGTATCTGGCGCGACAAGGAAGGCGCGATCAGCGGGTATCGCGCCTTCGGTCGTTCGCTGCCCGTCACGCCGCTATCCCAAGGCTACGACCCCGCCGACAAGGTGGTGCATCTGATCCTGAGCGGCCCGTCGATCGCCGAGATTCCCTATGACCGGATGGATATCGGCGTGGCGATGGGCGTCAATGGCGCCATCGCGCTGTCGCGCAAGTTCGGTCTGAAGTTCAAGTATTACTGCATCATCGACCAGAACTTCGTGCGCGACCGCATCGACCTGGTGCGAGAGATCGTCGCGAGCGACCTGACCTTGTATGTGTTTCCGGAGGTGCTGCGCTACATAATGCAGGGCATCGCGCAGGAACACATCCGCTGCCGCATCTGCATCATCGAACTGATATCCAAGCGCGCCTACGAGCGTAGCGCCGCGCCCGCAGTGCTCAAGCGCATTGCGGCGGCCTCGGCTGACGTCGAACTGCTGGACGCCAAGCAGGGGCTGGGCTACAGCTTCGATGCCTCGCTGGGGGTATTCGATGCCGATACCGTCGCGTATGCGGCCCTTCAGGTCCTGATGTCCGGCGGGGTGCGCGAGGTCTACGTGCACGGGCTGGACCTGACCGTGCAGGGCGGATTGCGTTTCTACGACGAGGGCGGCAAGCCACAGACCAGCCGTCTGACACGCAACTTTCCGCGCTACATCGAACCGTCTTTCCGCTTTGCATCGCCGCTTTGGCGCGCGCGGGGGGTGTCCGTGTTCAATCTGTCGCCGGTCAGCGCGTTGTCGGCCGACATCATCGAACGCAAGGACTGGCGCACGCTGCTCAAGGACTGATCCGGCGGTGCGGACGCCGCCAGGCCAACCCGAGCATCAGAAAAAAACAAGGCGCCGCAAGGCGCCTTGTGCTTTTGCCGATGCCGTTCGTGTCAGTGCGCGCCGGCAGCCGCTTCCCCCGCACCGCCGCCGCCCGATTTGGACGGGCGCGGCCGCGCGAACCACACCAGGCCCATCAGCAGCAGGAAGATGATGGCGGACGCGTAGAACACGTCCGTCGCCGACATCGTGAAGGCCTGCGCATTGATCAGCCCGTCCACCATGGTGAGCGCTTGCTGTTGCGAGACGCCCAGCCCGTTCTGCAAGGTGTTCATGGTCTGGTCAAACGCCTGCTGGCCGGGCCGGGCAATCTCGGTCAGCTGCGCGTGATGCAGCGTTGCGCGGTTTTCCCACAGCGTCGTCGAAATCGACGTGCCGAACGCGCCCGCCGTCAGCCGCAGGAAGTTCGACAGGCCGGATGCCGCCGGGATGCGCCAAGGCTCCATGCTGGACAGCGTGATCGACGTGAGCGGCACGAAGAACGCCGCCATCGCCGCGCCCTGGATGATGGTCGGGATCATCAGCGTGCGCACGTCCGTCTGAGTGTTGAAGCCCGCGCGCATGAAGCAGACCAGCGCAAAAATCAGGAAGGCGACTGTGACGATCTGCCTGGGGTCGCGCGTGGCCAGCATCTTGCCCACGATGGGCGTGAGCAGGATCGCCAGCAGTCCGACCGGGGCAGTCACAAGCCCCGCATAGGTCGCGGTGTAGCCCATGTTGCTTTGCAGCCAGAGCGGCAGCAGCACGACGTTGCCGAAGAAGACGCCATAGGCCACCGCCAGCGTCAGCGCGCCCACCGTGAAGTTGCGGACCTTGAAAAGGCGCAGGTCCACCACGGGGTGCGCGTCGGTCAACTCCCAGATCAGGAAGAACACGAAGGCCACGAACGCAATCGCCGCCAGCGCGATGATGGTGGGGCTGGCAAACCAGTCCAGCTCCTTGCCCTTGTCCAGCATGATCTGCAGCGCGCCTACCCAGACCACGAGCAGGACGAGGCCGAGCTTGTCGATCGGCAGCTTGCGCGTGACGGATTCGCGGTTGCCGTAGATGCGCCAGCTGATCCAGGCGGCAAGGAGGCCCACCGGCACGTTGATGTAGAAGATCCAGGGCCAGGTGTAGTTGTCGGAAATCCAGCCGCCGAGCAGCGGGCCGGCCACCGGCGCCACCAGTGTGGTCATGGACCAGACCGCCAGCGCCATGCCTGCCTTGGACTTCGGAAAGCTGGCCAGCATCAGCGTCTGCGACAGGGGGATCATCGGGCCGGCCACCGCGCCTTGCAGCACCCGGAAGGCGATCAGCGCCTCGAGCGAGGGCGAAAAGCCGCACAGCCAGGACGCCAGCACGAAGAGCAGCGTGGAGATCAGGAACAGGCGCACCTGTCCGAAGCGTTGCGTCAGCCAGCCGGTCAGCGGCACGGTGATGGCGTTGGCCACCGCAAACGATGTAATGACCCACGTGCCCTGGCTGGTGCTCACGCCCAGGTCGCCGGAGATGGTGGGAATGGACACGTTCGCGATGGACGTGTCCAGCACGTTCATGAAGACCGCGGTCGACAGGGCAATGGACCCGATGATGCGGGTCGCGCCCTCCAATGGCGGATGGGTGCCCGGCGGGCGGGCGGCTTCTTGGGGCGTGCCGGCGCCCGCGGGCTGGGCGGCCGTGCTCATGATGCGACGTTGGCGGCGATGATCTTCGCGATCATTGCGTCGACTTCATTGTGGGCGGGCTCGAAGGCGCGGGTCGACCAGGCCGGTTCCTTGCGCGCCACCTGCGTGAGCGGGGCGCCATCGTCCTTGCCGACGTCAACTTCCACGTCCATCGACAGGCCCACGCGCAGCGGATGCTGCTTGAGGTCTTCGGGATCCAGCGTGATGCGCACGGGGACGCGCTGCACCACCTTGATCCAGTTGCCGGTGGCGTTCTGGGCGGGAAGCAGGGCGAAGGCGGCGCCCGTGCCGGCATCCAGCCCGGCGACGGTGCCGTGGTAGGTGACCGAGCTGCCGTATAGATCGGCCACCATCTTGACCGGCTGGCCGATGCGCATCTTGCGCAACTGGCCTTCCTTGAAGTTGGCCTCGACCCAGACCTGGTCCAGCGGCACCACGGTCATCAGCGCGGCGCCGGGGGCGACGCGCTGGCCGACCTGCGCGCTGCGACGCGCGATCACGCCGCCCACGGGGGCGGGCAGCACGGTGCGCGACTGCGCAAGCCAGGCGTTGCGCAGCTCGGCGGCCGCCTGGCGCACGTCGGGGTGATCGGCCACCGAGGTGCCTTGCGTCAGCGCCTGGTTGGTCGCCAGCTTGGCCTGCGCGGCGGCCAGTGCCGCCTTGGCTTGCGCAACGCCGGACTGCGCGGACTTGAGCGCGACCTCGGCGTGCAGGATTTCCTCGCCGCTGACGCCGCCCGACTTGGCGAGCTGCTGGCGGCGCTTCACGTCGCTCTGCGCGCGGGTCAGCTCAGCCTGGGCGCGCAGGATGTCGGCATTGCGCAGGTCGACGTCGGCCGCCAGCGCATCGTTCTGCACGTAGTAGGTCTGCACCTGGCGCACGGTCTGCGCCAGCTTGGCTTGCGCCTGCTGCAGGGCGACGTCGGTGTCGGCGGGGTCGAGGCGGACCAGCGGCTGGCCGGCGGTGACGGTTTCGGTGTCGTCGGCTTCGATGGCCACCACGGTGCCGGGCACCTGCGGCGTGATCTGCACCAGGTTGCCGTGCACGTAGGCATCGTCGGTGCTTTCAAAATGGGCGCCGAACAGCGCCCACCAGATGCCGTAGGCAATGCCGGCAACGATGAAAACGCCGGTCGCCGTCAGCAGGAGGCGTTTACGGGCGGGATGGGTGGTGGGAGTGGCAGCGTTCATGACGTCTGAATCCGGGATCGTTCAATGAATGGAGTTCGGGGCAGGCTCGGCCTGCGCCGCATAGCCGCCGCCCAGGGCGGTGGCAAGGTTGGCGTCGAGCTGATAGGCGCGGATGCGCAGGTCCGTTTCAAGACGGGCCTGCGTCAGCACGCCGGTCTGCGCGATCAACACGGTGATGTAGTTGCCCATGCCGGCCTTGTAGCGGTCGACGGCCAGGGCGTAGGCGGCCTCGATGGCCTCGCGCGCCTGGCGTTGCTGGGCCTTTTCCTGGTCCAGCAGGCGCAGGCCGTCCAGGGCGTCGGCGACCTGATGTGCGGCGTCCAGCACGGTCTGGTTGTAGTCCGACACCGCCAGGTCCGCATCGGCGCGGCGGCCCGCGAGATTGGCGTTGAGTTCTCCGCCGTGGAAGATGGGCAGCGTGATGGCCGGACCGATGCCGGCCATGCGGGCGTCGGCGCCCAGCAGGTTGCCGGTGCCGATCGCCTGAAAGCCGACGAACGCGGCGAGGTTCACGTTGGGATAGAACTCGGCCTTGGCCGTGTCGATGGCGTGGCGCGCCGCCTCGGCGCGCCAGCGGGCGGCCGTGACGTCGGGCCGGTGACCGAGCAGGTCGAGCGGAACACTGGCCGGGACCGCGCCGGCCGGTGCGGTCAGTGACACCTGAACCAGATCCTGTCCCCGCTGCGGGCCGGCGCCGGCCAAGGCGGCGACCTGGTTACGCAGTTGGGCGAGCGTGGTGTCGGTCTGGGTCAGTTCGACCTTGCCGGAGGCCAGCGACGACTCGGCCTGCTTGACTTCAACCTGCGTGTCCAGCCCGGCCGAGTAGCGGCCCTGGGTCAGCGACAGAACTTCAGCGCGCTGTGCGATCACGCGGTTCAGCACGTCGCGCTGGGCAAACGCGTTCTGCAGGTTCAGGTAGGCGCGCACGGTCGCGCTGGCGAGCAGGTTGCGCGCGGCTTGCGCGTCGGCGCTGGCGGCTTCCTGTTGCGACACGGCGGACTGCAGGCGCGAACGGTTCTTACCCCAGAAATCAAGCTCGTAGCTGAAGTCCAGCGCCAGCCGGTTGTCGCTGACGACGGAGCCGCCCAGCGGCGCCGGGTAGATGTAGTCCTTGGACAGGTGCTCGCGATTGAGGGTGTAGCCCGCGTCCACGCGCGGCAGCAGCGGGGCGCGCGCGATGCCGACGGCGGCGTTGGCCTTGGCCAGGCGCGCCTGCGCGGCGCTCATCGAGGGACTGTTTGCCAGCGCTTCGGTCATCAGCGCGTTGAGCTGCGGGTCGCCGTAGCGTTCCCACCATTGGGCGGCGGGCCATTCGGTGGCTTGACCGGTCAGCCCGAGCTTGGCGGCATCAAGCGCGGCGACGGGCTTGGGCGCCGGCTCCATCAGCGCGCAACCGGCGAGGGCGAGCACCAATGCGGTAGATAAAAGGCGTTTCATCCTGACTGTTAGCTGAAAGTAATTGATTAATCTGTATTTGCCTAGGCAACGATTATGCCAAATAAAAACCCCGGCTCCAGCACGGGGCGTGGGGTCAGCGGTCGGCCGGGGAGCCGGACGCGGACCCGTTTGCGATCATTCGTCGCATGAAGTGCATGAGTTGCTTGACCTCGTCGGTCGAAAAGCCGCGCAGGTGATGATTGAGCGCGCGGGCAATGTTGGCGGGGATTTCGCGGGCCTTGGCCTCGCCCAGTTCGGTGAGCTCGATCTTGACGACGCGGCGGTCTTCCTGGCTGCGGTTCCGGCGCAGGAGACCCTTGGCTTCCAGGCGATCCAGCGCACGCGTCATGGCGCCGGTGTCCATGTCGTTGAGCCGCGCCAGTTCGGCGGGCGTATCGGCACGGCCCAGAAACACCATGGCCAGCGGGCGCCATTGCATGGCGGTGAGGTCAAGCGGCGCCATCTCCTGGTCCAGCATGCGGTTCAGGGAGTGATAAGCCAGCTTGATGAGGTAGCCCGCGTTGTCTTCGGCCATGCAACGGGTGTCGTTGCGGTAATGGACCGGGGTGTCGGGCGACTCGGAGGATTCGGGCGTGGGCAGGGAAGGCGCGGCAGTCATGCGGCGCATTTTACTGCTTAGTCAGTTATTGTCAAGGCTGTATCTTTGCCGCGGGTTCAGCCACCGGCGCCTGCTTGCGCAGACCGGACCAGACGATGGCGGCCACGATCAGCGCAGCGCCGGCCAGCATGCGCGGCGTCGGCTCCTGGCTGAACAGCACCCAGGCGAAGGCAATGGCATAGACCGGTTCCAGCGCAATCACCAGCCCCGCACTGCGGGCGTTCAGCCGGGTCAGGCTGGAGACGAACAGGTAATGGGACAGCCCGGTGCAGAAGACGCCCAGTAACGCGAGCCAGAACCAGTCCAGCGCGGGCAGGGCAGGCAGTTGGCCGATCGCGAAGGGCACCATCACCAGCGCCACCACCACGTTCTGCCAGCAGGCCACCTGCATCGGATCCATGCCGGACGCCGAGCGGCGGTTGCTCAAGGCCAGCAGGGCAAAGCTCAGGCCGGACAGCAGGCCCCACGCGAGTCCGATGGTGCCCTGGTCGGCCAGGTTGAACGAAGGCGTGACGAGCACCAGGCCGGCGGTCACCAGGCCCAACAGCAGCCATTCGGCAAGACGGACGCGCTCGCGGAAGATGAGGCCTTCGAACAGGGTGATGAAGGCGGGAAAACTGGCAAAGCCGAGCGTCGCGATGGCAATGCCGCCCACCTTCACGGAAATGAAGAAGGTGACCCAGTGCGCCGCGAGCAGCGCGCCCGCGAGGACCAGCACGAACAACTGCGCCGGGGTCAGCACGCCCAGCAGCGGCTTGCGGCGCATGCGCGCGAAGATGCCCAGCGCCACGACCGCGAACAGCGCCCGTCCCAGCGTGATGACGGCGGCGCTGGCCTGGATCAGTTCGCCGAACACGCCGGTCAGGCCGAATAGCACGGCGGCAATATGGATATAAGTAAGGGCGCGGTGTCGGGTCATGCTGCGAAGGAGGCGGTCTGCATCAGAGAAGGCGTGCAATTATTTTTGCGGTGAACTTAAAATCATCGCATGAATCGTATTGCCAAGCTTACGGCGCTCCCGCTGGCCTCCAGCCGCGCCGCCGGGATCGCCATGGCGGTGCTTGGCGCCATCCTCTTTTCCGCCAAGGCCATCGTCGTCAAGTTCACCTACCGCTACGGAATCGACGCGGTCACGCTGATCGCGTTTCGGATGCTGTTCGCGATGCCGTTCTTCGCGGTGGTGGCGTGGCGCCAGTCGCGCCGCGCGGCGCGGGGCGAGATCGTGGTGATGACCACCAAGGAACGCCTGCAGGTGTGCGTGCTTGGTCTTCTGGGCTATTACCTGTCCAGCTTCCTGGACTTCCTGGGGTTGCGCTACATCACCGCCAGCCTCGAACGCCTGATCCTGTTTCTGTCTCCCTCGCTCGTCGTGCTGCTGTCGGCCCTGTGGTTCAAGCGGCCGATCGAGCGCCGGCAATGGCTGGCCATGGTGCTGTCGTACGCCGGCGTGGTGCTGGTGTTTGCGCACGACCTGTCCTTCGGCGGAGGCGGCGAGGTGCTGTTAGGGTCTTTGTTCGTTTTCGGCTCGGCCGCAAGCTATTCTGTGTACCTGATTTGCTCCGGGGAACTGATCAAGCGGATCGGCCCGACGCGGCTGGTGGCGTATGCCATGCTGGTGTCGTGCGTGGCCTGCATCATCCAGTTCTTTGTCGTGCACCCGCCGTCGATGCTGATCCAGCCCGCGGCGGTCTATGGCTATTCCATCATTCACGCCACGCTGAACACGGTGGTGCCGGTATTCATGCTGATGTGGGCAGTGTCGCTGATCGGCGCACCCACTGCTTCGCTGCTGGGCATGGTGGGACCGGTGTCGGTGCTGTTCCTGGCCTCGTGGTTCCTGGACGAGCCCATCACCGTGTGGCAGATGGGCGGGACCGTCCTGGTGCTGGCGGGGGTGTTTGCGTTGATGGGGGGCGGCGCCATGCGCACGCCGCCCGCGCAGGACGACAGGCAGTCCACGCGGTGAAGTCTGCATTTTTGGTCAATTCGCATTATTTCCAATGAAAGGAGGCCAGCATGGCCAGCAATCTCGTCAAGGCAATTCGTATCGAGCAGCACGGTGGTCCTGAAGTTTTGAAGCTGGTTGAGGTGGAAGTACCGCCGCCGGCCGCCAACGAAGTCACGATCGAGCAGCACGCTGCCGGTCTGAACTTCATCGATATCTATTTCCGCACGGGCTTGTATCCGCATCCGCTGCCGCACGGCCTGGGTTTCGAGGGCGCCGGCGTGGTGACCGCCGTGGGCGCCGACGTCAAGCACCTGAAGAAGGGCGACCGCGTGGCCTACGGCCAGAGCCCCATCGGCGCCTATGCCAAGGCTCGCAACGTGCCGGCCCTGCAGGTCGTCAAGGTGCCCAAGGGCATTGAATTCGATGAAGCGGCCGCGCTGATGCTCAAGGGCCTGACGGTGCAGTACCTGTTCCGCCAGACGTACCGCCTGCAGGGCGGCGAGACCATCCTGTTCCATGCCGCGGCTGGCGGTGTCGGGCTGATCGCTTGCCAATGGGCCAAGGCGCTCGGCGTCAAGCTGATCGGCACGGTCTCCAGCCCGGAAAAGGCGGAACTGGCGCGCGAGAACGGCGCCTGGGAAACCATTGATTATTCGCGTGAAAACGTGGTCGAGCGCGTGCTGGAACTGACGGGCGGCAAGAAGGTGCCCGTGGTGTACGACGGCGTGGGCAAGGACACGTGGGAAACCTCGCTGGACTGCATCGAGCCGCGCGGTTTGATGGTCAGCTTCGGCAACGCCTCGGGTCCCGTGGCAGGCGTGAACCTGGCCGTCCTGAACCAGAAGGGCAGCCTGTACGTGACGCGGCCCTCGCTGGGCATCCACGTGAACACGCTGGAAAAGCTGCAGTCGGCCTCCGAAGAACTGTTCGACCTGGTGCTCAAGAAGAAGATCAAGGTCCGCATCGACCAGCGCTACACGCTGGAGCAGGCGGGCGAGGCGCAGACGGCGCTGGCTTCGCGCAAGACGACGGGCGCGACGGTGCTGACGCTGGACTGATCGCAACACAAAGCATTGCGGCGCCCCGTGGGGCGCCGCAGCGGGCCTGGAGGACGCGCGATGCGCGGACTGCCAGGCTTTTTTATGGGCGGTGCAGAGCGCACCGCCCGCTGATCAGAGATTTTCTTCGTTGATCAGGTCTTCCTTGCCGTAGAACTTGACGCCGATGTGAATGCGTTCGCGGCCCTGCGAGCGGCGATGGCGGTTGGTATCGCGCAGCGAGTAGACGCAGCCGCAGTATTCCTGCTGGTAGAAGTTCTCGCGCTTGCTGATTTCGATCATGCGCGCCGAACCGCCGCCCTTGCGCCAGTTGTAGGTCCAGTAGATCAGGTCGTCGTAGCGCGCGGCGGCGCGTTCGCCGCAGCCGTTGATCTGGTTCATGTCCTTCCAGCGCGAGATCCCGAGCGAGCTGGTGATGGTGTCAAAGCCATGCTCGTGCGCGTAAAGCGCGGTGCGCTCGAAGCGCATGTCGAAGCAGGCCGTGCAGCGCTCGCCGCGCTCGGGCGCGTCTTCCATGCCCTTGACGCGGTCAAACCAGTTGTCCATGTCGTAGTCGGCGTCGATGAATTCGATGCCGTGCTGCTCGGCGAAGCGGATGTTCTCCTGCTTGCGGATTTCGTACTCTTTGACCGGATGGATGTTCGGGTTGTAGAAGTAGATCGCGTAATCGATCCCGGAGGCCGTCATGGCCTCCATGACCTCGCCGGAACAGGGCGCGCAACACGAATGCATCAGCACCTTGCTGCGGCCGGCGGGCAGGTCGAGTTTGGGGCGGACGAGTTCAGACATGGCGGTCAGGCAAAAGCGGAAAAACCCTTATTTTACGACGAGTTGCCATCAGCCTAGCACCGTCGTCCAGAGCTCGCGGACCGCGGCCCGTTCTGACTGCAACTGGTCGGGCGCCACGCGGGCCTTTTCCACGCCCTGAAGACGCAATTGGTGCTGGACGCGCCGAAGCGTGCGGTAGGCGTCGCCCGACCGCGCCGCCAGGTCCGGCGGGATCAGCCCGGCTTCGCCGGCCAGGCGCAATAGCGCGATGTTGCCCAGGTTGCGCACCAGCACCGGATGCGTGCCCGCGTGGCACAGCACCAGGTACTGCGTCACGAATTCCACGTCGACCATGCCGCCGCGATCGTGCTTCAGATCGAAGCGGTCGGTGGTGTTGGGATGGCCGGCATTGATCTTTTCGCGCATCGCCAGCACCTCGTTGCGCAACGCGGCCGTGTCGCGCGGCGCCACCAGGATGTCCTCGCGGATCTTCTCAAAGCGCTGGCCCAGGTTGGCGTCGCCCGCCGCGAAACGCGCCCGGGTCAGCGCCTGGTGTTCCCACGCCCAGGCGTGCTTGTGCTGGTATTGCTCGAAGGCCTCCAGCGAGACCGCCAGCAGCCCCGCGTCGCCGTCGGGCCGCAGGCGCAGGTCGGTTTCGTACAACCGGCCCGAGGACGTCATGGTCGACAGCCAGGACGACATGCGCCGGCCCAGCTTGGCGTAGACCTCCGCCGCGTCGTCGCGCGGGTCGTCGAACAGGAACACCAGGTCAAGATCGGACGCATAGCCCAGTTCCTTGCCGCCCAGCTTGCCGTACGCGATGACGGCAAAGTGCGGCTCGGCGCCCGGGACCTTGTTCACGAGCGGCCAGGCGCGACGGATGGTTTCGGTAAGCAGCAGGTCGGCCAGCGCCGACAACTGGTCGGCCAGCTTTTCGACGGTGAGCTCGCCTTCCAGGTCCTGCGCCAGCAATTGGAAGCTGGCCTGGCGCTGCGCGTCGCGCATCAGGTTCATCTGGCGTTCGACGTCCGGTTCGCCGTCCGGCAGGCGGCAGGCGTCCATATCTGCGGTGAGCTGCCGGGCAATCTGGCCGAAGTCGAGCGGCTCGAAGAGCGTGCGCCAGTCGATCAGGCTGTCGAGCAGCAGCGGATGCTGCGTCAGGTACTGCGCGGCCCACGGACTGGCGGCCACCATGCGCGCCACGCGCGCCAGCGTGTCCGGGTATTCGGCGAGCAAGGCAAGGTACGCGCTGCGTTGCGCAATCTTTTCGATCAGGTCGAACAGGCGTACCGCCGCTTCATGTGGCGCCGGCGTCTGCAGCGCCGCGCGCAGGGCGGCCGGCAGCAGGACCTCCATACGGCGGCGGCTGCTTTCCGGCAAGCTGCGCACGCGATGGCTGCCCGATAGCGTCTCGGCGCGGCGCAGCAGATCGTCTGCATCGTTGCCGAACGCCTGGCGGATCTGCTCGCTCAGTTCGCATTCGCTGTCAGGCTCGGGCTGGCTGGACGGCGTGGCGTCTGCGGTGGCGTCCGGGGCGGTGGCGGGTGCAGCTTCTTCCTCGCCCATGCCGACCATGCGGAAGACGTTGCGGAAGGTCTGCGACACGAACTCGCGGTGTGCCGCCAAGGTGTTTTCAAAGTCTTCGGCGGTCATCCCCAGCGCCGCGGCCAGGGCGGCGCGCAGGTCGGGGTCGCCGGGCAAGAGGTGGGTCTGCTCGTCTTCGCGGTACTGCAGCGCATGCTCGGTGCGGCGCAGGAAACGATAGGCCTCTTCCAGCCGGCGGGCATCGTCCTCGGGGATCAGACCCGCCACGCACTCGGCATGCAGCGCCTCGAGCAGCCCCCGCTTTTGCAGCGCCGGCATGCGGCCGCCGCGAATCAATTGCGCAAGCTGCACCACGAACTCGATCTCGCGGATGCCGCCGTCGCCCAGCTTGATGTTGTTGGCGCTGTCGATGCCATTGCGCGCCGACGCGCGGCGCTGCCAGTCCTGGCGGATGCGCTCGCGCAGCGCGCGCAGCGCGGCCAGCGCGTCAAAATCGAAATACTTGCGGTAGACGAAGGGCACGCGCAGGCTTTCCAGTTGCCGGGCCTGCGCGGCGCTGTCGCTGTCTTCGAACGCCTGCGCGGGCATCAGCCGCGCTTTCAGCCAGGCATAGCGCTCCCATTCGCGGCCCTGGCCGATCAGGTAGTGCTCCAGGGCATCCAGGCTCCAGGCCAGCGGACCGGCGTCGCCGTCCGGGCGCAGGCGCAGGTCGGTGCGGAACACCTGGCCGTTGGCGTCCACCTCGGACAGTACCGGCATCATGCGGCGGGTCAGGCGCCCGTAGAACTCGTGATGGCTGATGCGGCGCGGGCCGTCGGTTTCGCCTTCTTCGCCGTACAGCATGATGAGGTCGATGTCGGACGAGACGTTCAGCTCGCAGCCGCCGAGCTTGCCCATGCCGACGATCAGCATCTCCTGCGGTTTGCCGGTGGCCGGGTCGCGCGGCATGCCGTGCACGGCCGACAGTTCCGCCGCCACGCTGCGGTAGGCGGCAGCCACTGCCATGTCCGCCAGCGTGGTCATGGCGCCCACCACCTCTTCAAGCGGCGCTTGCCCGGTCAGGTCGCGCACGATCAGCACGCTGAAGACGCGTTCGCGCAGCTTTCGCAGCACCATGCGGCAGACGTCCACCGGCAAGGCGGCGGAGGCGGCCGAGGCGGGGCCGGCCAGTTCGTTCTGCCATTGCGCCATCAGGTCGGGTGTCACTGGGTGTTTCACGGCCTCGTCCAACCAGGCGGCCAGGTCCGGGTGGGCGTCCAGGCGGCGGCGCAGATGGCCGGACCAGGCGAGGGCGGGAGCGATCAAGGATGGTTTCGACATGGTGCAAAGGGCGGCAGACGGATGGACGTGTTTCAGGTATAAGTGGGGACGATACTGCAAGACATCTCCTCCTGCCCACTGATCCGTGTCTGTTCCAAAAAAAGTGCTCCGCAGCCTGTTCTGGGCCGCGCTGACCGTCTATGGCGTCGTCGCCATCGGGTTTCTGGGCGTGCGCTACTGGGTCCTCCCGCGGGTGGATCAGTGGCGCCCTCAGATCGAAGCCTACGCCAGCCAGGCGTTGGGCGCCCGCGTTACGATCGGCGCGATCAAGGCGAACTGGCAAGGGCTCAATCCCAGGCTCGATCTCGCTGCCGTCCAGGTCTACGACGACGAGGCCGATCCGGTATTGAGCCTGCCGTCCGTGTCCGCGGTCGTGGCATGGCGCAGCCTGCTGTCGCTGTCGCCCACGCTGGTGCGGCTGCGGCTGGAAAAGCCGGAACTCACGCTGCGGCGGGACGCGTCCAATCATCTGTGGGTCGCCGGTCAGGACATCGACCTGAATGCGAGCGACCATGCCTCCGATCTCAATCATCCGGGCCTGCGATGGCTGGCGGCGCAGCGCGAGCTGCTGGTCAGCGACGCCACGCTGCGCTGGCAGGACGAATTGCGCCAGGCGCCGGAACTGACACTGGAAGGCGTCGACTTCCTGGTGCGCAATGGCAGCCTGTCGCACCGGTTCGTGCTGCAGGCCTCCGCAGGGCCCGCGCTGGCGCATAAGCTGGAACTGCGCGGGGAATTCAACCGTGGACTGTTTGGCGTCGACGCCAAAAAGCCCGCCAACTGGAGCGGCCAGATTTTTGCGCAGGCCGACGACGTGGAGCCGCAGGCCTGGGCGCCGTGGATCGACGTGCCCGCGGTCGCCGGCCGGCTGGCGGCTCGGGCGTGGTGGCAATTGGATCACGGCAAGTTCACCGAACTGACCAGCGATGTCGCCGTGCGCGGCGTGTCCTGGATTGCGGCGCCGGACGGCCCAGCTGTCCAGAGCGGCTCGGGGCAGTTGCGCTTTTCCCTGTGGCCTGGCGATTACGTGAAGATCGAAGGCGTGCCGCTGGGGCGCAGCAAGGGCGCGCCTGACGTGGCCGTCAAGGGCGCGGTGCATCAACTGCGCGTGACGCTGCCCGGCGTCTTCGAGACGCCGACGCTACGGGCCGACGACCTGGAGCTCGATGCCCAGGTCAAGGGGCCGGATCCGGCGCATTGGTTCGTCGACGTGGCGCAGTTGCGCCTTGCCAATGAAGACCTGGAAGCACGCCTGCAAGGCCAATGGCGGCCCGAAGGCAAGACCGCGGCGGGCAGCGTCGACGTGCGCGGCACGATGGTCCGCGGGTCGATGTCGGCCATTCACCGGTATCTGCCGCTCGAGGTGAATGCGGACGCCCGTGAATGGCTGGCGACCGGCCTGCCCGCCGGGCAGATGCATTCGGCGGCCATCACGCTCAAGGGCGATCTGGACGACTTTCCGTATGGCGCACCGGGCTCGACCGGCGAGTTCGTCATCGCCGGCAACTATTCCGGCGCCAAGGTCGATTACGCGCCGGCGCGCAAGCACCACAAGGGCTGGCCGATGCTTGAAAACCTGTCGGGCAGTTTTCGCATCGACAAGGTGAGCCTGGCGCTGGACAGCGCGGGCGGCGCTGTGGCCCATACCGGGCAGGGACATACCGTCACGCTGGGCAAGGTGAAAGCCGCCATTCCGAACATGGAGCACGACTCGCAGCTTCGCGTCACCGGCGACACCTCCGGGCCGGTGGCGGCGTACCTGGCGCTGGCGGCGAATTCTCCGCTTGGCGAGCTGCTGGACGGGGCGCTGGACGAGGCGCACGGCACCGGCGACTGGCGCATGCCGCTCGATCTGACCGTGCCGCTGCTCAACACCGATGACACGCAAGTGGTGGGGCGCATCAAGTTCTCGGACAATTCGTTCAGCTTCATGCCCGAGATCCCGGTGCTCAGCCAGATCCACGGTGATCTGGAATTCTCGGAGAAAGGCGTGCAGACCAAGGGCATCCGCGCGCAGTTCCTGGGCGGCCCCGTCAACATCTACGGCACGCTGGCGCAAGGCACGGACGCGCTGCGTTTTGACGGCACGCTATCGGGGCCCGGCCTGTCGCAGTTGAGCCGCGCGCCGTCGATGTCGCGCTTTACCGGCCGTGCGGCGTACAAGGGCCGGCTGATCTACCTGAAGGGCGGTGCGATCGACATCTCGGCCGAGTCCGACCTGGTCGGCATGGCGATCGACATGCCCGCGCCGGCCGGCAAGCCCGCCAAGTCCGCGCAGCTGTTGAAGCTGCAATGGTCGCCGGCACAGGACCGCGGCGCGCGCGACCGGCGCTGGCTCACGGCCAGCCTGGGCGACAACGTGAATGCGCTGTTCGAGCGGGACCCGGGCGATGGCTCGTCGTCGTATTTTTCGCGCGGGGCGCTGGGCGTCGGGCGGCCAGCCAGCCTGCCGGAACGCGGGCTGAGCCTGAACGCCAGCCTCCCCGAGCTGGACATGGACGGCTGGGAAAAGGTTTCGGACGGATTCGACGAGCCGCCCGTCAAGGGCAGGCCGCCCACCAAGCCCATCCTGCCGCAACCCGAGCGCATCAGCCTGGCGGCCAGCGTGCTGCACGCCAGCGGTTTCACCTTCAATGACCTGACGCTGTACGCCACGCGTCCCGCGCCGGCGCGCTGGCGCGTCGAACTGGAATCGCGGCAGGCGGCGGGCACGCTGGAGTGGCGTGAGGCGCAGGGCGCCATCGCCGGCCAGATCACCGCTCGCCTGAAACATCTGTCGATCGCGGGCGAGGGCGACGCCAATCAGGCCGACAAGGCGCTGGCGTCCGGCAACGACCTGTCCGACATTCCCGCCATCGACCTGCAAGCCAACCAGTTCATGCTGTACGGCAAGAACCTGGGGGCGCTACAGGTCACGGGCACCAATCTGGAACGCGGACGGCAGTGGCGGCTGGACAAGCTGTCCATCACCAACGATTCGGCGGCCCTGAACGCCACGGGGAGTTGGGGGCTGGAAGGTCCGAACCGCGGCCTGACCGTCGACGCGTTGCTGAAGCTGGAAAACGTCGGTGACTTCATGAGCCGGATCGGCTTCGAGAACGTGGTGTCCAACGGCAAGGGAACGATCCAGGGCAAGGCGACCTGGCGCAATCTGCCGTGGACACACAACATTGCCGACGTGGTGGGGGACGTGGTCGTCAGCCTGGACAACGGCCGCTTCATGCACGTGAATTCCCGCACCGCGCGCCTCTTGGAGTTGCTGTCGCTGCAATCGCTGCAGCGGTTGGCACGGCTGGACGTCAATCCCACCAACCTGCTGCGCGACGGCTTTCCGTTCGACACCATTCGCGGGAACGTGAAGGTGGCCGACGGCATGCTGACCACCGAAGGCTACAAGATCAACGGGCCGGTCGCGGCCATCGTCCTGGCCGGAGGCGTGAACCTCGTCAAGGAACGCTGGGACATGAAAGCGGTGGTGATTCCGAATCTGGACGCCAGCGGCGCGGCGATGGTCACCGCTCTGGCCGTCAATCCGCTGATCGGCCTGGGCGCTTTTGTCACGCAATGGCTGCTCAAGCAGCCGCTCGCCCGCGCGATGACCATGGAATACGCCGTCACAGGCAGCTGGGACGATCCCAGCATCGAGCCGATCGAAGCCGGCAAGGAACCGGCCAAGCAGACGCCGCGCCCCGCGAATGCCACGCCGCGCCGGATGCCGGAATTCATCGAACATTGAGCCGCCGCCCATGAAAAAAGCCGCCCTTGGCAAGGGCGGCTTTCTTTGGCGCGGACGTTCCGCTTACTTCTTCTTCATCATGTCGAAGAATTCGGCGTTGGTCTTGGTGGCGCGCATCTTGTCCAGGATGAACTCCATGGACTGGACTTCGTCCATGTCGTGGATGAACTTGCGCAGCACCCACACCTTCTGCAGCAGGTCCGGGGCGATCAGCAGCTCTTCGCGGCGGGTGCCCGACTTGTTCAGGTTGATGGACGGGTAGACGCGCTTTTCTGCGAGGCGGCGCTCGAGGTGGACTTCGGAGTTGCCGGTGCCCTTGAATTCTTCATAGATGACTTCATCCATGCGGCTGCCGGTTTCGATCAGCGCGGTGCCCAGGATGGTCAGCGAGCCGCCTTCTTCCAGGTTGCGCGCCGCGCCGAAGAAACGCTTGGGGCGTTGCAGGGCGTTGGCGTCCACGCCGCCGGTCAGCACCTTGCCGGAAGCCGGCACGACGGTGTTGTAGGCGCGGGCCAGACGGGTGATCGAGTCCAGCAGGATCACGACGTCCTTCTTCATTTCGACCAGGCGCTTGGCCTTTTCGATGACCATTTCGGCCACTTGCACGTGACGCGTGGCGGGCTCGTCGAAGGTCGACGCCACCACTTCACCGCGCACGGTGCGCTGCATTTCGGTCACTTCTTCCGGGCGTTCGTCGACCAGCAGGACGATCATGACCGCGTCGGGATAGTTGGTGGTGATGGCATGCGCGATGTGCTGCATCATCACCGTCTTGCCGGACTTGGGGCTGGCGACGATCAGGCCGCGCTGGCCCATGCCGATGGGGGCGAAGACGTCGAGGATCCGGCCGGTGAGGTTTTCCTCGCTCTTGATGTCGCGTTCCAGGCGGATGACGCGGTTCGGATGCAGCGGCGTCAGGTTCTCGAACATGATGCGATGCTTGATCGCCTCAGGGGCCACGCCGTTGACCTTGTCCACCTTCACCAGGGCAAAGTAGCGCTCGCCATCCTTGGGGGTGCGCACTTCGCCTTCGATGGAATCGCCGGTGTGCAGATTGAAACGGCGGATCTGCGACGGAGAAATGTAGATGTCGTCGGTGCTGGCCAGATACGAGGTTTCCGGCGAACGCAGGAAACCAAAGCCGTCGGGCAGGACTTCAAGAACGCCGTCGCCGAAGATCTGCTCGCCCTGCTTGGCGCGCCGCTTCATGATGGCGAACATCAGTTCCTGCTTGCGCAGGCGGTTGGCGTTCTCGATTTCCAGGCCAGCGGCCATTTCGAGCAGCTGCGAGACGTGCAGCGCCTTCAGTTCGTTGAGGTGCATCGCGGTGAGTGTTGGGGGAAAAGTAAAGGAGGGTCTGGCGGCGCGCCACGGACGGGCTCGCGCGGTACTGAATGAGCGCCGCCTATGCGGCGGCGCCCTCGTTTACAGCACGCGATTTACAACGCGCCGTCCAGGAATGCGGTGAGTTGCGACTTCGACAGCGCGCCAACTTTGGTGGCGGCAGCCTGGCCGTCTTTAAAGAGCATAAGGGTCGGAATGCCGCGGATGCCGTACTTGGTGGCGGTGCCCTGGTTCTCGTCCACGTTCAGCTTGGCGATCGTCAGACGGCCAGCGTATTCGGTGGCGACTTCTTCCAGGATCGGGGCGATCATCTTGCAGGGGCCACACCAGGCAGCCCAGTAGTCCACCAGCACCGGCTGGCCGGATTTCAACACATCGGCATCGAAGCTGGCGTCACTGACGTTCTTGATTTGGTCGCTCATGATGGTGATTCTCGGTTCGGCAGCAAAAGGCGCGTGAAAACGCGCCTTGCCGTTGTTCTTGTTTGTGGAATGGACTCAAGCATACCACTGTCAATAACAACAGGCATACCACTGTTAATAACAACAGGGTTTGCAGGTTTTTGTGTAGGATGTTGCGGCGCAGCTGTCGCGGTCCGGGAAGTCAAAGCCCGGATCGGCGGTTGTGACTGTCATCATCCTACCGAAATCGGACCTGGTCAGGTCGTGCGCATCCCACCCGGAGCCGCGCAGAATCTAGGCTTATCCGTAAAATGTCGGTTTTTTTCCACAGATGTTGGGGATAACTTGGCCACTCCACGTTACAACGAGGCGTCCATCCGCGTCCTGAAGGGGCTGGAACCCGTGCGGCAGCGCCCGGGCATGTACACCCGCACCGAAAACCCCCTGCACGTCGTGCAGGAGGTCATTGATAACGCCGCAGACGAGGCCCTGGCCGGCTACGGCAAACAGATCCAGGTCACGTTGCATGCAGACGGCAGCGTGTCCGTCGAGGACGATGGCCGCGGCATTCCCGTCGGCCTGCACCCCGAAGAAAACGCGCCCGTCGTCGAACTCGTGTTCACGCGCCTGCATGCGGGCGGCAAGTTCGACAAGGCGGGCGGCGGCGCCTACGCCTTCTCGGGCGGCTTGCACGGCGTCGGCGTGTCCGTCACCAACGCGCTCGCCACCCGCCTGGAAGTCATCGTCTGGCGCGACAACGCCGTCAGCCGCCTGGTGTTCAAGGGCGGCGACGTCGCCGAACCCCTGGCGCCTTACGATCAGGGCGGCCGCAAGAAGTCCGGCACCCGCGTGCGCGTCTGGCCGGACGCCAAATACTTCGACAGCCCCAATATCCCGCTGGGCGAGCTGACGCATCTGCTGCGCAGCAAGGCCGTGCTGCTGCCGGGCGTGAAGGTCACGCTCGTCAACGAGAAAACCAACGACACCAAGACCTGGCAGTATCAGGACGGCCTGCGCGGCTACCTGGCCGAGGCCCTGGCGGGCGCCGAACTGATGGTGCCGTTCTTCGAAGGCGAACAGTACGCGGGCGCCGACCACGAAAACTTCGCCGAAGGCGAGGGCGCCCAATGGGTGGTGGCCTGGACTGACGACGGCAACGCGGTGCGCGAGTCCTACGTCAACCTCATTCCCACGCCGGCCGGCGGCACGCATGAATCCGGCCTGCGCGAAGGCCTGTTCGGCGCGGTCAAGGGCTTTGCCGAACTGCACAGCCTGCTGCCCAAGGGCGTGAAGCTGCTTCCCGAAGACGTGTTCGCCCGCGCCAGCTTCGTGCTGTCGGCCAAGGTGCTGGACCCGCAATTCCAGGGTCAGATCAAGGAACGCCTGAACAGCCGCGACGCCGTGCGGCTGGTCGGCGGTTTTTCCAAGAGCGCGCTCGACCTCTGGCTGCACAGCAACGTCGAATACGGCAAGAAGCTCGCGGAACTGGCCATCCGGCAGGCGCAGGCGCGCCAGCGTTCGGCCCAGAAGGTCGAAAAGCGCAAGAGCTCCGGCGTGGCGGTGCTGCCCGGCAAACTGACTGACTGCGAGTCCAGCGACGCCACACGCACCGAAGTGTTCCTGGTCGAGGGCGACTCGGCCGGCGGCTCGGCCAAGATGGGCCGCGACAAGGAATTCCAGGCCATCCTGCCGCTGCGCGGCAAGGTGCTCAATTCCTGGGAAGTCGACCGCGACCGTCTTTTTGCCAACAACGAGATCCACGACATTTCCGTGGCCATCGGCGTCGACCCTCACGGTCCCAACGATACGCCCGACCTGTCCGGCCTGCGCTACGGCCGCATCTGCATCCTGTCGGACGCGGACGTCGACGGCTCGCACATTCAGGTGCTGTTGCTGACGCTGTTCTACCGGCACTTCCCCAAGCTCGTCGAGGCTGGCAACGTGTACGTCGCCAAGCCGCCGCTGTTCCGCCTGGATGTGCCCGCGCAAGGCAAGCGTCCCGCGCGCAAGATCTACTGTCTTGATGAAGGCGAACTCGAGGCCGCGCAGGACAAGCTGCGCAAGGAAGGCGTGCGCGAAGGCGCGTGGGCCGTCAGCCGGTTCAAGGGCCTGGGCGAAATGAACCCCGAGCAACTGTGGGAAACCACCATGAACCCGGACACGCGCCGCCTGCTGCCCGTGGGCTACGGCGACCAGACGCCCGACGACACCACCCGCATGTTCGACATGCTGATGGGCAAGGGCGAGTCCTCGCAACGCCGCGCGTGGATCGAAGAAAAGGGCAACCTGGCGGAGCTCGACATCTGATGACGCCGTCCGCGCCCGGGCAAGCCCGCATGGTCGTCGACCTGACCGCCGACGACTACGCGGATTTTGCCGCCTATGTGTACAAACGGCCGGAACTTCGCCGCCGCCGCTACCGGTCTCATTTGCGCTTCGGCATCCTGATGATCGTCGCGCTGCTTGCGTACCTGATCTGGCAGACCTGGGACGGCAAGGGACCCAATTGGGGCGCGATCCTGCCGGTGTATTTCCAGGGGCTGGCGGTCGGGCTGGGCATCCTCGCGCTGCTGGCCCTGGCCTACGAATACGTGCTGCCCGGACTCGTGCGGATGAACACGCGCCGCATGCTGGCCAAGCAGCCGGACACCCTGTATCTGGGGCGGCACGAACTTGATTTCGGCCCCGACGGCGTCACCGACAGCACCGCCTCTGCTTCCGGGCAGATGGCGTGGACCGACGTGCGGCGGGTCGAAGAAACCCCCGAACATCTCTACGTCATCCTCGGCACCCTGCAGGGCGTGATCATCCCCAAGCGCGGGCAGGACGCCGCCACGCTGCAAGCCGTGCGCGCCCAGATCCGCGCGCACGTTGCCGACACCCAGCTCATGGCCCCGTCCGCCTGAGGCGCATTGACGCCGTTTCGATGAATTTGTTTACCTGAAACCATCATGACCGACAGCAATCAACCCGGCCTGTTTGACTCCAACCCGCCCGGCGGCGACGGCGACGGTGACGGCAACGCCGCCATCACGCTGGCGCGCTACGCGGAACAGGCCTATCTGGACTACGCGGTTTCCGTGGTGCGCGGCCGCGCGCTGCCCGACGTGGGCGACGGGCAGAAGCCCGTTCAGCGCCGTATCCTGTTTGCGATGCAGGCGATGGGGCTGGGCTCCGGCGCCAAGCCCGTCAAATCCGCGCGCGTCGTGGGCGACGTGCTGGGTAAATACCATCCGCATGGCGATCAGGCGGCGTACGACGCCATGGTCCGCATGGCGCAGGATTTCTCGCTGCGCTATCCCTTGATCGACGGCCAGGGCAACTTTGGTTCGCGCGACGGCGATAACGCCGCCGCCATGCGTTACACGGAAGCGCGGCTCACGCCCATTGCCAAGCTGTTGCTCGACGAGCTGGACGAGGGCACCGTCGATTTCGTGCCCAACTACGACGGCAGCCAGCAAGAGCCGCAGATGCTGCCGGCGCGGCTGCCCGTGATGCTGCTGAACGGCGCGTCGGGCATCGCGGTCGGCATGGCCACCGAGATTCCGCCGCACAACCTGCGCGAAGTCGCCCAGGCCTGCGTGGCGCTCATCAAGCAGCCGCAGTTGCCGGACGAGGAGCTGTACACCATGATCCCCGGCCCGGACTTCGCGGGCGGCGGACAGATCATCACCCCGGCTGCCGATATCGCGCAGATCTACGGAGGGGGCCGCGGCTCGCTCAAGGTGCGCGCGCGCTGGCAGTTTGAAGAACTGGCGCGCGGCCAGTGGCAACTGGTCGTCAACGAGCTGCCCCCGGGCACGTCCGGCCAGAAGGTGCTGGAAGAAATCGAGGAAATCACCAATCCCAAGGTGAAGACGGGCAAGAAGAGCCTGACGCCCGAGCAGACGCAGGCCAAGGCCGTGATGCTGAATCTGCTGGATGCCGTGCGCGACGAATCCGGCAAGGACGCCGCGGTGCGTCTGGTCTTCGAACCCAAGACCTCGCGGGTGGACCGCGACGAGTTCGTCAACACGCTGCTGGCGCAGACCAGCATGGAAGGCAGCGCCAGCGTCAACCTGGTGTGCATCGGCACCGACGGCCGGCCGCGCCAGAAGGGCCTGCGCGACATCCTGGTCGAGTGGCTGGCGTTCCGCACCAACACCGTCGTGCGCCGTACGCGCTTCCGTCTGGACAAGGTCATCGACCGCATCCATGTGCTGGAAGGGCGCATGGTCGTCTACCTGAACGTGGACGAGGTCATCCAGACCATCCGCGAATCCGACGAGCCCCGCGCCGCGCTGATGGAACGCTTCAAGCTGTCCGAGCGCCAGGCCGAAGACATCCTGGAAATGCGCCTGCGCCAATTGGCGCGCCTGGAAGGCTTCAAGATCGAGCAGGAACTGGCCGACAAGCGCAAGGAGCAGATTTCGCTGCAGGAACTGCTGGACAATCCCACGACGCTCAAGCGCCTGCTGATCAAGGAAATCGAAGCCGACGCCAAGCAATATGGCGACGAGCGCCGCACCCTGATCGAAACCGCCGAGCGCGCCGTGCTGGAAACCAAGGTGCTGGACGAGCCGGTCACCGTGGTCGTGTCGCAGAAGGGCTGGCTGCGCGCGCGTCAGGGCCACGGCCACGACGCTTCGCAATTTGGCTTCAAGCAGGGCGACGACCTGTACGGCGCCTTCGAATGCCGTACCACCGACACGCTGATCGCGGTCGGCGACAACGGCCGGGTCTACTCGGTGCCGGTGTCCGGGCTGCCGTCGGCGCGTGGCGACGGCCAACCGGTCACCACGATGATCGACCTGGAATCCGGCACGCGCATCGTCCATACGATCGCTGCCTCGGCCGACAGCCGCTGGCTGCTGGCCACCCGCGGCGGTTATGGCTTCGCGGCCAAGCTGTCCGACATGGTCAGCCGCCAGCGCGCGGGCAAGCAGTTCATCACGCTGGAAACGGGCGACGAACTGCTGCGTCCGGTGCCGCTGTTTGCGGGCGCCCAGCAACTGGCGCTGCTGTCGCAAAAGGGTAAGTTCCTGGTCTTCGGCCTGGACGAGGTCAAGTCGCTGTCGGGCGGCGGACGCGGCACCATCCTGATGGGACTGGACGGCGCGGACAAGCTCGACCAGACCGTGCCGATCGGCCCGAAGGGCTTGCGCGCCACCGGCATCTACCGCAACAAGATGACTGAGGACATCCTGGCGGGTGCGGACCTGGCCGTCTACGTCGGCAAGCGGGCCCTCAAGGGCCGCGCGCTGGACGTGCGGCCCAAGCAGCCGTTGCTGTCGCCGGTGCTGGGTTGACGCCTGCGCGCCGCCTGATGCCGAAAACGCACGGCGGCGCGCGCCACTTGCGCCGCCGGGTTGTCTTCCAGGGGCCCGCATGAGCATCGACCTCGCCGAGCGGCCGCGCCTTGCGCACGTCGATGCCCTGCGCGGCTTCGCGCTCTTCGGCATCCTGGTCGTCAATATCAACGTCTTCGCCTTCCCGTTCTATGGCGGGGGCGTGCCGGATCCGGTGTATTCCAGCCCCTTGGACGTGACGGTCCGCTGGCTGGTCGCCTGGTTGTTCGAAACCAAGTTCTACCTGCTGTTTTCCTTCCTGTTCGGCTACAGCTTCACGCTGCAGATGTCGGCGGCCGAGCGCGCCGACGCGGCCTTCGCGCCGCGCTTTCTGCGCCGGCTATTGGGACTGGCGGCCTTGGGCATGGCGCACGCCATCCTGTTCTACCAGGGCGACATCCTGGTCACCTACGCCTTGTTGGGCCTTGCGCTGCTGTTATGCCGGCGCATGGACCCGGGCCGGGCGCTGCGTGTTGCCCTGTGGCTGATCGCGCTGGCGTCGGCGGTGTGGGGGATTCTGGGCGCGTTGAGCTTTCTGGACCCCGTTCCGGCCGGCTACGCGCTGCAATACAAGGCCGACGCGCTGGCCTCCATCGAGGCGTACCGCGGCACCGTGGGCACCACGATCGCGCAGCACATCAAGGAACTCACCGAAGCCATCTGGTTTACGGTGCTGTTCGTGCAAGGGCCGTTCGTCTTCGCCATGTTCCTGGCCGGGTACGCGTTGGGGCGGCGCAATGCGCTTGCGGATCCCTGGCGCTCGCGCCGCGCCCTCGGATTGTTGTGCGCGTTGGGCGTCCTGCCCGGACTGGCAGGCGCCGCGGCGTATGCCACCAGCGCATTGCCGCAGGCGCGCGTGATGTGGGAATTGCCGGGCCTGGCCGTGGGCCTGTTCACCGCGCCGCTCCTGAGCCTGTCGTACGGGGCGGCGTTCCTGCTGGCGCTCCGCACGGGGCCGGGCGAGCGCCTTGGGGTCTGGCTGGCGCCGGCGGGGCGGATGGCGCTGAGCAATTACCTGATGCAGTCGGTCGTGTGCGCATTTCTCTTCACGGCGTGGGGCCTGCGGCTGTTCGCCGCCGTGACGCCTCTGGCCGCGTTTCTGATTGCGGTGGCCATCTTTGCCGCCCAGTTGCCGTTGTCTGCCTGGTGGCTGCGGCATCACGCCTATGGACCCGTAGAATGGTTCCTGCGCGCGCTCACCATCGGCGCGCGCCCGCCCTGGCGGCGGGCCGGCGCAGGCTGATCAGGCGGCGCGGGGCGGAGGATCGCCGCCCGGCGGCCGTTGCGGTGGACGCCTAACCCCGCGTCTGCGCGATCGCGGCGTCGATGGCGCCGGTCAGCCGTTCCGTCAGTTGATCCAGTTCGTCGTCGGAAATGATGAAGGGCGGCGCGAGCAGGACGTGATCGCCCTGTCGTCCATCGAGGGTGCCGCCCATCGGATACACCATCAAACCCCGCGCCATCGCCTCGCGCTTGATCCGCGCATGCAGTGTCAATTCGGGATCGAAGGGCTGCTTGCTGGCGCGGTCCTGAACCAGCTCCACGCCCATGAAGAGACCCCGGCCGCGGATGTCGCCCACATGAGGGTGTTCGCCCAGCGCCGCGTGCAGACGCTGCGCCAGGCCTGCGCCCTGAACCCGCACGCGCTCAAGCAGCCCGTCGCGCCGGATCACGTCCTGCACTGCCAGCGAGGCCGCGCACGCCAGCGCGTGGCCAAGATACGTGTGGCCATGCTGGAAAAAGCCGCTGCCTTGCTGCATGGCCTGCACGATGTGCTGTTGCGCCATGACTGCCCCGATGGGTTGATAGCCGCCGCCCAGCCCCTTGGCGATGGTGATGAGATCCGGCGTCACGCCTTCCTGTTCGACGGCGTATAGCGTGCCGGTCCGGCCCATGCCGCACATCACTTCGTCGGCGATGAACAGGACGCCGTGGCGGTCGCAGACCTCGCGGATGCGGCGGAAGTACCCCGGCACGGCAGTCACCGCGCCAGACGTCGCGCCCACCACCGGCTCGGCCACGAATGCCATGACGGAGTCGGGGCCGAGGCGCAGGATGGCCGCGTCCAGTTCCTCTGCAAGCCGCTCGCCGTATTGTTCGGCGGTTTCGTCGCTGCGTTGGTCGCGGTAGGCATAGCACGGCGAGACGTGCTCGACCTCGATCAACAGCGGCGCGAACTGTGCGCGCCGCCAGGCATTGCCGCCGACCGCCAGCGCGCCGAGCGTATTGCCGTGATAGCTCTGCCGCCGCGCGATGATGTGGCGGCGCTGTGGCTGACCGATTTCGACGAAATACTGGCGCGCCATCTTGAGCGCCGCTTCCACCGCTTCCGACCCGCCCGACACGAAGTACGCATGGGAGGTGCCGGCGGGCGCGTCCGCCACCAGGCGGGCCGCCAGCTTTTCAGCGACCTCGGTGGTGAAGAAGCTGGTGTGGGCATAGGCCAGCGCGTCGATCTGCGCGTGCAGGGCCGCCTGGACCTCCGGATGATTGTGGCCCAGGCAGGACACGGCCGCGCCGCCTGAGCCGTCCAGATACGCGCGGCCCGCGCTGTCATGGATCCAGACGCCCTGGCCGCGCACGGCGACGGGGGGCGTATGGCGAAGGGAGCGATGCAGGATGTGGGTTTGGCTCATGCTGCGGGTTCCTGGGTCAGGTTGAGGGTGGCATTGGCTTGGGCGCCTCAGCCGTGGCGGCGCGCGGGGGCGCCGGTCCAATAGACGTTGTCAGTGCGCAGGCGCTGCTCGACTTCGGCCAGCCGGTCCAGCACCGCTTCGCCGCCGAGGGCCGTCAGCCGTGCGATCAGGTGTTCGGCCAGCCCAAGCAGACCGGCGGTCGTGTGGAAGAACGAGCCCGGCCCCTGGCGCGCCGGCCGGGCTTGCACGCCATCGCGGTCGGACGGGGCGAAGCGCAGCGTGTGGCGGGCGTCCCCGGCAAGCGGCGACAGCGGGTCGTCGGTCAGCGCCACCACGGCCACGCCGCGCCGCGCGGCCTGGCGCGCCAGATCCACGGTGGCGGCGGGGTAGGGGGCCTGCGAGATGACGATCAGCGCATCGCCCGCGCCCAGGTTGTCGATCTGCTCGGCCGGCGCGCCGCCCAGCCCGTCGATCAGGACACTGTTGCGCCGCACGAGCTGATAGGCGTAGCGCATTTGGAATGCAATGCCGAAGGCTGAGCGCGTGCCCAGGAAACCAACCTGATGTGCGTCCAAAAGGGTTTGCACGGTGGCGTCGAACGTTGCGGGCGGGTTCAGCGCGCAGACCGAGGAAATGGCCTGGACCTGATACCCGGTCAATGTATCGTGGCCGGGTTGGGCGGACGCGCCCGCCGCAGCCTGCAGGGCAGCGGCGCGGTCGCGCAGGCCCGGCTCGCCCTGTGCGGCCAGCGCCTGCTGGAACGGCTGACGGAAATCCTCGTAGCTGCCATAGCCCAACGCGCGAGCCAGGCGCAACATTGTGGCGGGCGCCACACCGAGCGTCTGCGCCTGCCGGCGCATCGACCAGAGTCCCACCTGCGCGGGATTCGCCACGACCCAGCGCGCCGCCCGCTGCAATTCGGGCGGCAGTTGTTCCAGCTTTGCCTGGAGGGTGGCGAGCAGGGAAGCGGGCAAGGACATGTTGGCAGGGGCGGATAAACGGTAAAAACATATGATAAATAAAACATCATGAACAAAACATATGTTTTTTGTTTAGGCCAGCCAGCAGGCGGATGCCGCTCACAGCCCCCGGCACAGCGGAAACAGCGTGCTGACAAGTCCATTCATACTCCGGTCATCCTCGCCAAATCCGCGTTCATTTATTTACATCGTGCCCGGGTTTTTGTTTGACTCGAATAAATCGGGCGCATATGATTCGTGTAGAAATGATTTTGCCCGAACCATCTGTATCCATGACTGACGCCGCGAAAACCGAAACCACTCAGCAGTACGACCTGCGCATTTTGCGAGCCCTGCGCCGCATCACGCGTTCGATCGCGCTGCATTCGCGCCAGTTGTCCGCAGTCAGTCACATCACTGCGCCGCAGTTGATGTGCCTGCGCACCGTGATCGCCAACGGTCCGATGACCGCCACCGCGATCAGCCGCGAGATGCACGTCAGTCCCAGTACGGTGGTCGGCATCCTGGATCGCCTGGAAGACAAGGCGCTCATCCGCCGCGAGCGGGGCCGTGAAGACCGCCGCATCGTGTTCGTCACCGCCACCGAGGCGGGACAGGAATTGGCGCAAGGCGCGCCGTCGCCGCTGCAAAAGCATCTGGCTGACGCGCTCAATGCCTTGCCGGAATTGGAACAGGCCACCATCACCCTGTCCCTGGAGCGCATCGTGACGCTCATGGAACAGGACGGTCAGGCCGCAGTCGACACGCATGGAGACGTGTCGTCGCCCATCCTTGAAGTGCCCACGGGCGGGGCACCCCCAGAATCGGGAATCGTTGCATGAAGAAAAACGAACTGGACTCCCCCATACTCTCAAGTGCCGTGGCGCCGGCGGTCAGCGCGCAGACCCATACCATGCGTCTGCCCGACCGCAAAGACGGCGCCGCGATCCACCGCCTCATTTCCGAGTGCCCGCCGCTCGACCTGAATTCCCTCTACGCGTACCTGCTCCTGTGCGAGCACTTCCGCGACACCTGCGTCCTGGCTGAAAGCGCCGGGGGACGCATCAATGGTTTCATCTCCGCATATGTGGACCCGTCCCGCCCCGACGTCCTGTTCGTCTGGCAGGTTGCGGTGCACGCCCGCGCTCGCGGCCAACGCCTTGGCCGCGCCATGCTCCGGGAACTCTTGCAGCGCAAGGGCCTGGCGCATGTCCGCTATCTTGAAACCACGGTGGGGCCTGACAACCAGGCTTCGCGCCGCACCTTCGCCGGCCTGGCCGCCGAAGTAGGCGCCCACGTTTCCGAACAGCCGTTCTTCGACCGGCAACTCTTCGGCGGCGCGGACCATGACGACGAGATGCTGTTAAGGATAGGTCCGTTCGCCTTGCCGTCCCCATAGGGACGCCAAAGGCCTGACGGTCTTATCGATTTACCGGGATGGTTCGAACTGTCCAGGTGCGCCCGCCGCACCTGGCGGGATCAGGCCGTCCGTCAATTAATGAGTTGAAAAGGGAGGATTAATCATGGACTTGAAGATCTTTGACCGCATGGAGTCTGAAGTGCGGGGCTACATCAGGTCGTTTCCCGTGATATTCAATCAGGCCCGTGGCTCGACGCTCATCGATGAAGATGGCACCGAATACATCGACTTCTTCAGCGGCGCAGGCACGCTGAACTACGGCCACAACAATCCTGTTCTCAAGGAAAAGCTGCTGGAGTATGTGCAGGCGGACGGCGTCGTCCACGGCCTGGACATGGCCACCAGCGCGAAGAAGCGTTTCCTGGAGACGGTGGATCGCGTGCTGCTCAAGCCGCGCAACTGGCAGTACACGCTGCAATTCACCGGCCCGACCGGCACCAATGCCGTCGAAGCCGCGCTGAAGATCGCGCGCCAGGTGAAGGGCCGTCCCAACGTGATCTCGTTCACGCACGGCTTTCACGGCGTGAGCGGCGGCTCGCTGGCCGCGACGGCCAACATGAAGTTCCGTGACGCCGCCGGCTACGCGCTCGGCAACACGACCTTCATGCCCTACGACGGCTACTTCGGTCCGGACGTGGACACCATGGCGTACATGGAACGCATGCTGGAAGACCCGAGCAGCGGCATGGACAAGCCGGCCGCCGTCATCGTGGAAACGGTGCAAGGCGAAGGCGGCGTCAATGTGGCCACGCTGCGCTGGCTCAAAGAGCTGGAAAAACTGTGCAAGCGCCACGACATGCTGCTGATCGTGGACGACATCCAGGTCGGCTGCGGCCGCACGGGCACGTTCTTCAGCTTCGAAACCGCCGGCATCCGCCCCGACATCATCACGCTGTCCAAGTCGCTATCCGGCTTTGGCCTGCCGATGTCGCTGGTGCTGATGAAGCCCGAACTGGACATCTGGAAGCCCGGCGCGCACAGCGGCACCTTCCGCGGCAACAACCTGGCGTTCGTCACCGCCACGCAGGCGCTGGAAACCTACTGGACCAACGCCGCATTCACGGCCGACATCCAGCGCAAGGAACGCCTGGTCGGCGACTGGCTTGAAAACCTGGTGCACAGCTATCCCAACGCCGGCCTGTCGGCGCGTGGCCGCGGCCTGATCCAGGGCCTCGTGTCCAACGGCAATCCGGCGCTGTCCAACCGTATCGCCCAATGCGCTTTCAAGAAGGGCGTCGTGATCGAAACGTCGGGCGCGCACGATGAAGTGCTGAAGTTGCTGCCCGCGCTGACGATCGAGGAAGACCTGCTGGCCAAGGGCCTGGATCTGATCGAGGCCAGCGTGGCCGAAGCGCTGGCCGATGAGGGGCAGTCTGCCCGCATCCTGAAATTTGGAGGAAAACGTCAATGATCGTACGTAATGTCAAAGATGTGATCGGCACTGCCGACGAAGTCCGCACCGACACCTGGGTCAGCCGCCGCGTGCTGCTGAAGAAGGATGGCATGGGCTTTTCATTCCACGAGACCACCATCTTCCCGGGCGGCCGCACGCACATCCACTACAAGAACCATCTTGAGGCGGTGTGGTGCATCGAGGGCGACGGTTCGATCGAGACCATTGCCGACGGCAAGAAATACGACCTGGGCCCCGGCGTGGTCTACGCGCTGAACGAAAACGACGAGCACTGGCTGTGCGGCGGCAAGGAGCCGCTGCGCGTCATCTGCGTCTTCAATCCGCCGCTGACCGGCCAGGAAGTGCACGACAAGGAAGGTGTCTACGCGCTGCCCGATGCGGTCGCGGCCTGATAAAAGGAGGTTCGCATGATCTCACCCGCGCAGGATCCGTACGCCTCCCGTACGGATCGCAGTTCCGCCATCATTTCCCGCCAGGATCCGGTCGTCTATGAAGACGGCAAGTATGCCAACGCCCTGAGCGACGAGCAGGTCGGCCAATACGACCGTAACGGCTTCCTGCTGCTGGAGAACCTGTTCACGGAGGCCGAGGTGCGTGCGCTGTCGGCCGAGGTCGAGCGCATGACGCGCGACCCGTCCATCGTCCGCCGCGAAGAGGCCATCACCGAGCCGGGCAGCAACGCCGTGCGTTCCATCTTCATGGTGCACGTGCTCAATCCGATGCTGGCACGGCTGGTGCGCGATCCGCGCCTGGTCAACGTGGCACGTCAGATTCTCGGCTCCGAGGTCTACATCCACCAGTCGCGTGCCAATATGAAGCCGGGCTTCAAGGGCAAGGAGTTCTACTGGCACTCCGACTTTGAAACCTGGCACGTCGAAGACGGCATGCCGTCGATGCGTGCGCTCAGCTGCTCGGTGCTGCTGACCGACAACAACGAATGCAACGGCCCGCTGATGCTGGTGCCCGGCTCGCATCGGCAGTTCATTTCGTGCGTCGGCGAGACGCCGAACGAGCACTACAAGCAGTCGCTGAAGAAACAGGAATACGGCGTGCCGGATCCTGTCAGCCTGCAATTGCTGGTGGAGCAGGGCGGCATCAGCACGATGACGGCCAAGGCCGGCTCGGTGGTGTTCTTCGACTGCAACACGATGCACGGCTCGAACAGCAACATCTCGCCGTGGCCCCGCGCCAATGTCTTCATGGTCTACAACAGCATGGAGAACACCCTGAACCCGCCCAAGTACGGGCTGACCCCGCGTCCCGAGCACATCGCGACGCGCAAGGGATTCAAGGCGGTCACGCCGCTGGACACCTTGAAGCTGGTCGGCGGCTGAGCAACCGCCACCTCATCTGGCCCGGGCTAGTCCCGGGCTTTTTTTGTCTCTTTCGGGCGGTCCGGCGCGCCGCATTTCTTGTATTCTCTGCGGCATTCGCCACTCGTTGAGCCATCGCCGCCATGTCCGCCCGCATCCTCAGCCTGCATATCTACCCCGTCAAATCCTGCGCGGGCATCGATCTGACCGAATCTCCCATCGATCGCGCGGGCCTTGCGCATGACCGGCGGTGGATGGTGGTGGACGCCGCGGGCCAGTTCATGACGCAACGGCAATGGCCGGCCATGGCGCTCGTCCGCACGGCGCTCACTGCTGACGCGCTGCGGCTGTCGGCGCCTGGCATGGCTGACCTGGATATCGCGTTGGACGGATCGGGTCTGCACGGCGACGCCCTCACGGTCGGCGTCTGGGCCGACACCACCACGGCCCGGCGCGAAAGCGAAGCGGCCGCCCAATGGCTGACCCAGTTCCTGCAAACGCCGTGCGGCCTGCTCAAGGTGGACGCCGCGGCGCGCCGCGACGCCAAGCCCGACTGGGTGTCGCGCTGGGTCGATGCGCACCCGGACCTGGCCGACGCCTTCGTGGGCGAGCACTGCTTCGGATTTGCCGACGGGTTCCCGCTGCTGATCGCCAACCAGGCGTCGCTGGACGACCTGAATGCCCGGCTGCAGGCCAAGGGCGTCGACGCCGTGCCCATGGACCGGTTCCGTCCCAATATCGTGGTCGAGGGCGAATGGGAAGCCTTCGAGGAAGACCACACCGCCATGATTTCGGCGGGCGGGGTGCGGATGGCGTTCGTCAAGCCGTGCACGCGTTGCTCGATTCCGGACATCGATCAGCGCACGGCCAAGCAGTACGAGGAACCGGGCCGTACGCTGGCGGGTTACCGCAATCTGGACATCGGCGTGGTGTTCGGCCAGAACGCCATCCTGGATGCGCCGGCGGGGGCGCGGCTCAAGGTGGGCGACGCCGTCGAGATTGAACTGGATTTCTGACGCGCCGCCCTAACGGGGCTGGGGTCTCATTTGGCCCCTAAGCCTTAAGCCCAGCCCGGCCGGAGGCTTACGGCGTGGAAAGCTTCAGGCCCACGAGGCCCAGCACGATCAACGCGACGCTGGCTATTCGCAGCCAGCTCGCCGACTCCCCGAACAGCACGATGCCGGCCACAAAGGCGCCAATCGTGCCGATACCCACCCACACGGCGTAGGCCGTGCCCAGCGGCAGGGTTTTCATGGCCAGGGCCAGCAGCCAGAAACTGACCAGCATGCCGCCCACCGTAACGATGGAGGGGCCAAGCCGGGTGAATCCGTGCGTGTATTTCAGGCCGACGGCCCAGACGATTTCAAATAGGCCAGCCAATACCAGGATGATCCAGGTCATTCACGACTCCCATGTTGCGTTGCCGGCAAGGCGCCGGCATAAATGGGGTCGTCCCCGGAAAACGCGCCAGCCGTTTGACTGTGCGCAGCAACGGGCCGTCCCGCTGCGGCAAAAATTATAGAATACCGGCTTTCGACGGCAAATCCGGATGCCGGGCATCAACCTTGCAACACTTCGCGGACCGGGCCGCGAAACCAGGAATTTTTTATGCAACGCATCATGCTGCGGGCAAAGCTGCACCGCGTCACGGTCACCGAAGCCGACCTTCACTACGAAGGATCTTGCGGCATCGACGAAGACCTCCTCGACGCTGCCGGCATGCGCGAGTTCGAACGCATCGAACTCTACAACGTGACTAACGGTGAACGCTTCGACACCTACATCATCAAGGCGGCTCGCGGCAGCGGCGCCATCTCGCTGAACGGCGCGGCTGCGCGCCGGGCCCAGGTGGGCGACCTGCTCATCATCTGCACGTACGGTCCGATGTCCGAAGAAGATTCGGCCAAGCACAAGCCCCAGGTGGTGCTCGTGGACGACGCCAACCGCGTCAAGGAAATCCGCAAGTTCCCGGCATGACGCCGGGCCGGGCGGAGCGCCTTCCCGGCACAGCCGGATAGCGCTTCGTCGCCTCTGAACCGTTTCATCATGAGCTTCCAGGTCATCATCCAACCCAGCAAGCATCAATTCCCGGTCGAGCCCGGCCAGACCGTGCTCGACGCCGCGTTGGCGGCGGGCATCGTCCTGCCTTACAGCTGTCGCAACGGCGCGTGCTCCACCTGCAAGGGCAAAGTGGTGTCCGGGGAGTTCGACGCCGGCCAGTACCCCGCGCAGATCCTGTCGCCGGAAGAACTGGCCGACGGCTACACGCTGTTCTGCCAGGCCCGGCCGGAATCCGACCTCGTGGTCGAATCCACCGAGGTCCGGCTGGCCAGCGACATCCAGATTCGCAAGCTGCCGTCGCGCGTCCAGACCATGGAACGCGTCGCGCCGGACGTCACGGTCCTCAAGCTGCAATTGCCGGCTTCCGAACAGTTCCGCTATTACGCGGGCCAGTACGTCGAAATCATCCTGAAGGACGGCCGCCGCCGCAGCTATTCGATGGCTGGCGCGCCGCACACCGGCAGCCCGCTGGAACTGCACATCCGGCACATGCCGGGGGGACTCTTCACCGATCACGTGTTCGGCGCCGGCGACACGCAGATGAAGGAACGCGAGATCCTGCGCCTGGAAGGGCCCTTCGGATCGTTCTTCCTGCGCGAAGACAGCGACAAGCCGATCGTTCTGCTGGCCAGCGGCACGGGCTTCGCGCCCGTGAAGGCGATCGTCGAACACATGATCCACAAGAACATCAACCGCCCGGTCGCGCTGTACTGGGGCGGCCGCCGTCCGCAAGACCTTTACATGGACGCGCTGGCGCAGTCGTGGTCCGCGCAACTGCCGAACTTCCGCTACGTGCCGGTGGTGTCCAATTCGCTGCAGGAAGACAACTGGACCGGCCGCACCGGCTTCGTCCACGAAGCCGTGATGCACGACATCGCGGATCTTTCCGGGCACCAGGTCTATGCCTGCGGCACGCCGCTGATGGTCGATGCGGCCCGCCGCGAGTTCAGCGCCCAGAACGGTCTGCCGCCGGAAGAGTTCTACGCGGACGCCTTCACGTCCGAGGCCGATCTGGCGAAGGCCGGGTCTTAAGTAATATGTTTTTTTATTACTTAGGCGGCTGCAAAGCGGCAAGGTAAACTGCTTTGGCAGCGGCCTGCCGGGGGTACGCGGACATCGGGTCCGCGCACGCAACCGGCATGCAAGGAGCGATGCGGGCATGAAAGTAGCGGTATTGGGTAGCGGCATTATCGGCATCTCCAGCGCCTGGTGGCTCAGCCAGGCGGGTCATGACGTCGTGGTCATAGACCGCTGCACCGGTCCCGCCCAGGAAACCAGCCTTGCCAATGGCGCGCAGATTTCCGTCTCCTACGCCGAGCCCTGGGCCAATCCCCAGGCGCCGATGAAGCTGCTCAAGTGGATGTTCCGCGACGACGCGCCGCTGCTGTTCCGTCCGCAACTGGACTGGCGGCAGTGGATGTGGGGCCTGGCATTCCTGCGCGAATGCCTGCCTGGCCGGCTGGCCCCCAACATCCGCGCCATGGTGCGCATGGCCGAGTACAGCCGCGCCACCCTGCGCGGCATGCGCTCAGAACTCGGCATCCAGTACGACCACCTGGAACGCGGCATCCTGAATTTCTACCGCGATCCCCACGAATTCGAAAACTCCCAGCGTGCCGCCGGCCTGATGCGCGACTTCGGCGTCGAGCGCCGCGTCGTGAACACCGACGAAGTCATCGCCATCGAGCCCGCGCTGGCGCCGCATCGCGCCACGATCGTGGGCGGCGACTACACGCCCGAGGACGAAAGCGGGGACGTGCACCTCTTTACCGTCGCGCTGGCCGATCACTGCGCCCGCGCGGGCGTCGAATTCCAGTACAACACGCGCGCCACCCGGCTCCTGACGCAGGGCGGCGCGGTCACGGGCATCGAACTCATCCAGCCCGACGGCCGCTATGCCACGCTGTCGGCCGACGCCTATGTGGTCGCCATGGGCAGCTTCAGCCCCGCGATGCTGCGTCCCCTCGGCATTCCGTGCAACGTGTATCCGGCAAAGGGCTATTCGGCCACGTTCCCGGTGCGCAATCCGGGTGCGACCCCCACCGTCAGCCTGACGGACAGCAGCCACAAGATTGTCTTTTCGCGGCTGGGCGACCGGCTGCGCATGGCAGGTACGGCGGAACTTTCCGGCTATTCGCGCAGCCTGAATACCGGCCGTTGCGAGGCCCTGACCCGCCTTGCCAAAGAACTCTTTCCCGACGCGCTCGATTTCGAGCGCGTCAGCTATTGGTCGGGCCTGCGCCCGTCCACTCCCTCGAACGTGCCCATCATCGGCCGCAGCCGTATTCCGAATTTGTATATCAATACCGGACACGGTACGCTTGGCTGGACGATGGGTGTTGGCTCGGGCCGGGCATTGGCCGATCTGCTCAGTGGACGGCGGCCAGAACCGGAATTCCCTTTTCTTGGTCTGTGAACCTATGAAGAAACTGCAATTGGCGGGCCTTGCCCGCGCGATGTTCGCCAGCCGGCGTGCATGGGTGTTTGGCGCCGCGATGGCGATGGCCGGCGTGGCAAACGCCGCACCCGTCGAAATCCAGGTCTGGCACACCCTGACAGATGCAAACAAGGCCGAGTTCGAAAAGCTCGCCAAGCAATACAACAAGGAGCAGGACGACGTCAAAGTGACGCTGCGCGGCTTCGCGTCGCCGACTGCCCTGGAACAAGAGGCGGTGTCCGCGGTCAAGGCCAAGAAGGGCCCGAACCTGCTGCAACTGTCCGATAACCACTCGCCCGAAGTCGTGGCCCAGCACAAAGCCGTGCTGCCGCTCTACGAACTGCTGGCCAAGTATCCGATCAAGGACTTGAACTGGTTCGTGCCGGCCACCAGCAGCTTCACCCGCGACAGCAAGGGCCGCCTGCTGGCTTTCCCCTGGATGGCCGAAGTGCCGGTGATGTTCTACAACACCGCCGCCTACAAGAAGGCTGGTCTTGATCCCAACAAGCCGGCGCGCACCTGGACCGCGCTGCAGGCCGAACTCCTGAAGCTGCGCGACGTGGCCGATATCGACTGCCCCTACGCGTCCAGCGATCAGGTCGCGGTCCACCTCGAGAACCTGGCGCCGGTCAACAACCAGCTGTTCACCAGCAACAACAACGGCCTGGACGCGGTCACCAAGAAGTCTGCTGCGCCCGCCATGCAGTTCGACACGCTGTACATGCGTCACATCTCGCTGATGGTCAGCTGGAAGCGCTCGCTGCTGTTTACGGCGTATTCCGGCGACAACGCCTCCGACAAGCTGTTCGCCAAGGGCGAATGCGCCGTGCTCACGGCCAATTCGGGCGCGCTCGGCCAGTTCCTCGCCACCAAGTCGCTGTCCTTCGGCGTCTCGCCGCTGCCGTACTACGAGCAAGCCACGAAAGAGGGCGGCAAGCCCTTCGTCAGCGGTTCGGCGCTGTGGGCGCTGGAAGGCCATCCGCAGGCCCAGGAAAAGGCCACCGCGCAGTTCCTGGCGTGGCTGTCCAAGCCGGTGGTCGCCGCCGAATGGCATCAGCGCACGGGTTACCTGCCGCTGACAGAAGCCGCCTTCCGTGCCTCGGACGTGTCGTTCTACAGCAAGATCCCGGGCGCGCAGGTGTTCGTGGCTTCGATGAGCGCCAAGCCCGTCCAGAACGCACGCGGTTTCCGCATGGCCAACTACGAGCGCATCGAACCCGTGCTGAACAAGGAACTGACCGATGCCTTCGATGGCAAGGTGCCTCCCGTTTCTGCGCTGAACAACGCCGCCGCGCAGGCGCGCACCATTGCCACGCAGCGCTGATCGCGCCGCATAGCGGCGCGCTCTCGCAGCGCCGCGCAGCTGAAGAAAGCCTGGTCTACGGACCAGGCTTTTTTGTTGTCCGGATTCGTCGCGCGCGGGGGGTGGATGAATCCATCCGTCCGTACATGCCAGTCTGGCGGCGCCACCGGCGCTCGGCCACCATGCCGTTCAAGCGTGTCGCTTCCGATGCGCGCTTTGTTCGCGGTGAGGCATGGTACGAATCTTCTTTCTGGCGGCCGGGCTGTCCTGCCTTGGCGCATGCACGTGGTCGGGCCCCGGCTCAGGCCGAGAAACAACCTCCTGGCAGGCGGCCAACCCGCCCTCGCATGGGTTCCGCTTCGACTGGCAACTATCCGGCGATCCCGCCGTCGCGCCGCTGCAGGTCTTCGACGACGGGCGCGAGACCTGGCTGCAATTCCAGCCGGGCCAGCCGTTGCCGGCCATCTTCGGTGCAGGCGATGGCGGCGAACTCCCGTTGCCTTATGTGCGCCGCGACCCCTACGTCGTGGTCGCCGGTGCATGGAAAGCACTGCGCTTTCGCGGCGGCAGGCTGACTGCTCGGGCGCAGCGGGCGCATGGTGCGGCGGACATTCCGTCGCCCTTGACCCAATCCGCCTCGCGTATGGTGCAGACCCCGGCAACTGCCCTAGACGCATCGCAGCGTCCGAGGGCGGATTTCACCTCGCACACCAAGCTCGTCGACGATTCGGCTCCGCGCTCGGATGGGGCCGCGCTGGCCGGCACAGAAGCGTCGAACCGTCATGCCGCGCAGTCCGCCACGCTTGCGGGCGCAACGTCCACCGACACGCACGTTGATGCGCAGGCTGCCCCGTTTCGAGCCGCGCCACCCGACGCCACGCTGCGCGCGGTGCTGGCGCGCTGGGCCGGCGCGTCGGGCTGGACGTTCGAACCACAGCATTGGGCCGTAGACGTCGATATCCCGCTGGCGGCCACGGCCGAATTCTCCGGCGACTTCAAAACGGCAGTGCGTGGGCTGCTCGGCGCCACCGAACTGGCCGACCGGCCGCTGCAACCCTGCTTCTATGGCAACCGCGTCCTGCGCGTCGTGCCGCTCGCGCAATCGTGCTCACGGGCGGCCACGCCCAAAGGAGCCGCGGCATGAGGTTCCTTTCGTTTGCTTGCGCCACGCGCGTTCCGGCAACCAGAACGTTTGCCTGCACGGTGCTCTCGTGCGTGCTCGCTGGCTGTTCGGTGTCCGAGCAGGTCACGATCATGCAACGCGCGGCCAGCGGCCGGCATGCGGACGCCGCTACCCGCCATCAGGCCTTTTCGGACGGTTTGTCTGATCGGCAGGCTCGCATCGCCGCGCAGGAAGTCTCCACTCCCTGGCTGGCGGGCAAGCCGCAACCGCTCGCGCGCGAGGTCGCGCTGCCGCCCGCATTACGCGAAAACGTCAAAACCACGCTCATGCTGGCCGACGACGCAGACCTTTCCACGCTGGCGCAGCGCCTGACCGCCGCCACGGGCATTGCGGTTCGAGTGCGTCCCGACGCTTTGCTTCCCCCCGACCAATTCCTGCCGCGTCTTGCCGTCAGCGGCGCGGTGGCTCTCGCCGCACCGGCGCGCATTGAAGTGCGGGCGGATCCTCAGCCGCTCGCCGATCTGCTCGACGCGCTGGCCGCGCGCTTTTCGGTGCACTGGCGCTACGAACACAACGCGCTCGAGTTCTACCGCACCGAAACGCGCGTCTTCGATCTGCGCGCCCTGACGCTCGCCAGCAAGGTCGACGTGCGGCTCGGCCGCTCAGGCAGCGCAGAAGGCGAGGGCTTCGAAAGCACCTCCAACACGACGCTGGCCGCGGGCGAACACAACGCGCTGGCCATCCTGCGCGCAAACGTTCTGCCTTTCCTCACTCGATCCGGCGTTATTGCAGAGTCGGTGGAAGGCGCCGTCACGTTGGTCGTCACCGATACGCCGGACGCACTGGACCGGGTCGCACGCTATCTGGAACGCGAGAACAAGGCGTTGACCCGCCGTGTCCGCCTGCTTTTCGAAGAAATCACCTTTATCGCCAACACGGAAGCCACGGGGGGGCTCGACTGGAATGCCCTTTATGCAGCCGCAGGCGCCACGGCGCGGCTGGCCGTGCCTGGCGTGCCGGCCACCGGCGCAGGGTTGCTTCAAGCCGCATCGAGCGCGGGACCATTCCAGGGCTCGCAGGCCATCGTGTCCGCCCTCAGTGCGATGGGCGCGGTCGTGCGGCACAGCAAGATTCCGGTTCTCACCTTGAACCGCCGGCCGGTCTCGCATGCCGTCAGGACTACGTTCTCCTACATTGATCGCGTGCAGAGCACTGCCATGCCCGGCATGACCGCCACTGGCGCGAACGGATCGCTGCCTGCCGTTTCTATCAGCCAAAAAGAAGAAACCGTCGGCTCGTTCCTGACCCTGGTGCCGGACATCCAGGAAGACGGGCAGATCCTGCTTTCCATCGCGTATGACAACGCGGTCGCACAGCCCCTGAAAACAATCACTTTCGGCGAAAGCGCCAATCAGGTGCAAGTGCAGCAGATCACGGTCGATGGCAGCGGCACGGTACAGCAGATCGAACTGCGGCCGGGGCAGCCCATGATTGTGGCCGGCTTTGACCGCATGAAGGACCAGCACGATCGCCAACGACTGGCGCCCGGACTGCCGCTGCTTGCGGGCGGCGTGGACCGCGCCGCCACTGAACGCCACACGACGCTGATCCTCGTGACGGCTCAGGTCGAGGAAGGGTACTGATCGTGAACAGGGCCCCTCAACTCCTGCTGATCGACTGCCCGGGCGCCGAACGAACGCTGGCGTTCGGCTTGCGCTGGTTCGCGCTCATCGGTTCCAACGTCCCCAAGCTCGCGCGGTCGCGCGGACGGCGCCTGCGGGCCACGCATTACGTGGTGGGCGGATCGCCCGCCATGGTCGCGGGCTATGGACGCACCCGCGCCGGACTCCGGGGTGCGCGATTCAAGCGCCGCGCCGGCGCACCGGCCGCGATGCCGCCGCAGTCAGCCGCGCAGTTGTTTGCCTTGCTGTACCCCGAGGGCGGTCATAGCCTGGTTCGGCTGCCGGACGGGCGCCATTGGCTTGTCGCCGCGCACGGCGGCGCAGTCCTCTCGCAGACCGACCGGGTGTTCGGTTCGCTTGACGAAGCCCAGCAGGAACAGCGGGCGCTGCTCGCGCAGCGTCCGTCCCTCGTGGAGCGCGCGCCGGACCAGGTGTGGTCCGCGTTGATTCAGGCCGTGGATGCCGGCGCCGCGCTTACCGCGCTGCCCTCGCGCTGGGCCGAGCTGCCCGTCGCATTGCGTCTCTTCCTGGCGTGCGTCGGGCTTGCCGCGGCAGCGCCGCCGCTGTGGAACGCCGGCGCCAGCACGTTCTCGCAAAGACAGGCAGCGCCGCCGCAGCCCGTTGCCGTTCGGGACCCGGTGGCCGATGCCTACGAGGCGATGTTGCGCGCCACCACAGTCCAGCCGCCGACGGAGCTGACGCGCTTGCTCGCAAGCGTGGCGGCGCTGCCGGTGCAGGTGCAGGGCTGGGCGTTGCGGCGCGCGCACTGCGATGCTGGCGCGCAGCATTGGAATTGCGCGGCCGTGTACGCCCGCGTTCACCCATTGGCCACGAATCATGGCCTGCACGCGTTGTTGCCAGCGGGCTGGCAGGTGTCGTTCAAGCCGCTCGAGGAAGCCACGCTGGCGTGGCGCCTGGCGTCCGAGCCGATCCGGATTGCCGACATGACGTTGCCTTCGTCGCTGCACGTCGACACGCGGGTGGCGGGCGGACTGCAAGGACTACGCCCAGCATTCGCTTCCGTCGCGCTGTCGCATTCCGTGCCGCTCATGCCGCATGGGCCGCGCCAGCCAGCGGCCCAGCAGCCGGCGGCCAGGCAGGCGAGCGCAGTGCAATCCAATCCAGCGCGGACGGGCATGCCCGTCGTGCGGCGGCGCAGTCTGGCCTTGCATGGGCCATTGCGGTCCATGGCGTTGATGCCGGGACCGGTATCCGCGGCACGCTGGTCGCGCCTTGTGGTGACCGTGCAGCCGCAACCGCGGCCCAGCCTCGTGGCCAGTGCGCTAGTCGCCGAATTGCAGGGAGAACTTTATGAACAGGAATGAGCTTTGCATCCCGCGCCGGTGCGTAGCCCGGCGAACGCTTGCCGGTATCGCACTGAGCGCCGCGGTGGTATCGGCAGGCCATGCGCAAGGCGTGGATCCGGCGTCCGCGCCGCAACCTTGGCCCGAGGTCGAAACCGTACGCACGTTGCTGCGCGCGGACGCGGCGGCCGCGATGTCCGACTGCCAAATCCCGGGTCTTTGCACGATGAACGACGGGAAAGGCCCGATGGCGCCGCCCGCGGGACGCGCGGCGGACGACATACGCGTGACCGCAATCTTCGGCACGGCCAGCCGCTTGAACGTTGACATCGTCGTCAATGGCACGCTGCAGCGCTATCGGGCTGGCCGCGCCGATCCCGTGGCAGGAGGCAGTCTGGCCGCGCCGTATCGTCTGCTGGCCATCGACGGCGCCTGCGTCCGCGTGCAGCGCGACGGCCGCGACCAGACCGCGTGCCTAGACGCCGGGGGCGGACACCCATGATGACGCAGACCCAGCCCATCGCGGACACGCTCGTTCGCCCGCCCGAGCTGCATACGCCCGAAGACGTCGCTGGCATGGATCCCGCCTTTGTGCGCGCTCTGAGCCGTCAGTTTGATCTGGCGGCGCTGGCCGGACGCTTGTGCCCGGTCCTGCTCGAGGGCGGCCTGGCCGCGATCTTTGCCGTCAAGGAATACACCGTCGGCGATCAGATCGACGAGGTCGAGCGCATGGTGAAGGCGGCTGGCTATCGCATGGCAAGTCCCGCGCGATACGTCGTCCCGGCGCCGCTCCTGCTGATGATCGCGCGCGGCCAGTACACGGCGCCCAGTCCCGGGCGCTCAGCGCGGGCCAACCCGGCCGAACGCGCCTCGGCGCTCGCCGCCCTGTTTCTCGACATCGTCCGCTGGGGCGTGGTTCAAGGCGCCAGCGACGTCCACATCAACGTGGACCAGCGGCGTGATGCCAGCGAAATTCGCTACACCATCCACGGCGAGTACGTCGGCTCCGACCGTTTCGCCGGCCTTTCCAGCGCCACGCTGCTCGAAGTCCTTGCCGTGGCGTGGATGGACGTACGCGGCGGCAATGGCGCCGTGTTCGATCCGGCGCTCGAGCAGCAGGGGCGCATTTCGCTGACCGTGGACGCGGCGCCCATCGTGCTGCGCTGGGCGTCGCTGGCGGCGGACGCGGGGCCTTCCGTGTGCCTGCGGATCCTGCGGTTGGATGCAACCGTCAACGGCGACCTCCTGGCCTTGGGATACCTGCCCGGCCAGGCGGAAACCCTGTTGCGGGTGCGTGAGCGCGAGGGTGGGGCCATCGTGCTGGCGGGCGTGGTCGGCTCGGGCAAGTCCACCACCATCGCCGCGCTGATGCGCGGCATCGCGCCCACGCGCAAGGTCATCACGCTTGAAGACCCGGTGGAATACCACATTGGCAACGCGTTGCAGAACACGCTGACGGGCGCGCTGGCGGACGCGGCGTGGCCGACGCTGGATGCCAAGCTCAAGACCATCAAGCGCTCGGCGATGAACGACCTGCTGATCGGCGAGATCCGCGACACGCAGACCGGCCGCGCGTTCATGGATCTCGCCAGTTCCGGCGTCAGCCTGTACGCCACGACACACGCCGGATCGGCCGCGATGATTCCCGAGCGCCTGGCATCCGACGCCATCGGCGTGTCACGCGAGTTTCTCGCGTCGCCCGGCATTCTCAAGCTCTTGATCTATCAGACGCTGCTGCCACGCCTGTGCCCCGGCTGCGCGTTGCCCGTGGACAGCCTGTGGTCGGGCGTCCACGCTCGGCATGTGCAAGCATGGGACTGGCGCGGCTGGGTGCTGGGCATGCAAGACGCGTTCGATCTGCACGCCGAGTCGCTCCGGGTCAGAAACGAAGCAGGCTGCCCCGCGTGCCGGCGCGATCACATGCCGGAATTGAACGGAACGGCGGGGCGCAGCGTTGCCGCCGAAATGATCGAACCCGATCGCGTGCCGGGCTTTCTAGACCAAGTGCGGCAGCGCGACAACCACGCACTGAAGCAACAGTTCCAGCCTGCCACGCGCAGTGCGTGGCGAGACGCCGGCACGCGCGGCGCGCGGGCGCTGGATTGCGCGCTGTATCGGACGAGCCTGGGAGAGATCGATCCGCGCACGCTGTTGCGCCGGTTCGAATTGCCCATCGTGCCCAGCCTGCGCACGGGATCGGCCGCTCCGCTACAGCCCGCGGCGCTTGCGCAGGAGGCCGGCACGGCCCGCTCTGAAGGAGCGCACCATGGCTGATCTCGCGTTGCCGGCATCGCGCGGGTCCCTGCGGTCAGCAGGTACACGCCAGCTACGGCTGGACGCGCTGCGCTTTCGGCCGCAGCGCGCGGATTATTACGAATATCTGGCAGATGTCGTCGAAGGCACGCAAGGCCGAAAGAGCCTGCGCGACATCTTCGAGGACGACGCCAGCCGGTACGGGCCCGAGACGGTGCGCGGCCGCCTCTGTCAGCACTGGGCTGCCGCGTATCTGGGCGCCGGCGGGGACCTGGGCGTCGCCTGGTCCGACACGCTGCCGCACGACGAATGCCTGCTGCTCAGTTGCGTGCAGGAAGAAGGCGGCGATCTGCCCGCGGCGCTGCGCGACCTGGCGCGCGCCGTCCGCCTGGCGTCCGAGGCTTGGTCGGCATTGCTGTCGGCAGCCGCCACGGGCGTCGTTGCCGCCTTGGTGGCCTTCGCGTTGCTGTGCGCCATTCCGTTCTTCAGCGTGCCACGGCTGCAGCAGGTCTTTCAGGCCGTGCCCGCCGAAGACTATGCGTCGCTCACGCGCTGGCTGTTCGCTTTGGCGGGCGGTTTGAAGCAGTGGCTTGCGCTGTGGGTCGTCCTGATATTTGGCGTGGTCATGCTCGCCCTCTGGTCGCTGGCGAACTTCACCGGCGATCTTCGCGCCATGCTCGACCGTTGGCTGCTCTGGCGGCTGTATCGCGATTTCCAGGCCATCCGCTTTCTGTCGCTGCTGGCCGTGCTCATCCGGCAGCACGGCGCGGCCGACACGCGATTGCGCCGCGCGCTGGCCGTGCAGGCGCGCGACGCCTCGCCGTGGCTGCTCTCGCATCTGCACGCCATGCTTGGCCGCATCGACGCAGGCGCCAGCGGCGCAGAAATCTTCGGCACCGGACTGCTGGACTCCCAAACGTGGTGGTACATGGCGGACCTGATGGACGCGCTCGGCGTCGAGCCGGGCCTGGCCCGCGTGCGCCAGCGCGTCGAGGTCCGCCTGTTGGCCCGGGTGCGGCGCCAGGCGCTCGTGCTGCGCTGGTGCTTGCTGATCCTTTCCCTGGCCACGGTGCTGGGCATCACGCTGTGGCATTACGCGGTGATAGACGAGCTGCGCCAGGCACTGACCAATTTCTATGCCAGCCAGTAGTGCTCCGCGGGTTGGCGGCAACGGCGCGGCTCGCCGCGCACTTTAATCAATGAGGATATTCATGAACGCAGTCAGTCTGTCCCGATCCCTTGGTGCGAACCAGCGCGGATTTTCCTTGATGGAAGTGTCCATCGTCACGGCCATCGTTCTGCTCATCGCCATCGTCGGCATCCCTGCCATTGGCGGGTATGTCATTGAAAACAAAGTGCCGAAGGTCGGCGAGGAATTGCAGCGGTTCATCGCCAGCATGAAGATCAACGCGCAAGGCGGTGGCGTGACACCGTACACGGGGCTGGACACCGGCGCCCTGGCCAACGCGCTGCGCGACTCCACGGTGCTCTCGGTGCAGGGCGCGGGCGCCGCGGCGAGCGTGGCGCATGGCCTGGGCGGCTCCGGCATCGGCGGCAGCGGCGTGGTGCAAGTCGAGCCCGCGTCCGTCGACGGCGCGGGGATGGGCTCGGCGTTCACGCTCACGCTCACCAATGTCAGCCACGCAGCCTGCCCAGCGCTCGCGTCCGTGCTTCAACGGGTGTCGGAAATCATCTCCATCAGCGGCAGCAGCGGCGCCAAGGTCGTCAAGGATTCCATCACCAATCCCGCGACGCCATACCGCGCCGCGCAGGCCCAGGCGCAGTGCAGCCAGGGCGACGTAAACACTTTTGTCTTCACTGCACGATGAGCGCGCACCGGGAGGTCCGGCTTTTCCCGGCGGGGCGTCAGCGTCCGTTGGTGTGCCAGCAGGCAGGCTTTTCTCTCATCGGCCTGGCGCTGGCGCTGGCTATCACCACGGCCATCGCCATCTGGGCATCCAACGCGGTCGTCCACGGCATCGAGGCATCTGCCGCCCGTTCAACGGGCGTCTGGCTGACGCAGATCCGGCTGGCGGTGACGGATGTGCTGTCCCGGCACTCCGAGGCGCTGACCAAGGGGGAGCCTCCTCAGGACAGCCAGGGCCAGCCGCTGTTCGGCGATGCGCTGCGGCCCACGCTTTCCGAGCTTCGGGTGCAAGGCCACCTGCCTGCGGACTTTCCCGACCGGTCGGCGCTGGGTTTCGGCGCGGACATCCGGCTCCTGCGCAGCCAGGCCTGTCCCGACGAGCCTTGCCGGATCGACGGCGTCGTCGCTGCCGACAAACCTTTGCTGAAAAAGGGGACGCAATTGCCGGACGAGGTCGCCATGGCTTCGGTCATCGCGTCCGCGGGCGGCTATGGCGGGGCCGTATGGCCGCAAGCGCCGTTCCAGTTGCGAGGCGCCGCCTATGCGTTTCCCAACCCGCCGGCGGCCGACGCGCTCGCGTATCCGCCTGGCACGCTTGCCCTGTGGGCGGGCGCTGGCGCCGGGCAGCCTGACATGAGCGGCTATGTGAAGATGCGCGACACCCGCGATCCGGATCTGCAAGGCAATCTCTCTGTCGCAGGCAACGTGGACGCCGGTGGTTACGTCACCGTCGGAGCCCGGGAGATCCCAGGCCATGCCTGCGGCGTTTCAGGCGGAACGCTGGCCACCTCGGCCGCCGGTCAGCTGCTTTCCTGCGAATCCGGCATCTGGACGCAGGCAAGCGGAGGCTTTGGGGGCGCCTACAGCACCAACTATCCGCTCGGCTGCTTCCATTACACGGGCTTGTCTACGGCCAATCCTCGCACGGGCCAGTGTTCCTGCCCGCCCGGCTACGCCGAGGTCATCGTGTCCGCCGGCGGGAAATGGACGGAAACCGAGGGTTGGACCACGGGTTTCGTCTGCGTCCGATGATGGCCATTCCGCCCATATCCCGCGTATCCCCGCCAACCCTCTATAATTGGCGATTCGCCCTAAATTCTGCTTCATCCACGATGAAATCCTCCGAGATTCGCCAGCAGTTCCTGCAATTCTTCAAGTCCAAGGGACACACCATTGTTCCCTCGTCGTCGCTCGTCCCGGGCAACGACCCGACCCTGCTCTTCACCAATTCGGGCATGGTTCAGTTCAAGGACGTCTTCACGGGCAAGGAATCGCGGTCGTACACGCGTGCCACCTCGTCGCAGCGCAGTGTGCGCGCCGGGGGCAAGCACAACGACCTGGAGAACGTGGGCTACACCGCCCGCCACCACACGTTCTTCGAAATGCTGGGCAATTTCAGCTTTGGCGACTACTTCAAGCGCGACGCCATCCAGTACGCCTGGGAGCTGCTGACGCAGGTCTACAAGCTGCCGGCGGAAAAGCTCTGGGTGACGGTCTACCAGGAAGACGACGAGGCCTATGACATCTGGGCCAAGGAAGTGGGCGTGCCGACCGAGCGCATCATCCGCATCGGCGACAACAAGGGCGCACGCTACGCGTCCGACAACTTCTGGCAGATGGCGGACACCGGCCCCTGCGGTCCGTGCTCCGAAATCTTCTTTGACCACGGCCCCGAGATCTGGGGCGGCCCCCCGGGATCCCCCGAAGAAGACGGCGACCGCTACATCGAAATCTGGAACCTGGTGTTCATGCAATTCGAACGCGATGCCGCCGGCAACATGCCGCGCCTGCCGCGTCCCTGTGTCGACACGGGCATGGGTCTGGAACGCATCGCCGCCGTCCTGCAGCATGTGCATTCCAACTACGAAATCGATCTCTTCCAGCACCTGATCGCCGCCGCCGCGCGCGAAACCGGCATCAAGGACCTCAAAGACAACTCGCTCAAGGTCATCGCCGACCACATCCGCGCCTGCTCGTTCCTCATCGTCGACGGCGTGATCCCCAGCAACGAAGGCCGCGGCTACGTGCTGCGCCGCATCGTGCGCCGCGCGCTGCGCCACGGCTACAAGCTGGGCCAGACCAAACCCTTCTTCCATCGCCTGGTGCCGGATCTCGTCGCCGAAATGGGCGAGGCCTACCCGGAACTGGCCGCCGCCGCGGATCGCGTGGCCCAGGTCCTCAAGCAGGAAGAAGAACGCTTCGGCGAAACCCTCGAACACGGCATGCGCATCCTGGACACCGCCTTGGCCAACGTGCCCAAGGGCGGCGTGCTGGACGGCACCACGCTGTTCACGCTGTACGACACCTACGGCTTCCCGGTCGACCTCACGGCCGACATCTGCCGTGAACGCGAAGTCGAAGTCGACATGGCCGGCTTTGAAGTCGCCATGGAACGCCAGCGTGACCAGGCCCGCGCGGCCGGCAAGTTCAAGATGGCCGAAGGCCTCAGCTACGAAGGCGCCGAAACGCGTTTCGAAGGCTACGAAAAGCTTGAGCTGGACAACGTCAAGGTCACGGCCCTGTACGTGGACGGCACGCAGGTGCAGGAAGTCAAGGCCGGCCAAAGCGCCGTCGTCGTGCTGGACGCCACCCCGTTCTATGCGGAGTCGGGCGGCCAGGTCGGCGATACCGGTCTGCTGGAAGCCGATGGCGTGCGCTTTGCCGTCGCCGACACCCTCAAGATCCAGTCCGGCGTGTTCGGCCATCACGGCACGTTAGAGTCCGGCTCGCTGGCCGTCGGCGACACGCTGCTGGCCCGCGTGGACGCCGTCCGCCGCGCCCGCACGGTGCGCAACCACTCGGCCACGCACCTGATGCACAAGGCGTTGCGCCAAGTGCTGGGCGCGCACGTGCAGCAGCGCGGCTCGCTCGTCGATCCCGACAAGACCCGTTTCGACTTCGCGCAGGATGCCCCGCTGACGGCTGAGCAGATCGCCCGCGTCGAAGCCATCGTCAACGCCGAAGTCCTGGCCAACCATCCCACCGTTGCCCAGGTCATGGGCTACGACGATGCGGTCAAGGGCGGCGCCATGGCGCTGTTCGGTGAAAAATACGGCGACACCGTGCGAGTGCTCGACATCGGCTTCTCGCGCGAACTCTGCGGCGGCACGCACGTCACCCGCACGGGCGATATCGGCCTGTTCAAGATCGTGTCCGAAGGCGGCGTGGCCGCGGGCGTCCGCCGCATCGAAGCCATCACCGGTGACAACGCGCTGGCCTGGGTGCAGAACCAGAACGCCTTGCTGACCCAGGTGGCCGGCATGCTGCGCAGCACCCCGGCCGATCTGCCGGCGCGCATTGCGCAGGTGCAAGACCAGGTCAAGACGCTCGAAAAGGAACTGGAGCAGTCGCGCAACAAGCTCGCGGCCAGCGCCGGCAATGACCTGGCCTCCAGCGCCGCGGTCGACGTCAAGGGCATCAAGGTTCTGGCGGCTAGCATCGGCGACGTCGATCCCAAGGCGCTGCGCGGCATGGTCGACAACCTGAAAGATCGCCTGAAGCCTGCTGTCGTGCTGCTGGCCACCGGCTCGGCCGATGGCAAGATCAGCGTGGTCGGTGGCGTCACCGCCGACCTGACCGACCGCATCAAGGCGGGCGATCTGGTGGGCTTTGTCGCCAGCCAGGTGGGCGGCAAGGGCGGTGGCCGCCCCGACATGGCCATGGGCGGCGGCACGGATATTGCTGCGCTGCCCGCAGCCATCGCTGGCGTGCAGAAGTGGGTGGACGAGCGCCTCTGATGAGCGACGTCGATTCCCGTCTCGATGCCGGCGCCGAGGCGCCGGTGTTCGACCAAGACGTCGATGCCAGCGGGCTCACGTGCCCCTTGCCCATCCTGCGCGCCAAGAAGGCGCTTGCAACGATGGAAAGCGGGCAGGTCGTGCGCGTCATCACGACGGACCGCAATGCGATCCGCGATTTCCAGGCATTTGCGCGTCAGACCGGCAATGCGCTGGTCGCGCAGCAAGAGGCCGACGGTCGCTGCGTGCATTTCCTGCGCCGGCGCTAGCCGGGCGGGCAGTCGCTTCATGAACAGGGCCCGCTTGAAAGCGGGCCTTGTTCTTTGCGGGCGTCACTTTGGCGAATTTTCTCCCTTTTTGGGGCGGCCCTTTATACCGGCGTGTCCTTGCCTACCTGTGAATGGCTGCAGCGACCGCCTGCGTGATCGTGAAGTCCACCAGATCGCCTTCCTTCAACTGCTGAAGTTTTTCGCGCAGCGCCGGATCCCTGACCTGGATGGTGCGCCTGCCGCCTTGGGGTCCCTTCAGGATCACCAGGTTTGCGCTCCGGTTGATGTGCCAGATCTCGGCCGTGATCGTGGTCTGCCGGCCCACTGCGCCGCCGGGCATCGCGCCCTTGGCCGACCGTGTCGCGGCGGTCTCGGTCACGACTTCAGGCGCACCGGAACCGGCGGGACGCACGTCCACGGCCACCGACTCGTAGTAGTCCAGCGTCAGCGTGTCGCCCGCCTTGATCTGCTTGAAGTTGCGGATGTCCGGTCCGGCCACGATGTCCACGGTATTGCCGTCGGCGCCGCGCAGGGTGATGGTCCGGCTGGCCTGGTCCACCGCCGTCACCTGGCCGGAGGCCGTCGTCAGTGCCGCCCCGATCACGCGCGCGGGCGCCTCGGTGGGTAACGCCAGCGCTCCCGCCAGCAATCCCGCCATCGCCAGGCGCGCAACGGGTGAGAAGACTGATTTTTGGTTCTTCATGGTTTGCACACTCCAGTTAAACGACTTTTTGTGGGGAAAAGCGGAGTCAGGCAGGGGCGCGGCAACGCAGCCTGGATCTTCCGGGCGCTTGCAGCAAAGTCGGGGTGGCAGGAGGAGGCTGCCGCTTCATGGCGGCCAGCAAGGGCAGGGCGTAGCGTATTGCGCGGGTCGACATGAAATCCGATCTCTCCAATCAGATTGCTCTTCAGACGCACCAACTGCTCAAACGCATGACAACCGGGGTAGGCCGCAGATGAAGGTACCGGCGAAACTGCGCACACGAAGGCGAGTGCAACCACGACCGGGCCACCTGCAGATCGAGCCGCAGCAGGGCTGGGCTCGTGCTTGTAGAATACCCGGATGTGGTGTTTTAGGATACAAATCGCACTGCATCACAGATTCTTCGGCACTCGCATTTGCCAGCAGGCTCCTTTCAGTGCTAGAATTTCCCGTTTTTCACAACTAATTCAAGGGATTACCTATGGTGGTGATTCGCCTGGCCCGCGGTGGGTCCAAGAAGCGTCCGTTCTACAACCTGGTGGCCACCGATTCGCGTAACCGTCGCGACGGCCGTTTTATCGAGCGCGTGGGTTTTTACAACCCCGTGGCTAGCGAAGGCACGGAAAACCTGCGCATTGCGCTGGATCGCGTGCAGTACTGGACCGGCACCGGCGCGCAACTGTCGCCCGCCGTCGAGCGTCTGGTCAAGGAATACTCAGCCAAGGTTTCCGCCGCGGCCTAATTGCCCGCGACGCACATCCTTAGCTGATTCTGGAGCAGCAGGTTTTCCACGCTTAGAGCCTCGCGCTTGAAAGCGGATATTCCTGGCTGCTTCATTGCTATCCAAGCCTGATAAAGAGCACGATAAATGCCTGATGCCGCAACCTCAAACGCGGCGCCTACGGATTTGGTCGAGCTGGGCCGCATCACTGCAGCCTACGGTGTGAAAGGCTGGGTTAAAGTGCAGCCGCATTCGGCCAACGCCGAAGTGCTGCTCTCAGCGTCTCAATGGTGGTTGACTCGCCCTGTGCCTGAATTGGCGCGGGGCGCTGTCGCGTCTGCGCCTGTCGCATTCAAGATCTTGCAAGTCCGTTCGCAGGGAGCCACCGTGGTGGCGCAACTGCAGGGCATCACGGATCGCGACCAGGCCGAAGCGTTGCGCGGACATACCGTGCAAGCGCCGCGCGGATCATTTCCCGCGCCCGAGGAAGACGAATACTACTGGGTCGATCTCATTGGTTGCGCGCTGTACTCCAGCGCCAACGGCGAACCCGCCCGAATTGGCGTGGTCAGCGAGGTCCTCGACAACGGCGCTCACGCCGTGTTGAAGGTCCTGCTGCAGAAGGGTGAAGGCGACAGCCTCGAACCCGTCCTGGACGCCAAGGGCCGACCCGCCGAAATGCTTGTACCGTTCGTACGCGCGCATATCCACGCCGTTGATCTGGCTGCCCGCCGCATCGACAGCGACTGGCCCGCGGATTTTTGATGCGTATCGACGTCGTTACGCTATTTCCCGAAATGTTCGGGGTGGTGCGCGACCTCGGCGTCACCGGCCGGGCCCACGCCCAGGGCCGGTGGCAGCTCCATGCCTGGAATCCCCGCGATTTCACGCATGACGTACACCGCACCGTGGACGACCGCCCCTATGGCGGCGGCCCCGGCATGGTGATGATGCCGGGCCCGTTGGAAGCCGCCGTCAATGCCGCCCAGCAGGCGCGCGCCGGACAGGGCCTGACTCCCGCCCCGGTGGCGCTGCTTGCGCCGGTCGGCCGGCGCTATGACCAGGCGGGCGCCGAAGCCTTGGCCGCCAGCGATGGCCTCATTCTCATCTGCGGCCGCTACGAAGGTGTGGACCAGCGCTTCATTGATCGCTGCGTCACGCAGGAAATTTCGCTCGGCGACTTCGTCCTCTCCGGTGGTGAAATCGCGGCGCTTGCCGTGATCGATGCCGCCGTGCGTCTTTTGCCAGGCGTGCTCAACGACGGCGATTCCGCCCTGCAGGATTCCTTCAACGACACCTTGTCCGGCCTGCTGGACAGCCCGCACTACACGCGCCCGGAGGTCTACGAGGGCGAAGCGGTGCCGGCGCCGCTGTTGAGCGGGCACCACGCCAATATCGCGCGCTGGCGGCGCGAGCGGTCGCTGGCGTTGACTGCCGCACGCCGGCCCGAACTCATCGAATCGGCGCGCGCGAAAGGCTGGCTGAGCAAGCTGGACGAGCGCTATCTGGCCGAGTTGGCCGGCACGCCGTTGCCTGCGGAGCCGGGCACAAGACGCCGTCGCCCGCGCAAGCCCGCCGCGGATGCCGCGCCCACGGGGCAGAACCAGCCCGACACCACCCCGGATTCCAGCGCCGATCCCAAGCGCAATCCGTCCGACGCCTCCTGACTGTCGCGCCGGCCCGCCACGCCCACAACGCTAGGGAAGTCCCTGGATTGTGGGCGTTTTTGCGGCTCCTTAGTATTGAAAATTACATGCACATGAAATTTTCATATGAGCCGCTCTGCCGCCGTTCGCCGTGCCAGCGCAGCACCCTCGTCGCCCGCCCACGCGCAGCGGCCGGAGTCGGCCGTCGATCTGTGGCTGGGTCAGCAGTTGCGTCAGTTGCGCAAGCAACAGGGACGGTCGCTGGCTGACGTCGCCCGGGCCTGCGGCATGTCGCTCGGCCTGCTGAGCCAGATCGAAAGAGGGTTGAGCTCGGCCTCCGTCAAAGTCCTTCATCTCCTGGCGCGCGAGTTTCGCGTGTCGGTCAATGCGTTGTTGCGCAACGCCGAGCATACCGGCGGCGAAGAGGATGGCCGCGTCGCCCGCGCGGGCACGCACCGCCATATCGACCTGAAGGAAAAGGGCATCAGCAAAGAGATGTTCACGCCCTCGGCCTGCCGCAGCATGGACCTGTGCCGCGCATCCATCGCGCCCGGCGGCTCCACCGGCACCGAGCTCTTCGTGACGGGGCAGGGCGAGCAGATCGGCCTGGTGCTCAAGGGCGTGCTCGAACTATGGGTGGGCGACCGCGTCATCCGTCTGCAAGCGGGCGACAGCTTTTGCTACGCCAGCAGCACGCCGCGCCGCTGGTGCAATCCGGGGACGCAGACGACCGAGGTCATCTGGGCCATCTCCAACATCACTCAAGCCGCGGAGGACAACACGCCACAAGCGCCCTGAGCGCGCAGCACTCAAGCGGCGGAACGCGCGGGGAGCGTGCCGCCACCGGACGCGCCACACGCGGCCCGGCCTTCTTTGCCACGATGAGGATATGTCATGAAATTCAAGACTCTTGTTGTCTCTGTATTCGCAGCATTGTCCATGGCGGCGGGCGCCCAAGCCCAGACGGTATTGAAGGTGGGGTCCACGCCCACCGGCAGCCCATTCACCTTTCTCGATACCAAGACGAACAGCATCGAGGGCGTGATGGTCGACATCGTGAAAGCGGTGGGCAAGGAGGCCGGGTTCTCGGTGCAGATAGAGCCCATGGCGTTTTCCGCACTGATCGGATCGCTGACATCCAAGCGCATCGACATCGTGTCGGCGGCGATGTTCATCACGCCGCAGCGCCAACAGGTGGTGAGCTTTTCCGAGCCCGTCTATCGCTACGGCGAGGGCCTCATGGTGCTCAAGACCGACAACAAGGAATACAAGTCCTTCGCCGACATGAAGGGCATGACCGTCGGTGTGCAGGTCGGCACGGCCTTTGTCGAGCCCATTCAAAAGAGCGGCGTCTTCAAGGAAGTGAAGCTTTACGACAACCCGCCAGACATGATGCGCGACGCCAACGCCGGCCGCATCCAGGGCGGCTTCATGGACTATCCCATCGCTGCGTACGTCCTGTCGCAGGGCAACTATCCCAACCTGAAGATGGCGCAGTCGTACCAGCCGACGATCATGGGAAGCCTTGGGCTTGCCACGCGCAAGGACGACACCGAGCTGCTTGATCGGATCAACAAGGCGCTGGCCAAGCTGAAAGCCGACGGCGCCATCGACGCGATCCTGAAGAAGTGGGGTCTGGGCGGCGCGTGATGCCGGTCGGGCCGACTCAGTTCAGGCATTTGCAGCATCCCGCCGGCGCGTTCGGTCGCGTCGGCGGACGCAGCGCATCCGCGGCACTTCTCTGGCCGTTTCCCAAGCGGTCATCGCGGGCTGTCTTCTTGGAGTGGGTGGACTCATGACGGAATTCTTGAAAGACGCGGCAGAGTTCATGCCGATCCTGCTGGAGGGCGCCAAGCTCACCATTCTGGTCACGCTGGGTTCCCTTGCGCTGTCCACGGTACTGGGCCTGGTATGGGCGTTGATGCGGGTGTCCGGCAACAAATATCTGTCGGGCTTCAGCGCGGGCCTTGTCAATCTGCTGCGCGGCATTCCGATCATCGTGCTGCTCTTCTACATCTACTTCGTGATGCCGGACATGGGCGTGTCGCTGAGCGCTGTGCATGCGGCCATCATCGGCCTGGGCATCGCCTATTCGGCCTATCAGGCGGAGAACTTCCGTGCGGGCATCCAGGCGATCGACCGAGGTCAGATCGAGGCGGCGATGGCCATGGGCATGGGTTGGGGCCTCACGATGCGGCGCGTCGTGCTGCCGCAGGCCGTAAAGATCGTCCTGCCGCCGTACGGCAACATCATGATCATGATGCTGAAGGACTCGTCGCAGGCGTCCACCATCACCGTCGCCGAGCTGGCGCTGCAAGGCAAGCTCATCGCCGTATCCACCTTCAAGAACGCCACGGTGTTCACACTGGTGGCGCTGATGTACCTGGTGATGTGCGTGCCGCTCATCCTGCTGGTGCGGCATCTGGAAAAGCGGAGCGCCATCAAATGATCAGCCTGCAAGGCGTAAGGAAGAGCTTTGGTCCGCTCGAGGTCCTGAAAGGCATCGACGCCGAAGTCGGGCAGGGCGAGGTCGTGTGTGTGGTGGGTCCGTCCGGCTCGGGCAAGTCGACCATCCTGCGGTGCATCAACGGACTGGAACGCTACAACGCCGGTCGCATCACCGTGGACGGCGAGCTCGTCGATTGCGACGCGCCTTCCATCGTGTCGATCCGCACGCAGGTGGCGATGGTGTTCCAGCGCTTTAACCTGTTTCCGCATCGCACGGCGCTGGAAAACGTCATCGAAGGCCCGATCTTCGTGAAGAAGGAACCTCGCGCCCTGGCGGTGGAGCGCGGCCGCGAATTGCTGGCCAGCGTGGGGCTGGCGGACAAGGAGCACGCGCATCCGAACCAGCTATCCGGCGGACAGCAGCAGCGCGTGGCGATCGCGCGGGCGCTCGCGATGCAACCCAAGGCGATCCTGTTCGACGAGCCCACCTCGGCGCTCGATCCCGAACTGGTCGGCGATGTGCTGGGTGTCATGCGCAAGCTGGCCGAGGCCGGCATGACGATGGTCGTCGTCACCCACGAAATGAGCTTTGCGCGCGAGGTCGCCGACCGTGTCATGTTCTTTGACGGCGGCGTCATGGTGGAGCAGGGCGCCGCCCGCGAAGTGCTGAATCATCCGCAGCATCCGCGCACGCAGGACTTCCTGCGGCGCGTGCTGCATCCCATGTAAGGAAGGAAGCCCCATGCAGCCAGCGCCGTTTCCGCTTTCCCCGTCACTGTGGGCGGCCACCGCGGCGCCGCCGCCGCCCACCGGGCCGCTGGACGCGTCGGCGCAGGCCGATGTCGCCGTGATCGGCGGCGGTTATGCCGGCTTGTCCACCGCGTTGCACCTGGCCGAGCGCGGTGTGAAGGTCGTACTGCTGGAGGCGCGCGAGATTGGCTTCGGCGGATCGGGCCGCAACGGCGGCCAGGTCATTCCCGGATTGAAGTACGACCCGGATGATCTGATTTCGATGTTCGGCCCCGAGCGCGGGGAGCGGCTGACACGGTTTGCCGGCGCGACGGCGGACGTGGTTTTTGACCTGATCGAACGGCATGCGATGGACGTGCCGCGCGTGCGCGCCGGATGGATCCAGGGCGCGCACACGCCGCAGGCGCTGCGGATCGCGCAAGGCCGCGCGGCGCAATGGGCGCGCCTTGGCGCGGACGCCCAGCCGCTGGACCGCGCGCAGGTCGCGCGCCTGATCGGCACGGATAAATACCTGGGCGGATGGGTCGACCGGCGTGCAGGGGCGGTGCAGCCGCTGAGTTACGCGCGGGGCCTGGCGCGCGCCGCGCTGAATGCGGGCGCGACGCTGCACACCGACACGCCCGTCACCGGTCTGAGGCGTGACGGCGGCAAGTGGACGGTGTCCACGGCTCGCGGTTCCTCGGTCAGCGCCGATCGCGTGGTGATGTGCACCAATGCCTACGGCGGCGATCTGTGGCCCGGTCTCAAGCCGTCGATCATCGACGCCAACACGTTCCAGGTGGCAACCGCGCCGCTGCCGGACCGCATCCGCGCGGGCATATTCCCCGAGGGCCACGTCACCTCCGACACGCGCAACCTGTTGCTGTACTTTCGTCTGGATCACCAGGGCCGCTTGCTGATGGGTGGCCGCGGCCCCTTCCGCGAGCCCAAGGGCGAGTCGGACTGGGCGCATCTTGAGCGCGTGATGGTGAAGATGTTTCCGCAGGTGGCGGGCACGCCCTTTGAATACCGCTGGTGCGGCCGGGTTGCCGTCACGCGCGACTATCTGCCGCATCTGCATGCGCCGCAGCCCGGGTTGCTGGTGGACATCGGCTGTCAGGGCCGCGGCGTCGGCTTGCAGACCTGCATGGGCGCGGCCATGGCCGAATATGTCGCCACCGGCGATGCCAATGCGTTGCCCGTGCCGCTGTCGCCGATCGTGCCGTTTCCGCTGTATCCGCTCCGCCGCCTGTACGTCAATGCAGTGGTGAGCTGGTACCGCATGACGGACGGCGGGGTTTGAAGAACGGCCGCGTCCGCGACCCGATCCCCGCCAAACCCCAAAAACAAAAAACCCCGGAACGATGTCCGGGGTTTCTGGGCTTCACATCAGGCGCTGGGATCAGTCGCCCAGCTTGGCGCGCTGCTCCTGCACCTTCTGCAGGGTTTCGCTGAACTGCGCCATGCGGGCCTTTTCCTGTTCGACGACGGCGGCGGGGGCGCGCTCGACGAAGCTGGCGTTGGACAGCTTGCCCTTGGCCTTGGCGATTTCACCGGCCAGACGGGCGATTTCCTTGTCCAGGCGCACGCGCTCGGCGGCCACGTCGACTTCAACGTGCAGCATCAGGCGGCTGCTGCCCACGACCTGCACGGGCGCGCCGGCGTCGGGCAGCACGTCCAGCACGTCGACCTGGCTCAGCTTGGCCAGCGCGGCCAGGTACGGCGCGTTGCGCGTCAGCATCGGCGCGTCGCCCTGGGCGCACAGCGGCACCTTCTGGGCGGGCGACAGGCTCATCTCGCCGCGCAGCGCGCGCACGGCTTCGACCTGAGCCTTCAGTTCGGCCACGTCGGCTTCGGCGGCGGTGTCCACCGCATCCGGGTTGGCCTTCGGGTAGGGCTGCACGCTGACACTGGCGGCAACGCCTTCCTTGCGCTTGCCGGCCACGACAGACACCTTCTGCCACAGCTCTTCCGTGATGAACGGGATGATCGGGTGGGCCAGGCGCAGCACGCATTCCAGGACGCGGATCAGCGTGCGGCGGGTGCCCAGTTGCTGGGCCGGCGTGCCGGTCTGGATCTGCACCTTGGCCAGTTCCAGGTACCAGTCGCAGTATTCGTCCCACACGTAGCGATAGAGCGCGTTGGCGATGTTGTCGAAACGGTAGTCGGCAAAACCGCGCGCCACGTCGGCTTCCAGCGTCTGCATCTGGCTGATGATCCAGCGGTCCACGAAGGACAGCTCGCCGGCATCCGGCACCGTCAGGTCATGGCCTTCGGTGTTCATCAGCACGAAGCGCGTGGCGTTCCATAGCTTGTTGCAGAAATTGCGGTAGCCCTCGCAACGCTTCAGGTCGAAGTTGATGTTGCGGCCCAGCGTGGCGTAGGCCGCCATGGTGAAGCGCAGCGCGTCGGTGCCGTAGGCGGGGATGCCGTCCGGGTACTGGCGGCGCGTGGCCTTTTCGATCGCGCCGGCCTGCTTCGGGTTCATCAGGCCGTAGGTGCGCTTGGCGACCAGGCCGTCCAGGTCGATGCCGTCGATCAGGTCCACCGGGTCCAGCGTGTTGCCCTTGGACTTGCTCATCTTCTGGCCGTCGGCGTCGCGGATGAGGCCGTGCACGTAGACGTGCTTGAACGGGATCTGGCCGGTCAGGTGCGTGGTCAGCATGACCATGCGCGCCACCCAGAAGAAGATGATGTCAAAGCCCGTGACCAGGACGCTGGAGGGCAGGTAACGCTGCAGGTCCGGCGTGTTTTCAGGCCAGCCCAGCGTCGTGAAAGGCACCAGGCCCGACGAGAACCACGTGTCCAGCACGTCGGGATCGCGCGTGAGCGGACCCGTGACGCCAGCGGCGCGCGCCTGTTCGATCGCGCCGGCTTCGTCGTGGGCGACGAACACCTGGCCGTCTTCCGAGTACCAGGCCGGAATCTGGTGGCCCCACCAGAGCTGGCGCGAAATGCACCAGTCCTGGATGTTGTTGAGCCACTGGTTGTAGATGGTGGTCCAGTTGTCCGGGTAGAACTGGATGCGGCCGTCGGCCACGACTTCCAGCGCAACCTCGGTGATGCTCTTGCCCGGGTTCAGCGTGCCTTCCGGCGCGGGCTTGCTCATGGCAACGAACCACTGGTCGGTCAGCATGGGCTCGAGCACGACGCCGGTGCGGTCGCCCTTGGGCTGCATCATCTTGTGCGGCTCGACCTTGACCAGATAGCCCTCGGTCTCCAGTTGCGCAACAACGGCCTTGCGGGCCTCGTAGCGTTCCATGCCCTGGAACTGCTGGGGACCGTTTTCGTTGATGTGCGCGTCCAGCGTGAAGATCACGATCAGCGGCAGATCGTGACGCATCGCGCAGGCGTAGTCGTTGAAGTCGTGAGCGCCCGTGATCTTCACGCAGCCCGTGCCGAATTCGGGGTCGACGAAGTCGTCGGCAATGATGGGAATGTTGCGGTCGCAAAGCGGCAGTTCGACCTGCTTGCCCACCAGGTGCTTGTAGCGGGGATCGTCGGGATGCACGCACAGCGCGCCGTCGGCCAGCATGGTTTCCGGACGGGTCGTGGCGATGGTCATGCCGCGCAGGGTGACGGTCTGGCCATCCTTGTCGACGATGGTCTGCGGGCCGTCAACGAACGGGTACAGGATGTGCCACATGTGGCCATCGGTCTCTTCGGACTGCACTTCCAGGTCGGACACGGCCGTGAGCAGCTTGGGATCCCAGTTGACCAGGCGCTTGCCGCGATAGATCAGTCCCTGTTTATGCAGACGGACAAAGGTTTCCACCACGCCGCGCGACATGCGGTCGTCCATGGTGAAGTATTCGCGCGGCCAGTCGGCCGAGGCGCCCAGGCGGCGCACCTGTCCGGTGATGGCGCTGCCCGACTTTTCCTTCCATTCCCACACTTTCTCGACGAACTTCTCGCGGCCCAGGTCGTGGCGCGAAACCTTTTGGGCGTCGAGCTGTCTTTCAACGACGATCTGCGTGGCGATGCCGGCGTGGTCGGTGCCGGGGATGAACACGGTGTCGTCGCCCGACATGCGGTGGTAGCGCACCAGCCCGTCCATGATGGTCTGGTTGAACGCGTGGCCCATGTGCAGCGTGCCCGTGACGTTGGGCGGCGGGAACTGGACGACGTACGGCTGGCTTTCCGTCCCCGTTTCCACATGCTGGCCCGCGGCGAAGTACCCGCGCTTGTCCCACTCGGCATACCAGCGGGATTCCAGTTCGGAGGGTTCGAAGCTCTTCGAGAGTTCCGGGGTTTCGCCGGCGATGGGCGCGGCGTTCGGGGGAGCAGCTTGAGTCATTACTAAGTTCCGGCAGACAGGGGCGCCCGGGTAGGGAGCGGGCAGCAAACCACTCATTTTAAGATGTATTGCGGTCTTCTCGGCGTGTTAGAATGCCGGGTTGCTGTAAACCTTTTAGAAGTCCCTGAATTCATTGAGGATTCCTTCGGAAATGCGTGCAGAATCATAGGATTCGCGTGCAACCGGAATCCCGCTTGCATTCCAGGATGCGTCCGACAGGTCGGCAGTGTCGAATCCTGTTTTGGCGGTGGTTCAGAACGGCCCGAGCCCCGCCAAGCAATTAACTAGAAACCCGTCAGAAATCAGTTTTCGGAGTCTTTTATGTCCATCCAACGCACCCTCTCGATCATCAAGCCCGACGCCGTCGCCAAGAACGTGATCGGCCAGATCGTCGGCCGTTTCGAGCAAGCCGGCCTGAAGGTCATCGCCGCCCGCCTGACCCAACTGTCGCGCGCCGACGCCGAGCGTTTCTACGCCGTGCACGCCGCCCGTCCCTTCTTCAAGGACCTGGTCGACTTCATGATCTCGGGCCCCGTGTTCGTGCAAGTGCTGGAAGGCGAAGACGCCATCCAGAAGAACCGCGACCTGATGGGCGCCACGGACCCCAAGAAGGCTGAAGCCGGCACCATCCGCGCCGATTTCGCCGACAGCATCGACGCCAACGCCGTCCACGGCTCCGACGCTCCGGAAACGGCCGCTGTCGAAGTGGCTTTCTTCTTCCCCGAAATCAACATCCACAGCCGTTAATTTTTGGCTTAAGTTGTTGAAAGCGCTTTAAGTTTTACCTGGTTATGGAATCTGTCGAACGAATCAATCTGCTGGGGCTGGACGGCTCCGCCCTGTCCGAATTGGTCGGGCAGTGGGGCGGCAAGCCGTTTCGTGCCCGCCAGTTGCAGCGCTGGATGCACCAGCGCGGCGCCGATTCGTTCGACGCCATGACCGACCTGGCCCGCGATTTTCGCAGCCAGCTTGCGTCGAATTGCCGCATCGAGGCATTGCCCGTCAACATCGAGCAGCGCTCGACCGACGGCACCCGCAAGTGGCTGTTCGACGTGGGGCAGGGCAATGCCATCGAAACCGTCTTCATCCCCGAAGACGACCGCGGCACACTGTGCATTTCCAGCCAGGCCGGCTGCGTGGTGAACTGCCGCTTCTGCTCGACCGGGCACCAGGGCTTCAACCGCAACCTGAAGACCAGCGAAATCATCGGCCAGTTGTGGTGGGCCAAGCGCGTGCTCGAAGCCGACATCGGCACGGCCCGCCTTGAAAGCGCCCGCACCACCGAAGACACGCGCGTCATCAGCAACGTCGTCATGATGGGCATGGGCGAACCCCTGCTCAACTACGACCAGGTCCTGCCCGCGCTGCGCCTGATGCTCGACGACAACGCGTACGGCCTGTCGCGCCGCCGCGTCACCGTGTCTACCTCCGGCGTCGTCCCCATGATGGACCGCCTGTCGCAAGACTGTCCCGTGGCACTGGCCGTTTCGCTGCACGCGCCCAACGACGCGCTGCGCGACGAGCTCGTGCCGCTGAACAAGAAATACCCGCTGAAAGAGTTGCTGGCTGCCTGCGAACGCTATCTCGCGTTTGCGCCCCGCGACTTCATCACGTTTGAATACTGCATGCTGGACGGCATCAACGACACCGACCAGCACGCCAAGGAACTGATCCACATTGCACGCCAGGTGCGCTGCAAGCTGAACCTCATCCCGTTCAACCCATTCCCCGCCTCCGGCCTGAAGCGATCGGCCTCGGCGCGGGTGAAGGTGTTTGCCCAACGTCTCATGGACGCCGGCATCATCACCACGGTCCGCAAGACCCGGGGCGACGACATCGATGCGGCTTGCGGCCAGCTGGCCGGAGAGGTGCGGGACCGCACTCGGATCACCGAGCGCAATGCCGCACAGCGCCAGACCATACCAATTAAACAGGTGCACGCATGACGCAGGATTTCGCTTCTGCAGTTTCCGACTCGTCCGCCGCCGCGGTGGGCAGCGTGGGCGCCGCCTTGCGCGGCCTGCGCCTATCCAAGGGCTGGTCGCTCGACGAGGTCTCCAGCCGCATCAAGTTTTCCACCAAGCAGATCGAAGCCCTTGAAAACGAACAGTGGGATCACCTGCCCACCGGCGTTTCCTTGCGCGGCCTCGTCCGCAACTATGCGCGCCTGCTGGGCGCCGACGCCGAGGCCATCGTCGATTCGCTCGACCCCAAGGCCCGCGTCACGGGCCCGGCCAAGCTCAGCCCCAGTTCGCTGCATTCGGCGCATTCCATTCCCCAATCCAGCGCCGACGACGACCGCTCGTCCACGACGTCCTGGGGCTGGCTGATCGCCATCGTGCTGGTGCTGGCCGCCGGCGTGGCATATGCCTTCTGGCAAGGTTGGCTGCCGCAGCAGTGGCTGCCGGCCGACTGGCTGCCGAAGTCGACCAAGTAACACGGTTCCACCCGATGCAAGATTCTTCTCTGCCTTGCCAGGACGCGCCGCCTCCCCCGGTGGGAGCCGCAGCGCGCCGCGCCACGCGTTCCGTGGCGATCAAGTGGGGCGATCGCGTCGTGACGGTGGGCGGAGACGCCCCGGTCGTGGTCCAGTCCATGACCAACACCGACACCGCGGACGCCATTGCCACCGCGATCCAGGTCAAGGAGTTGGCGCTGGCCGGCTCCGAGCTCGTGCGCATCACCGTGAACACGCCGGAAGCCGCGCGCGAGGTCGTCGCCATCCGCGAACAGCTCGACCGCATGGGCGTGAACGTGCCGCTGGTGGGCGACTTCCACTACAACGGCCACAAGCTGCTGACGCAGTTTCCGGAATGCGCCCAGGCGCTGTCCAAATACCGCATCAACCCCGGCAACATGGGGGGCGGCAAGCGCCGCGACGACAACTTCGCGCAAATGATCGAAGTCGCCTGCCGCTACGACAAGCCGGTGCGCATCGGCGTCAACTGGGGCAGCCTCGACCACGAACTCATGGCGCGCAAGATGGACGAAAACAGCCGGCGCGCCCAGCCCTGGGAAGCGCAGGCCGTCATGCGCGATGCGCTCGTTGTTTCGGCCATCAGCAATGCCCAGCGCGCCGAAGAACTCGGCCTGCGGCGCGACGCGATCATCCTGTCGTGCAAGGTCAGCCATGTCCAGGATCTCATCGCGGTCTACCGTGATCTGTCCGCCCGTTGCGACTATCCCCTGCATCTTGGGCTGACCGAGGCGGGCATGGGCAGCAAGGGCATCGTGGCTTCGACCGCCGCGCTTGCCGTGCTGATGCAGCAAGGTATCGGCGACACCATCCGCATTTCGCTCACGCCTGAACCCGGCGGCGAGCGCAGCCGCGAAGCCATCGTCGCGCAGGAAATCCTGCAGACCATGGGACTGCGCGCCTTCACGCCAATGGTCGTCGCCTGCCCGGGCTGCGGCCGCACCAGCAGCACGTTCTTCCAGGAACTTGCCGACAGCATCCAGTCGTTCCTGCGCCGGCAGATGCCGGTGTGGCGCGCGCAATACCCCGGCGTCGAATCCATGAACGTCGCGGTGATGGGTTGTGTGGTCAATGGGCCGGGCGAAAGCCGTCATGCCGACATCGGCATCAGCCTGCCGGGTACCGGCGAAGTGCCGGCCGCGCCGGTGTTCGTCGACGGCGAGCGTACGGTGACGCTCAAGGGCGACCATATCGCCGAAGAGTTCCAGGCCATCGTTGAAGAATACGTTGCGCGCCGTTATGGCGCGCTCGCCTCTCACTAAAGTAAGGGTGTAGCCACTGGTGCGCGTCTCGGGCGCGCCAGCGGCATGATCAAGATGACTCAAGCTTTCCAGAAAGTCGCCGCCATACGCGGCATGAATGATCTGCTGCCGGGGGCTAGCGCCCGCTGGGAGCAATTCGAGGAAATCGTGCGCGGCTGGCTGCGCGGCTATGGCTATCGCAATGTGCGCACGCCGGTGCTTGAGCATACGCGCCTGTTTGCGCGCGGTATCGGCGAAGTCACCGACATCGTCGAAAAAGAGATGTACACGTTCACCGACGCGCTCAACGGCGAATCGCTGACCATGCGCCCCGAGATGACCGCCGGCATCGTGCGCGCCTCCATCGAGCACAACCTGCTCTACGACCGTCCGCAACGCGTCTACTCCATCGGTCCCGTCTTCCGCCACGAGCGCCCGCAGCGCGGCCGCTACCGCCAGTTCCACCAGATCGACGTCGAGGCCCTTGGCTTTGCCGGTCCCGATGTGGACGCGGAACTCATCGTCATGCTGGCCCGCCTCTGGAAGCTGCTGGGCCTGAAGGACGTGCGCCTTGAACTCAATTCGCTGGGCCAACCTGCTGAGCGCGCCGCGCATCGCGCTGCCCTGATCCAGCATCTGGAAAAGCACCGCGACATCCTCGACGAGGACGGCCAGCGCCGCATGTACAGCAATCCGCTGCGCGTCCTGGACACCAAGAATCCCGCCATGCAGGAAATGGCCGACAGCGCGCCGCGTCTGTTCGACTTCCTGGGCGAAGAGTCCCGCGCGCACTTCGATGGCGTGTGCCAGCGCCTCACCGACGCCGGCATCGAATACCGCTTGAACCCGCGTCTGGTCCGCGGCCTGGACTACTACAACCTCACCGTCTTCGAATGGGTCACCGACCGTCTCGGTTCCCAAGGCACGGTTTGCGGCGGCGGCCGCTACGACGGCCTGGTCGAACTCTTGGGCGGCAAGACCGCGCCGGCCGTGGGCTTTGCCATCGGCATGGAACGTCTGCTTGACCTCTGGGAACAAAGCGTTGAAATCGCCGCGCCGGCCGAGTGCGATGTCTACATCGTGCATCAGGGCGAAGACGCGCAGCGCCTGGCCGCCCGGGTCGGCGAAGACCTGCGCGACGCGGGCCTCTCGGTCATCGTGCATGCCGGATCGGCTGGCTTCAAGTCGCAATTCAAGCGCGCGGACGCCAGCGGCGCCCGCGTTGCGGTTATCCTTGGCGCCGACGAAGTGGCGTCGCAGACGGCCAGCGTCAAGTTCCTGCGCGCAGAAGAGCAGGGCGAGGCGGCGCAGCAACAGGTTCCGCTGGCAAAGCTGGCCGACGCATTGAACAACAAGGGTTAAGGCATGGCATACGATCTTGAAGAACAGGAAAAACTCGACGCGATCAAGGCGTGGTGGGCCCGCTACGGGACGCTGCTGCTGGCCCTGACGACGGTGGTGCTCCTGGCTTGGGGCGGCTGGTGGGGCTGGAAGGCGTACGAATCGCATCAGGCCAACCAGGCCATGGGTTACTTCGAAGCGCTGGAAGACGCCGCTCGCCTGGGCGGCGCCGATTCCTCGGTGCGCATCAAGACCGCCGCCTCGACGCTGCGCGAAAAATATCCCAACACCGGCTATGCCGCGCGCGGCGCCCTTGTGGCAGCGCAGGCCCTGCAGGCGCAAAAGGACGACGCCGGCGCCCGCGAACAGCTCGAATGGCTGGCTGGCCAAGGCAAGAACCCCGCCATGCAAGCCGTGGCGCGCCTGCGTCTGGCAGGCATGATGCTGGACCAGAAGCAATACGACGCCGCGCTGGCGCAGTTGAACAATCCGCCGGCCGCCTTTGCCGCCTTGTTCGCTGACCGCCGCGGCGACGTGCTGGCTGCGCAAGGCAAGCGCGAGGAAGCGCGCGCGGCCTGGCAGAGCGCCATTGATGGCCTGGGCCTGGCCAATCCCCTGACCCAGGTTGTGCAACTGAAACTGGATGCCTTGAGCGGAGCGTGACTGTAATGCGTAAATTTGCACCTGGCCGTACGTGGCGCGGCGCCGTTCTGCTGGCAAGCCTGCTTGCCCTGGGTGGTTGCGGCATGTTTTCCCATGACGACGGCCGTTACGATCCCGCGCCCTTGACCGAATACAAGGCCGGCATGTCCGTGCGCCAGGTCTGGTCCACGTCCGTCGGCAGCGGCTCCGGCCTGGGCTTCGCGCCCACCGTGCTCGGCGACGCCATCTATGCTGCGACGCCTGACGGCTCCGTCGGCAAGTTCGATCTGCAGAGCGGCCGTGTCATCTGGAAGGCCAAGGCCGACACCAAGTTGTCTGCCGGCGCCGGCAGCGATGGCACCACCACCGCCGTGGCGTCCCCCAACGGCGACGTCATCGCCTTCGACGACACCGGCAAGGTGAAATGGAAGGTCCGCGCCACCAGCGACGTCGCCATCCCGCCGGTTGTCGGCTACGGCATCGTCGTTGTTCGCAGCGGCGACTATCGCATCCAGGCCTTCGACGCCAACAGCGGCGAGCGCGTCTGGAGCGTGCAGCGTCCAGGCCCCTCGCTCGCCTTGCGCAGCGTTGCGCAGATGGTCCTGGCCGAAGGTCTGGTCATCACGGGGTTGCCTGGCGGCAAGCTCCTTGCCATCGCATCAAACAGCGGCAACGTGCAATGGGAAGGCACCGTCGCCACGCCGCGCGGCGCTGGCGACCTAGAGCGCCTGACCGACGTGGTCGGCGCGCCTCGCATCGCCGGCAACCTGCTGTGCGCCGTCGCTTATCAGGGACGTATCGTTTGCTTCGACGTCACCGCTGGCGGCCGTCCGCTCTGGACGAAAGACTTCTCCAGCGTCAGCGGCCTCACCCTGGACGACCGCTTCGCCTTTTCCGCCGACCAGAACAGCGTGGTCAACGCGTTTGCGCTGGATAATGGCGGTAATCTCTGGAAGCAGGCCGCCCTGAAGAACCGCCAGGTCACCGCTCCGGCTATGCTGGGGGGTGCGCTGGCTGTCGGCGATCTGGACGGATATGTGCATTTCCTGTCGCGCAGCGATGGCAGCCTGATGGCGCGTCTGTCGGTGGGTGGCGGCGCGGTCGTGTCGCCGCCGCAGACGACGCCCCAAGGCGTGCTGGTCCAGACGGGCAATGGCAATCTCGTCCTGATCGGCACCAACTGAACCTTATAAAACAAAGCCTTTTACCGTGTCTTTCAAGCCTGTCGTTGCCCTGGTCGGCCGCCCCAATGTGGGGAAATCGACCCTTTTCAACCGCCTGACGCGATCGCGCGCCGCGCTGGTGGCCGATTATTCCGGCCTGACCCGCGATCGCCATTACGGCGAGGGCAGGGTGGGCGATATTCCGTTCATCGCCATCGATACCGGCGGCTTCGAGCCCGTGGCCAAGGACGGCATCCTGCTCGAAATGGCCCGCCAGACCCGGCAGGCCATTGCCGAGGCGGACGTCGTCGTGTTCCTGGTGGATGCGCGCGCGGGCATCAACGCGCACGACCACGAAATTGCGCAACTGCTGCGCAAATCCGGCCAGCAGCGCGTGCTGCTGGCGGTGAACAAGGCCGAAGGCATGGGCCTGGGGCCCGCCATCGCCGAGTTCCATGAACTCGGCCTGGGCCAGCCCTATCCGATTTCGGCGGCGCATGGCGACGGCATCGTCGATCTGATCGAGCTCGCGCTCAAGGATCTGGCCGAACCGCCTGCCGAAGAAGAACCTGCCGAAGAAGGCGAACACGATCACCGCATCAAGCTGGCGATCGTGGGCCGTCCCAACGTGGGCAAGTCCACGCTCATCAACACGTTCATGGGCGAAGAACGCGTCATCGCGTTCGACATGCCAGGCACCACGCGCGACGCGATCGAAATCGATTTCGATCGCGACGGCCGCCGCTACACGCTCATCGACACCGCCGGTCTGCGCAAGCGCGGCAAGGTGTTCGAGGCCGTCGAAAAGTTTTCCGTCATCAAGACCTTGCAGGCCATCGAGGCCAGCAACGTGGTGCTGCTGATGCTCGACGCGCAAACCGAAATCTCCGAGCAGGACGCGCACATCGCCGGGTTCGTGCTGGAAACCGGGCGTGCCGTGGTTGTGGCCGTCAACAAGTGGGATGGCCTGGACGGCGAAGAAAAGGAACGCATCGAGCGCGAGTTCAACCGCAAGCTGCGCTTCCTGTCATTCGCGCGCGTCCACACGATCTCGGCGCTGCGCGGGCAGGGCATCAAGCCCTTGCTCAAGTCCATCAATGCCGCACACGCCGCCGCGTTTGCCAAGCTGTCCACGCCCAAGCTCACGCGCGAGCTGCAAGCCGCGGTCGAACAGCAGCAGCCGCCGCGCAAGGGCATCTTCCGTCCCAAGTTGCGCTACGCGCACCAGGGCGGACAGAACCCGCCGCTGGTCGTTATTCACGGCAATGCGCTGGACGCGATTCCCGACTCGTACCGCCGGTACCTCGAAACGCGTTTCCGCAATGCGTTCGACCTGGCCGGTACGCCGCTGCGCATTGAATTCAAGTCTTCGCACAACCCCTACACGCAGGAAAGCTGATCCATGAGCCGTTTCTGGAGTCCCGTTGTCGGGACGCTCAGTCCGTATGTGCCGGGCGAGCAGCCCAAGCTTCAGAATCTGGTCAAGCTGAACACCAACGAGCACCCTTACGGGCCGTCGCCCAAGGTGCTCGATGCGATCCGCGCGGCCTGCGACGACACGCTCAAGCTCTATCCGGATCCGTCCTCGGACCGCCTGCGCGAGGCCATCGCTACGGCCGTCGGCGCGCAGCCGCAGCAGGTGTTCGTGGGCAACGGATCCGACGAGGTGCTGGCGCACGCATTTCTTGCGCTGCTCAAGCATGATCGCCCGCTGCGGTTCCCGGACATTACCTACAGCTTTTACCCGGTGTATTGCGGCCTGTACGGCATCGAGTTCGAAACGATGCCGCTCACCGCGGACTTCCGCATCGACGTCGAAGACTACCTGCCGGCGCGCCACGGTCAGGCCGGCGCCATCATCTTCCCGAACCCCAATGCCCCCACCGGTCGCGCACTCAGCGCCGCCGAAGTCGAACGCATCGTCGCCGGCAACCCTGACACGGTCGTCGTCGTGGACGAGGCGTACGTGGATTTCGGCGCCGAATCGGTGATCCCGCTGGTCTCGCGCTACGACAACCTGCTGGTGGTGCAGACGCTTTCCAAGTCGCGCTCGCTGGCTGGTTTGCGCGTGGGCTTTGCCGTGGGCAGCGCCGCGCTCATCGACGGCCTGGAGCGGGTAAAGAACAGTTTCAACTCCTACCCCATCGATCGGCTGGCATCCGCCGGCGCAGTGGCGGCGCTGGAGGATACGGAGTATTTTGAGCAGACCCGCAACGCCGTGATCGAAACCCGGTCGCGCATGACCGCAGGGCTGGAGTCGTTGGGCTTCGAGGTGCTCCCGTCGGCGGCGAACTTCGTGTTTGCACGCCACCCGGAAAAAGACGCCGCGACGCTCGCCGCCGCCCTGCGTGAACGCAGCATCATCGTGCGTCATTTCCGTCATGCGCGGATCGACCAATTCCTGCGCATCACGGTAGGTACGGAAGGCCAATGCGACATGCTTCTGCAAGCGCTCGACAAGATCCTGCAGGCGTGATTTCAAGGGCTTTTCAGCTGGAAAACTCTGGTCTCATTTTTGCTTCCCGGCCAAGTAGCACGGGCCGGGAAAACCCTGTAGAGTACGTGTTTCGGCGTGCTCCACCAGTACAAAAAGCGCGTCATCACTCAATAACAATCAAATGGAGCCTGGCCAATGAGCAATAAAGGGCAAACTCTGCAAGATCCGTTCCTCAACACGCTGCGCAAGGATCATGTGCCCGTGTCGATCTACCTCGTGAACGGCATCAAGCTTCAAGGGCAAATCGAATCCTTCGACCAATACGTGGTGCTGCTGCGCAATACGGTCACCCAAATGGTCTACAAGCACGCCATCTCGACCGTCGTTCCCGCGCGTGCCGTCAATTTTCAAGTGGAAGTCCCTGCTGAGTAATCTCGCTCCAGCTTTACCTTTTATTGCCCGCCAGACGGTTCCCGTCGGCGGGCATTTTCGCTTTGGCTCGAATATGGTGCATGTATGCGCGCTCTGATCATCAGTGTGGATCTCGGTGATCCGGACTTCACGGCGCACGCCGAGGAATTCGCCATGCTGGCCAAGGGCGCGGGCGCCGAAATCGTCGGCACCCTGACGGCCCGCCGCGATCGTCCGGACGCCAAGTTCTTCATCGGCTCCGGCAAGGCCGACGAGGGCGTCGCGATGGCGCAGGCGCTGCTCGCCGATATCGTCCTTTTCGATCAGCCTTTGTCGCCCGCCCAGCAACGCAACCTTGAACGCGCCTTCAACTTGCGCGTGGTGGATCGCGTCGCCCTCATCCTGGATATCTTCGCGCTGCGCGCAAAGAGCCACGAAGGCAAGCTGCAGGTCGAACTGGCCCAGCTCCAGCATCTGGCCACGCGCCTCACGCGCATGTGGAGCCACCTGGAGCGGCAGCGTGGCGGCATCGGGATGCGAGGCCCCGGCGAATCCCAGCTCGAAATGGACCGCCGCATGATCGGCGCCAAGGTCAAGACGCTGCGCGAACGGCTCGACAAAGTCGAGCGCCAGCGCATCACCCAAAGGCGCGCCCGCGCGCGGGGTGGGGCGCTGTCGGTGTCCCTGGTCGGCTATACCAACGCCGGCAAGTCGACGCTGTTCAACGCGCTGACCCGGGCCGACGCCTACGCCGCCGACCAGCTCTTTGCCACGCTGGACACGACGACGCGCCGCATCTGGATCGAAGGCGCCGGATCGGTGGTGGTGTCAGACACCGTGGGCTTCATCCGCGACCTGCCTCACAACCTTATTGCTGCCTTCCGGGCCACCCTCGAAGAAACCGTGCACGCCGACCTGCTGCTGCATGTGGTGGACTCGGCCAGCCCGCAGCGGGATGAGCAGATTTTCGAAGTGAACAAGGTCCTCGCCGAAATAGGCGCTGCCGCGATTCCAACCATTCTGGTATACAACAAGATCGACCGGGCGGGATTGGAACCGCGGGTGGAGCGCGATGCACATGGTACGATTGCGCGAGTATTTGTAAGCGCCACCGAGCGCGCCGGTTTGGATGCGTTGCGCGGGGCAATTGCGGAGACCGGACAGATTGTGGGAAACAATGCCGCGAATTATCAAACTCTTCAATCTGAATGACCCCGGTTGGGGTCGTGGAAACAACAATGGCTCCGAGCCGCCGCCCAAGCGGCCCCAAGGCAACGGAGACGGCCCTCCTGACCTGGACGAGGTCTGGCGCGATTTCAACAATCGCATCGGGAACCTGTTCGGGCGCAAGGGCGGTGGCGGCAATAACCGCCCCGGCAACCGCGGCGGCATGACGCCGCCATCCCCGCGCGGCACACGCATCGGCCTGGGCGTCATTGCTCTGGTCGCGGCGGGCATCTGGCTGGCCAGCGGCTTTTACATCGTGCAAGAAGGCCAGGTCGCGGTCGTGACCCAATTCGGCAAGTACAAGAGCACGTCGCAAGCCGGTTTCCAGTGGCGTCTGCCGTACCCCATTCAAAGCCATGAAATCGTCAACGTGTCGCAACTGCGCACGTTCGAAGTCGGATTCCGTGGCGGCGCGCGCAACAAGGTTCTGCCCGAAGCGCTGATGCTCACGACGGACGAGAACATCGTCGATATGCAGTTCGTCGTCCAGTACCGCCTGAAGGCAGACGGCGCGCCCGACTATCTCTTCAAGACGCGCGACCCGGACGAGTCCGTGCGCCAGGCATCCGAAACCGCCATGCGCGAAGTCGTGGGCAAGCAGTCGATGGACTTCGTGCTGTACGAAGGCCGTACGACGGTGGCTTCCCAAGTCCAGGCGCTGATGCAGCAGATCCTCGATCGCTACCAGACGGGCGTGCAGATCAGCACCGTCGCCATCCAGAACGTGCAGCCGCCCGAGCAGGTGCAGGCCGCGTTCGACGACGCCGTCAAGGCCGGTCAGGATCGCGAGCGCCAGATCAACGAAGGCCAGGCCTACGCCAATCAGGTCGTGCCGCTGGCCAGCGGTCAGGCATCGCGCATGACGGAACAGGCTGAAGGTTACAAGGCCAAGGTCGTCGGCGATGCGCAAGGTAATACGTCGCGCTTCACCAGCATCCTGGGCGAATACGAAAAGTCGCCTCAAGTCATGCGCCAGCGCATGTACCTGGAAAGCATGCAGGACATCTTCACCCGCGCCAGCAAGGTCATGGTCGATACCAAGAGCAACAACAACATGTTGTATTTGCCCCTGGACAAGATCATGCATCTGGCCGCTCAGGACGCAGGCAAGTCGAACATCGGCAGCTCTGGCTCGCCCGTGTCCAATGCGCCTGTCCAGCAGCCTCCGCGCGGTACGGCCGCGCCGGTGCCGCAGCCTTCCGGCAGCAGCAATAGCAACACGCTGCCCCGCGACCGTATGTCGCGCTAATCCGGAGGAGTCCTGAACATGAATCGTCTTATGCCCATCCTGGTCGGCCTGCTCATCGTGCTGGCCCTCCTTTCCTCCAGCGTTTTCGTGGTGCGCGAGCGCGACTATGCCTTGGTGTTCTCGCTGGGCGAGGTCCGCCGCGTCATCAGCGAACCTGGCCTTTACTTCAAGGTTCCGCCGCCTTTCCAGAATGTCGTCACGCTCGACAAGCGCATTCTGACCATCGAAACCAACGAAGCCGAGCGCATCCAGACTTCCGAAAAGAAGAACCTGCTGATCGACTCCTACGTCAAGTGGCGCATTGCGGATCCCCGCGTGTTCTATGTGACGTTCGGCGGCAACGAGCGCGCGGCCCAAGAGCGTCTGCAGGCTCAGATCCGCGACGCCCTGAACGCGTCGGTCAACGTGCGTACCGTGCGGGACGTGGTCTCGACCGAACGCGACAAGATCATGACGGAGATCCTGGAAAACGTCGCCAAGCGTGCCGAGCCCCTGGGCGTGCAGATCGTCGACGTGCGCCTGCGCCGCATCGAGTTCGCACCGGAAATCTCCGAGTCGGTCTACCGCCGCATGGAAGCCGAGCGTACCCGCGTCGCCAACGAGCTGCGTTCCATCGGCGCCGCCGAAGGCGAGAAGATCCGCGCCGAAGCCGATCGCCAGCGCGAGGTCATCGTGGCCCAGGCGTACGCCAAGGCCCAGGGCATCATGGGTGAGGGGGACGCCGCAGCGGCAGCCATCTACGCCCAGGCCTATGGCAAGAACCCGGACTTCTACACGTACTACAAGAGCCTGGAAGCCTATCGGGCATCGTTCTCCAAGCCGGGCGATGTGCTGGTCGTGGACCCCAGCTCCAGCTTCTTCCAGTTCATGAAGGATCCGGCGGGCGCTGCCTTGGCGCCGGTCACCGTGCCGGCCAAGTGATCTTGCCCAGCTAGCACGAACGAAAAGCCCCTCGGGTCCCCGAGGGGCTTTTCTGCTTCAGGCGGGACGACTTCCGCCCGGTATCGAGGGCGCAGCCGGGCAGTCCGGCCACGCCCGACCCACGGCTGGCGCTCGCGGCTGAACCATGTACAATACCGCGTAAGCTAGAAAACATTCCGCAGCGGCTGAGCGGGCTTACGCCCCTCAGCCGCTTTTCGTTTGGGCGACGCCCACGCATCACTTGGCGTTATTCAGGTAAACACATTCATGGGTAACTGGCTGCTGCCCGAAAGCCTTGCCGACGTACTTCCGGCAGAGGCTCGGCGCATCGAGGAACTGCGCCGCGAACTTCTCGATCTTTACCGTACTTACGGGTTCGAGCTGGTCGCGCCGCCCCTGGTCGAGTACATCGATTCATTGCTGTCGGGCACCGGTAGCGATCTGGATCTGCGCACCTGCAAGCTGGTCGACCAGCTTTCGGGCCGCACGCTGGGCGTGCGCGCGGACATGACTCCCCAGGTTACGCGCATCGACGCGCACTTGCTGAACCGCGCGGGCGTCACCCGCCTGTGTTACTGCGGCAACGTGCTACATGCGCGCCCCTCGGACTTGCTGTCAAGCCGCGAATTGCTGCAGATCGGCGCTGAAATCTACGGCCATGCCGGATTTGAAGCCGACCTCGAAATCATCCAGCTCGTGCTGGAAACGGTTGCCATCGCTGGCGTTCGCAATCCGCGCCTGGATCTGTGTCATTCCGGCGTGCTTCGCGCCATCCTGAAATCGGACCCGGCAGCGGCCGAACTGGCGCAGGACGCCATCCGGCTGATGCGCGACAAGGATGTGCCCGGATTGGGTGAGCTCGTGGCGCGCGCGCCCGGCATCCGTCCGGAAACGTTGAAGGCGCTGCAGTTGCTGCCCACGTTGTACGGTGGTCCCGAAGTGCTCAAGGTTGCCCGTCGCGACCTGCCGGCATTGCCGGGTGTCGCCGAGGCGCTCGACGCGCTTCAGGCGGTGGTGGATGCGACGCCGAACGTGTCGTTCAGTGTGGATCTGGCCGACGTGGGCGGTTACGCTTACCACACGGGCGTCAAGTTCGCCCTGTACGCCGAAGGCTGGCACGACGCGTTGGTCAGTGGTGGCCGCTACGACGACGTCAGCCGCGCGTTCGGCCGCGCGCGTCCGGCCACGGGCTTCAGTCTTGATTTACGCAAGCTGGCGGCGGGTCTGCCGCCGGCGGAAAGGGCGCGAGCGGTTCGTGCGCCCTGGGGGCAAGCCCCCGCTCTGACCGAGGCGGTTCGCCGCTTGCGCCGGTCAGGGGAAATCGTCGTTCAGGTATTGCCCGGTCACGAGCAGGATCAGGACGAATTCGTTTGCGATCGCGAGCTGGCGCTGCAGGATGGCGTCTGGACGGTCAAAACGCTGTGACTAACTCCCTCTCGGAAACGAGGGGGCCGCGGGGAGATTTCCGGATTTCCCGAGAAACTCGAAATTGATTCGTATCATGAGCAAGAACGTAGTCGTAATCGGCACCCAATGGGGTGACGAGGGCAAGGGCAAGATCGTCGACTGGCTGGCGGAATCCGTCCAGGGCGTGGTCCGCTTCCAGGGCGGTCACAATGCCGGCCATACGCTGTGGATCAATGGCAAGAAGACGATTCTTCGCCTGATCCCGTCGGGCATCATGCACCCCGGCGTCACCTGCTTCATCGGCAATGGCGTCGTGCTGTCCCCGGAAGCCCTGCTCAAGGAAATCGAAGAGCTGGAGGCCGCCGGCCTGGATGTGCGTTCGCGCCTGCAGATCTCCGAGATCTGCCCGCTGATCCTGCCGTACCACGTCGCCATCGACAAGGCGCGTGAAGCACGCAAGGGCGAAGGCAAGATCGGCACCACCGGTCGCGGCATCGGCCCGGCCTACGAAGACAAGGTCGCCCGCCGTGCCCTGCGCGTGCAAGATCTCTTCAATCCTTCGCTGTTCGACGAAAAGCTCGCCGAAGTGCTGGATTACCACAACTTCGTGCTGACCAAGTACCTGGGCGCGGAAGCCGTCTCGGCCAACGAAGTCCGCGATCAAGCCATGGCGCTCGCGCCGGCCATCGCCCCGATGGTCAAGGATGTCTCGAGCAACCTGTACGCCATGCAGCAGGAAGGTAAGCGCCTCCTGTTCGAAGGCGCACAAGGCGCGTTGCTGGACGTCGATCACGGCACGTACCCCTTCGTCACCAGCAGCAACTGCGTGGCAGGTGCGGCCTCGGCCGGCGCCGGCGTGGGTCCCCAGCAACTGGATTACGTCCTAGGCATCACCAAGGCGTACACCACGCGCGTCGGCTCCGGCCCGTTCCCCACGGAACTGGTCGACGAGATCGGCACCCGCCTGGCCACCATCGGCAAGGAATTCGGTTCGGTCACGGGCCGTCCGCGCCGCTGCGGCTGGTTCGACGGCGCGGCGCTGAAGCGTTCGGTCCGTCTGAACGGTATTTCCGGTCTGTGCATCACCAAGCTGGACGTGCTGGACGGCCTGGAAACCATCCAGTTGGGCGTCGGTTATCGCGTCAATGGTGAATTCCGCGACGTGCTGCCCTATGGCGCGCACGCCGTGGCGCAGGCGCAACCGGTGCTCGAAGAGCTGCCCGGCTGGAGCGAGTCCACCGTCGGCATCACCGAATACGCCAAGCTGCCCGCCGCGGCGCGCCGCTACCTCGAGCGCGTGGCGGAAGTCTGCGGTGTGCCGATCGACCTCGTGTCCACCGGTCCGGACCGCAACGAGACCATTGTTTTGCGTCATCCCCTGAAGGGCTGACATCGGGTTATTATTCCCAAGGCCGCCGCCGGTCATACCGGCGGCGGCCTTTTCGTATTTTTGTGCAGGAGATGCTTGCCTATGAGCACGCCGACCAGTGACGATAGCCATCTGTGGGTAACGTGGGACGATTACAACCGCTTGATCGAGCGCCTTACTTTGCAGGTGCATCAGTCGGGCTGGAAGTTTGACAAGATTCTTTGCCTGGCGCGCGGCGGTATGCGTGTAGGCGACGTCATGTCGCGTATTTTTGACGTGCCGCTGGGCATTCTTGCCACCAGCAGCTATCGCGAAGCAGCCGGCACCAAGCAAGGCGACATGGACATCGCCCAGTTCATCACCATCACCCGCGGCACGCTTTCCGGCCGGGTGTTGCTGGTGGACGACATGGTGGATACCGGCAAGACGTTCAATAAGGTGTTCGATCACCTGAAGAGCCAGTTCGCCGACATCACCGAATTGCGCAGCGCCGTGCTGTGGTGGAAGGGGCATTCCCTGGCAACGCCCGACTATTACGTCGAGAAGCTGCCCACGAATCCCTGGATTCACCAGCCGTTTGAAGATTACGACAGCTTGCGTCCCCATCAGCTGGAAGCCTGGATCCGCAAGGGTTCCCAGAGCTGATCGCAAGCGGGGCAGGGACGGGGTGCTGGCCGCAGTCGAGCGCTGGCAGTAGGCAAACCGTCCTTACCCATGCTAGAATCGCTGGTTATCGCTAAACCGAACTTGGCTTGTTACTCTCTGGGTAGTCTTTGGGTAACGGAAACAGCCAGCTCAAACCCGGGCGAAAGCGTGCCCGGGTTGCGCTTTCAAGGCGTTGCTGGAAAAGCAAGCCAGGTTTGTCATCAACTTTGTTACCCTACAAGCAGGCCAATTACTTTATGCCTATCGTTCGACTGAAGGAAAACGAACCGTTTGAAGCCGCTCTGCGCCGCTTCAAGCGCACCATCGAAAAGACCGGTTTGCTCACCGAACTGCGCTCGCGCGAGTTCTATGAGAAGCCCACCGCCGAGCGCAAGCGCAAGCATGCCGCCGCCGTGAAGCGCCACTACAAGCGCATCCGTAGCCAACAACTGCCCCCGCGCCTGTATTGATTTCTGATTCCCGAATCTATTGATTCCAGAATCATTCATCCAGGATTTGCTCGCCCGAGTCGACGTCGTCGACGTTGTCGGGCGATATGTGCAGTTGCGAAAGGGTGGGGCCAACTTGCTTGGCCTGTGCCCCTTTCATAACGAAAAAAGCCCCTCGTTCACTGTCAGCCCCACCAAGCAGTTCTATCACTGCTTCGGATGTGGTGCACACGGCAGCGCCATCACCTTCTTGATGGAACATACGGGCGCCAGTTTCCCCGACGCCGTGCGCACGCTCGCGGCGTCGGCGGGAATGACGGTCCCCGAAGAAAACCGCAGTCCCCGCCAGCAGCAGGAATCGGCACGCCGCAAGGCCGAAGAGTCCCGCCATACGCAGGTGCTCGATGCGGCCCAAGCCCATTACCTGAAACAGTTGCGTGCTTCTCCCGCAGCCGTCCGCTATTTGAAGCAGCGCGGTCTGACCGGCGAAATTGCAGCGCATTTCGGATTGGGTTGGTCCGGTACGGACCGCCACGGCTTGTCCCAGGTGTTTCCCAATTACGAAGACCCCACGCTGGTGGAGTCCGGACTTGTCATCGAGTCTGAAGACGGGCGCCGCTACGACCGCTTCCGCGAGCGGGTTATGTTTCCGATCCGCAACGCGCGCGGCAGTCTCATCGGATTTGGCGGCCGGATCATCGGCAAAGGCGAGCCCAAATACCTGAACTCGCCCGAGACGCCTCTGTTTTCAAAAGGGCAGGAGCTCTACGGCCTGTGGGAGGCGCGCCAAGCCATCCGCCAGGAAGGTCAGGTCATCGTCGTCGAAGGCTACATGGACGTGGTCGGGCTGGCGCAGCAGGGCATCGCCAATGCCGTCGCCACGCTGGGCACCGCGACCACCCCGGATCACGTCAAGAAGCTGCTGCGGTCCAGCGACAAGGTCATCTTCAGCTTCGACGGCGACAAGGCCGGACGGCGTGCTGCCTGGCGCGCGCTGCAGGCCTGTCTGCCGGTGCTCAGGGACGATATCGCGATCCGCTTTCTGTTCCTGCCGGCCGAGCACGATCCCGATTCGTACGTGCGCGAATTGGGGGCCGAAGCGTTCCGTGCCTGTCTGGGCGATGCCGTGGCGCTGTCCCGGTTCCTCCTGGACGAGCTTGCATCGCGTCACAACATGAACGAAGCCGAAGGCCGCGCCAGTTGCCTTCACGAGGCCAAGCCGCTGTTGTCAGCGATTCCTGAATGTGCGCTGCGCGTGCAGATCGAACGGGAAATGGCCAAGCTGGTTCAGCTGACGCCCGAGGAAATGGCGCAGGTCTTGGCGCAGCAACCCGCCAAACCGTTCGCACCCGGCCCGCGGCCAGCGCCCGGCGCGGGTGAAGCCGGAATGCCTTCGGGTAGCGAGCCCGGTCATGACGGCGGTCCGCCTGACATGGGCTACGACTTCGGCAACCACGATTTCAGCGACATTCCGGCAGACGAGTCGGACTTCACCGATTACGGCCAGTACGCCTCGCACGGCGACGAGCCGAGCGGCGGCGCGGGCGGATGGCAACAAGGCGGCAAGCAGGAATGGAAGGGTAAAAGCGACTGGAAAGGTAAGGGCGACTGGAAGGGCAAGGGCGATTGGAAAGGTGGCAAGGGCAACTGGAAAGGCCGGCGCGACAACGACGTTGGCGGCTTCGAGGGGCGCCGCACCATGCCGTCCCTGGCCAAGCGGCTGTTGAGTCTGCTGCTCGCCCATCCCGAACTGGTTGACTCCATGGGCGACCAGCAGCTTGAAGTCATCGACCATGGCCCCCATCTAGGATTGGTACGGGACCTGATCATGCTGGCGCAAACCAGCGGTGCGCGCCATGTCGGTGCGTTGCTGGAGGCCGCTGAGCCCGATTCGGACCTTGCCACGGTCTTGAAGGGCCTGCGGGCGGACATGCTCGCGCAGGAAGACCTGCCTGATCCCCAGACCGAATGGGACGACGCCTTGCGGCGAATCGAATTCGATTCGGCGAAAACGGAAATGGCCAAGCTGGCGGCTGCAGGGCTTGCTTCGGAAGAGGCGCGCAAACGCTATCTCGAGCTGTCTAGCCGTATGACGGTCTTGAAAGGTGCTGGGTTGCGCTAAATACGCTAAAATCAAAGGTTTTCCGCTCATGCGGGGCGCCCAAGTGCGCTGGTCAAGGCTTACCGCCATTGCCAGTTGCGGCCCGACTGTTGCATGATCGACAAAATTGACGGTCGGTATGGAAGTTGATTGTTCCCCATACCGGTACAGCAGTAGCAGGAACGTGAAATGTAGTTTGGCACCGGAATCTATTCCGGATGCCGGAATCTAATACTTATTGTGCCAATTGGACGAGAGCGGCAAGCCGCTCGGGCACCCGGTAGTTGAACGCTTCAGAAAATCCGGATGCGTGTGTCTGAATTGTTACATGGTTAATTAATATAGCTGAGCGGTGGATCAATAGCAGTTCAGCGGCGGTCATTCCGCGTGGCGTTAGTGGTTCGGGTGCTGTGTATACCTAGCTGCTTGGGGCAATGGCCCGATAAGCGAGCAAAGCCTATTTATAGGCAGGCAGCCCCCCCAACGTCCGGAACCCGCCGATGAATGAGGTCATGCACGTCTTGCGCCAGAACGGTAAAGCACCCGGTACGGCGCCAGAAGGGCTCGAAAGAGCCGGTGCTGCGAACAACGCAGCCGCGTGAACTCCGCCGATCCACCAGATTTACCCGTATTCCAAGCCACCCCGGGTCCGTACCCGGCGCGGCGTTATGCGGTGCAACATGCCCAAACGGGTTGCGACGACCACGGAAGCGACTATGACCAAATCCACCGGCAAATCCTCCTCTGCAATTGATGCGGCCGAAAACCAGGCTGTGGCGCCCAAGCGCGCCGTCAGCATGGCCGCGGAAAAAGCGCCCGCCAAGACGGCGGTGAAGGTCGCCAAGCCCGCTGTCAAGACAGCTGCCAAAAAGGCAGCCAAGACGGCCGTTGCCGCGGACAAGCCTGAAAAGGTGACGAAGGCCCGCGCCAAGAAGGCCGAAGACAAGCTTGCCGACCTGGTCGGCAGCGCGCGCCCCGCACCGAGCGGCCGCCGTCCGGGCCGCCCCGCCAAGAACGCCAACAACGACTCCGATGGTTTCGACGATCCGATGGACGGCGAAGGCGAAGTCCTGCCCGACCTGAAGCCGCCGAAGCGCGGCGGCAAGCGTGGCAAGGCCGATCCCAAGGACCTGATCGCCCGCGGTCCCGTCACGCCGGAAGAATACGAAGCGCGCCGCAATCGCCTGAAGCAGCTGATCAAGCTGGGCAAGGACCGCGGCTACCTGACGTACGGCGAAATCAACGACCATCTGCCCGACGATCTGGTCGACGCGGAAGCCATCGACGGCATCATCAGCACCTTCAGCGACATGGGTATCGCGGTCTATGACCAGGCGCCCGATGCCGAAACCCTGTTGATGAGCGAAAACGCGCCGGTGGCGTCCAACGACGACGACGTCGAAGACGAAGCCGAAGCCGCGCTCACGACCGTGGACTCCGATTTCGGCCGCACCACCGACCCGGTCCGCATGTACATGCGCGAAATGGGCTCGGTCGAGCTGCTGACCCGCGAAGGCGAAATCGAAATCGCCAAGCGCATCGAAGACGGCCTGAAGCACATGGTCATGGCCATCTCGGCCTGCCCGACCACCATCAACGAAATCCTGGCCCACATCACCCGCGTGCGTGAAGGCCAGGCGCAGATCGACGAAGTCGTCGACGGCCTAGTCGATCCGGAAGACGGCGAAGAATACGCCGGCGCTGGCGTCACCGCGGATGAAGACGAAAGCGACGACGGCCCCGCCGGCGGCATGTCCAGCAAGCAGCTGGAAGACCTGCGCGTCAAGGCTCTGGCCAAGTTCGACGAGGTCAACAAGCAGTTCGACAAGATGCGCCTGTCGTACGAGAAGGACGGCTACAAGTCGGACATCTACGTGCGCGCCCAGGAATCCATCCAGAACGAACTGATGGGCATCCGCTTCACCGCCAAGATGGTGGAAAAGCTGGCCGACACGCTGCGCAACCAGGTTGAAGAAGTCCGTCAGCTCGAGCGCGCTGTCCTGCATACGTGTGTGGACCGGGCCGGCATGCCGCGCCTGCACTTCATCAAGGTGTTCCCCGGCAACGAAACGAACCTGCAGTGGGTCGTCGACGAAGTGGCCGCTGGCCATCCGTACGCCGAAACGCTGGAGCGCCAGATTCCCGCCGTGCAGGAACTGCAGCAGAAGCTGATCGACCTGCAAACGCGCGTCGTGCTGCCGCTGAAGGACCTGAAGGACGTCAACAAGCGCATGGCCACCGGCGAAGCCAAGGCTCGCAAGGCCAAGCGCGAAATGACCGAAGCCAACCTGCGTCTGGTGATCTCGATCGCCAAGAAGTACACGAACCGTGGCCTGCAGTTCCTGGATCTGATCCAGGAAGGCAACATTGGCCTGATGAAGGCCGTGGACAAGTTCGAATACCGTCGCGGCTACAAGTTCTCGACCTACGCAACGTGGTGGATCCGTCAGGCCATCACGCGCTCCATCGCCGACCAGGCACGCACCATCCGTATTCCGGTTCACATGATCGAAACGATCAACAAGATGAACCGCATCAGCCGTCAGATTCTGCAGGAAACCGGCGCTGAGCCGGATCCCGCGACGCTGGCGCAGAAGATGGACATGCCCGAGGACAAGATCCGCAAGATCCTGAAGATCGCCAAGGAACCGATCTCCATGGAAACGCCCATCGGTGACGACGACGATTCGCACCTGGGTGATTTCATCGAAGACACGTCCACGCTGGCGCCTTCGGATGCAGCGCTGCATGGTTCGATGCGCGACGTGGTCAAGGAAGTGCTAGACTCTCTGACCCCGCGTGAAGCCAAGGTCCTGCGCATGCGTTTCGGTATCGAAATGAGCACCGACCAGACCCTGGAAGAAGTGGGCAAGCAGTTCGACGTCACGCGCGAGCGCATCCGCCAAATAGAGGCTAAAGCGCTGCGCAAGCTGCGTCACCCCAGCCGGGCCGACAAGCTGAAGAGCTTCCTGGAAGGGCAGTAAATTTCCTGGGCCTCTAGCTCATGCCTGGTTAGAGCAGCGGACTCATAATCCGTTGGTGCCGAGTTCGACTCTCGGGGGGCCTACCAAGAATTGACGCGGGTTTGCATGAAGTTCATGCAGCCCGCGTTTTCTTTTGTGTGTGGGAATTTTTGCCGCTCTGGCTGAGCGCTGTTTCGATGGCATTCGTGTTGTGGAACTGAGCCCGCTGGACCGGGTCCAGCGCCACTTTGGGAAATATGGAGGCCGATGTGTCTTGGGAGGGCGATCACAGGCCGATCCTGCACGACCAAGCCCAGGGGCGGACCTGATGGCGCCGGCCCCGACTGGATCGGCCTATTTGGAGGTGTCTCGGCCAAGTTCAAAGCCCTCGGACGACGACTTGGCGAGGTCGGAAAGGATGCTACAGGATGGGCTGATCAGATGAACGGGCTTCAGGCTTACGCGAGGCCATCGGGGCTACCATGTAGCATTCGCTCATGCGATGATGACCACGACAGCGCCGGGTAGGCGCTACTGCGTGTGAGGTTCCCCGATGAGCGATACCCCGAAGGATGGCAATACCAAGCGGCCAACCCCGCCTCAAGATCCCGAGCGGCCGGTAACTCCTCAGCCCAAGGACGCGCCAGACGCGCCGCGTCGCATGCGGTGGCCGGCCGACTTCCCAGCCAAGCATTGACCTCTACTTTTCCACGGTGCCCTTAGATCTAGCCGGGCGCGTCTGGTTACGCTTCACGAACAGAAATATCGAAATCCTTTCCCATAGTTCGCAAGGCCGCTGAGATCGTGTCGATCTTCGTGGAGTGCCCAAGATTGACGATGCGGGTGACGTCTTGAGGACGGGTGGTCAAGCGGCGTGCCCGCTCGGCGGGTGTGATGCGCTGAGCCAGCATCTCATTTAGCAGAAGTACCTTCGCCCACACGCTCGGGGGAGGGGAATGAGAACTCCAGCGTCTCCAGGGGTGGACGGAAGAGGAACGGGTCCGCGGTCGCCACTGTGACGACCAGCTTTTCGGAAGGCTACGAAAGAAACCTGAGCAATCAGGTATCGCAGCCGCCAGCAATGGCGGCTGTTTTGTTTTTGGCGTCCGGGCGTACGAGAAGGCTCAATGACCGCGCATCGTTGACCGTTCTGTATTGGTAACCCCGCGTAACACTTCCTCGTCCAAAAGGACTATTCCTCAATAATCCTCGAAACCGCTCACGGCTGTGGGCGATGACGGGAGGACCCATCCGCCCCGTCCGATGTTTGGCATGTGCTGATACCGAAGCTCGATCGGAGGAAGTTTCATGAAAAACAACGCTCTGCACGCCGGCGTGCTTTCTCGCTCGTCGCTGCTCCCTCTCCTGGCATTTCCTTGGCTATCGGCCGCTCAGATCACCATCGAGAGCGGGCAGACGGTATCCGTCCCGGGCACGCAGGCTTCCCCCTGGAACATAAATACTTCTCTCCTTGTCGGTAACGCGGGAACCGGCACGCTGAATGTGTTGAGTGGCGGCCTGTTGAGCAGCCCCGACGCTTACCTGGGGGGTATTTCCGGCGGCGCCGGGTTGGTCTCGGTGACCGGACCGAACGCGCGATGGGAGGTGTCCTTCAACGGTTTGAGCATGCTGAATGTAGGGTGGAGTGCGGCAGGGACACTGACGGTTGCCGGGGGCGGCGTGGTCCAGAGTCAGCGCGCCACCCTCGGGGAATTCGACGATGGCGTAGGCGTTGTGACCGTCACTGGCGCGGGCTCGCAATGGATAAACAATCAGCTGCTCTTCATCGGGATGTCGGGTGTTGGGAGTTTGAACATCGCGGATGGCGGCTATGTTTCGACGGGTTCAGGCTCCATTGGCGTCTTTGGCGGCAAAGGAGCGGTAATTGTTAGCGGGGCCAATTCTCAGTGGCTTTCCGCCTCGCCCATTCAGATTGGCTCGTTCGGAAGTGGCAGCCTGACGATCTCCGAAGGCGGGAAGGTGATCGCTCCCGGCGCGCTGATAGGCTCGACAGCTTCCGGGATCGGCAAGCTTGTCATCGGCAGCGATGTGGGCACTGCGCCGGTCGCGCCTGGCACGCTGGAAACCACGCGCGTTTCATTTGGCCCGGGCGACAGCCGGGTGATTTTCAATCACACGTCTTCCAGTTATGTGTTCGATGCGACGATCAACAATGGCGCCAACAATGCTGCGGGGTCCAATACTGGATTGGTCGGCGGGGGGCGGCTCGAAGCGATGGCGGGGCGCACCATCCTGAATGCGGACCACAGGGACTTTACGGGTGTCGCGCGAATAGGCGGCGCGGGCATTCTTCAGGTCAATCGCGATCTGTCGGGCGCGTCGATGCAGATTCTTACGGGCGGTACGTTGGAAGGGCGCGGACGGGTGGGCAGTGTCGTCAACGCAGGCACCGTATCGCCCGGGGCATCGTTGGGCACGCTGACCATCAGCGGAAACTATACGGGTAGCAGCGGTTCGTTGTTGCATCTGGAGACCGTGCTAGGCAATGACGCGTCGCCCGCTGACAAACTGGTTGTGACGGGCGATGTTGTGGGCGATACCGCTGTCAAAGTCACCAACCTGAGTGGCAGCGGGGCGCAGACGGTAAACGGCATTCGAGTTATAGAGGTCGGCGGCGCGTCGCCCGCAAATGCCTTCACCCTTCAGGGCGATTACCGGGCCGAAAACGGTCAGCAAGCCGTGATCGCCGGCGCGTATGCGTACACGCTTGAACACGGCGGCAGCGAGACGCCCGCGGACGGTCACTGGTACCTCGTATCCAAGTTCAGGGAGCCCGGGACGGCTCCCGAACCGGAACCAGGGCCCGGACCCGGACCCGGACCCATTCCGGAACCCGAACCCGGGCCTGGCGCACCGGCGGAGGAAATTCCCGGCATGCCCGAAGAGGGGCCGCGCTATCAGCCTGGCATACCGCTTTTCGAGCAGTATCCCCAGGTGCTCGCTTCCCTCAATACGGTGCCGACGTTGCAGCAACGCATCGAAAACCGGTTCTGGCGAACTGACGGTCAACTGCCCGCAGCCGGAGAAAAATACGGAGGGTGGGCTCGCATCCAAGGCTCCACCAGTTCAATGAACCCGGCACAGTCGGCGACGAAGTCGAGCCGGGATATCGATCTGTGGAAGCTGCAAACCGGCATTGACGTCGTGGCGAACCGCCGGCCGGATGGATCGATGCTGGTGGCCGGCGTGAATCTTTCCCATGGCAACGCGTCCGCCGATATTGCGTCTCCGTATGGCCGGGGCAAGATCGACACGACAGGCACGGGCGTGGGCGCCAGCCTGACGTGGTACGGCGCCAGCGGGTTCTACGTGGATGGACAATTGCAGGCCATGTGGTTCGACAGCGATATCTCGTCGCGCACGATCGGGCGTGATGAGGTGAAGGGCAACAACGGAAACGGCGTCGCCATCTCGGTGGAGACGGGCTATCGCTATGACATCGGCAAGGGGTTCTCGCTGACTCCGCAGGCGCAGTTGATTCGGTCTCGCGTGGACTTCGACAGTTTCACGGACCCGTTCGGCGCGAAGGTGCGGCTTGACGATGGCGACAGTCTGACCGGACGTTTAGGCGTGTCGCTCGATTATGAACCTGAATATTCTGGTGCGAAGGGCGCGGCGGGGCGAACGCATGTGTACGCCAGCGCGAATCTCTATAACGAGTTCATGAATGGCACAAACGTCAACGTGGCCGGCGTGTCTTTTCGAAGCCGGGATGAGCGTCTGTGGGCCGAGCTTGGCGTCGGTGGAACCTACCTGTGGAACAAGGGGCGCTACGGTGTGTATGGCAACCTGAGCGTAGCCGGCGCCACCAACAACATGAGCGACAACCATTCCGTGGGTGGCATGATCGGGTTTCGCGTGCAATGGTAGGGATCGTCCAAGGCTCGTACGCGAAAGGGCAATAGCTCCCGCGAATAGCAAAGCCCCGCCAGCAGGCCCCCCAAATGGAAGAGCGCCCCAGCTCAAGATGAGTCTGAGGCGCTCCTGCCCGGCTTCGCACGCGATGGGTGTCAGACAGCCCGGCAACTCAAATCTACTGCTGGCAATCCGGCCCGGCAATAGGGGAAACCCTTGCGATAAACGGGGTTGAATCATCTTCTTTTCCAGGTTTCTTGACGGGCGCGCGCGTCAAGGTGCGGGGGCGAATTTGTCCGTCTCGGCATCCACGAATTGTCCGCCGGCCGCCGGCTGGCGACACTGGCCTCCACGTTCATTGCACGGGAGAGCAGACATGTGGGGGCATCGAAAACGCCAGTTGGGCCAAGGTATGACTGAATACATTGTCGTGGTGGCGCTGGTCGCCGTCGCGGCAATCGCGGTCTATCAGTATTTCGGACAAGTGGTGCGTTCGCAGACGGCAGCGATGGCTCGCGAGCTGGCTGGCGAAGATGGCAGCACGCAGTCCAAAGCCGCGCAGCAGGCGGCCCAGAAGGCTGCCGCGCAGACCAAGGCGCGGTCGCTCAAGTCATTTACCGGCAATGCCGAGATCGCGAATTGAGGGCGCATCCCATCATGTTCGCCGATCAACAGCGCGGCCAAGCCCTGGTCTTGGGTATCGTCATTGCGGCCGTCGGTGCGGCGTCGCTGGTGGTCCTGTACAACTTTGGCCAGACCATCGAGGCGCGAAGCCGCCTCACCCATGCGGCCGACGCGGCCGCCTATAGCGGCGCGCTGGTTCAGGCGCGGGCACTCAATGCCATTGCCTACGTGAATCGCAGCCAGATCGCGCATCAGGTTGCCATGGCGCATATGGTGACGTTGGGAGCGTCCGCGCACTATCTCGATGCGATGCAATCGCAGCGCCAGCGAGGCAACCCGCCGGCCAGCCTGATCGCCATGCTTTTCGGACCCGACGCCGGGGCGGCCTATCAGGGCGCGCGGGGGCCTTCGAATGCCGACGGCCGGCTCGCCTCTGCTTTCGCGCAACACGATCGCGTCGTGCATCAGGTGCTGGAAATGGCGGCGCGAGAGATTGTGGGTGACCTTACGGCATCACGGGAGCGTGCAATGCGTGAGGTGCTGGCTGCCAACTATCCGGCGTTCGGTGAGATCAACGCTGGCGGGGCGTCCGCTGCTGCATCGCCAATTGATCTGAGACTGCTGACCGACGGGTGGCCTGGCTACACGGAGCGCCACGCCGCGACGCGCAAGGCCGGCTTGCGCCCTGCAACGGAAGACGCGGTGGCTCGCTATGGGTTCCTGGATCGCCGCAACGACACACGTCGCAATCCTTGGGCCGTCAGCTCACGTTGTCCCTTGCATCGGCACGAGCTCAGGCGGCGCGGTTCGACCTGGCTGGGGCCGGACGGCCATTGGGGCGCGTTGGACACGCAGTCCTACCACGCGCTGCGCTCGAACCGCTGGATCGGCTGCTACTTTCGTGAGTACGCGATGGGATGGGGAACCGTGCAGGGCGAAAAAAGCCGTGCCCCAGACGACGTGGAATTTGTCGAAGATCCACCCGCGGACTTTTCGCAGGAGGACTTCTGGCGGTGGGTCGAGCACGCCACCTCGTGGAACATCTTTGACGGGGCCACCAATCCGATGGCGAACTCCTACGCCATGGCGTCGGCCCGGCGCTGGCCTGGGCGCGGATTGCCGGCGTATCGGGAAGTCGCGTCGAAGCGTCTTGCTGAGCCCTTACGGTTTGCCATTGCGGTCAGCCTGGATTCCTCCGTCGTTAAAACCACGGACGCCGACAGCGCCGTCACCGCGCCAAGTGGTCAGTTTCGCTACACCGCATTGGGGCGGACCGGCGCCGTCACGGTCAGCACGGCGGCCGAGACGCACTTTGCGCGGCCGGAACGGCGCGCCGACGGCAGGTCGGAACTGGCCACGCTCTTTCGGCCCTATTGGCAGGCTCGCCTGTCCGCGCTTACGCAGCAGGAAGCCGTGCAGGCCGGGAGGCTTCGATGAAGAGGCGCGGGTCAACCGAACGCGGGCAGGCGGTGGTCGAGGCGTTGCTGATGTTGCCGCTGATGGCAGTGCTGCTCTGGGCGGTCTCCGATATCGGCGCCATGCAGTTTTCAGCGCAGCGCAACACGCAAGCCAGCCGGCAGGCTGTCATGGCGGTGGCGTTGGGCCAGCCGGCGGCAACGCTGCGTGCGCCGTCAGGAATGGTCCTGACCGACGCGGCCCAGAGTCGGCCCGGGACCGCCGTGGCCGGCGCCGCGGCGTTGCAGAACGAGTGGTTCGGCGGGGCAATGCAGTTGTTGTCCGTGCAGACCCGTTCGCTGCCGCTTCCGGGGAACGCCATGTTTGGATTGCCGATCTCGCGTCACATCAGTGTCGCAAGCGGAGCGGGCTATGCGCATGGCGACGCCGACGCGCAACGACGCATAGGCGCGTCGTCGGCAGGGTGGTTGCAGGCCGGCCGCACGTCGCTGGCCGAGGCCGAGCGCATGCAGCCTCAGGTCAGCAAGGTCGAGGTCCCATGGAGGCGGCCTGCGTTGTCGCTGGATTGGCTTTCGGCGTGGCATGACGTGGTGCCGAATGATCGGCTTGGCAAGCGTGTGGAGGACGGAAGATGAATCGGGCCCGAACGTTTCCCAAGCGGTGGGGCAGGTGGCGCCGCCTTGGTTTCCTCGCAGTCGGCGTTGGCCTATGTGGTGGGTTGTTGCTGCCTCAGCGCGCCAGTGCGTCAGCGGGCGTCCTCAGCCTTGAGGGCCTGCAATTGCCCGCGGGGGCTGTGCGCGAGCGCCTGGCAGACCGGATGTGGCTGCACGGGATGCCCGCGCAGGTATGGGTGTTCGATGTGCCCCAAAGCCCGTCGGCCGTAGCCAAAACGCTGGCTGCCCAGCAGCCTGCATTGGCAGATCTGCACGTGCTGCCAGGACAACTCATCTTGTCCGGCCGCATCGGCAGTGACCGCTGGGTGGCGCAATTGGAAAGTGCTGGAATGGACCGTACTGTCGGCAGCCTTTCGGCGATCAGTGTTCGTGCGGCTCCCACCGCGCAGTTGCCCGGGTGGCTGCCGAAGGGCGCGCGCGTCAAATCGGATGTCGCTGTGATGGAGTCCGGCGTCAAGGTTTCCGACCGCATCTGGCAGTACGCGGTGCCACCGCAAAAACTGGCCGAACTCCTCGATGCCGGAATGCGGCGGGCGGGATGGGTTCAGCAGGGCGATGGCGCCGATCAATGGTGGGCGCGTGAACGCGAGCGGATGAAGCTGTGGTTGGTGCCTTTGGACGGCGGCAGCGGGCTGCGTGCACTGGGGTGGGCGCCATGAATCCCTGGATCATTCGCGGCGCCGCGCGGCTGCGCCGTACCGGCGTATACGGATTGGCCGTGATGGCAGGGCTGGTCGCCGCCTGGGCCGTGCGGGAACACGTCCAGCAGCGCGTCCAGGCGCTGGAGGCCGAGGCGCACACGCCGTCGGTCAGTCGCCTGGTGGCTGCTTATGACCTGCCGGCCGGCACGCTACTCGAAGAGGTGCACCTTGCTGTGCGCCAGATTCCGCAGCCTTGGGCGCCGGGGGCCAGTGTGGATCCCCTTGAGGTCGGCAGCGTGATCGGCGCCACGCTTCTTGCTGATGTCGCGCATGGCGAACCCCTGCTCAGAAGTTTCATGACCTTCGAAGCGCCGCAGCCCTCGCTGGCCGCGCGGCTCCAGGCGGGGCAGCGCGCCCTCACGGTTGCCGCCACAGATCTGGGCGGGCTGGCGGACATGCTGAAGGGCGGCGACGCGATCGACATCTATGTGACCTTCAATCACCGCCAACGCGAGCTCACCGTGCCGGTGCTGCAGAGCATGCGCGTCCTGACCGGCGGGGGCGAGGACGGCGCGGGCAACATCACCTTGGCGGCGACGCCCGATGAAGCCATGCGGTTCATCGCCGCGCGGCAGGCTGGGGTGTTGACTGCAATGCTGCGTCATCGCGATGACGCAATATCCGTCAACCCCGCCGCGCAAAGCGATCTGGCTTCGCTCATCGGACTGGACGCTGAACCCAAGCCTGCGCCGGGCGTTGCCATTCTTTATGGCGATCGCCTGGACGCGTGGGCAAGCGTCGACTCGGAGGGGCCATGACGCCAATAAGAGCTTTCTTGGTCTTCGTGCTGTGCCTGGTTTGCCACCCCGCATGGTCTGACACCCAGACACTGGAACTGCAGGTCGGCGAGACCCGCGTGTTGCCGCACCCTGGCGTGAGGCGGGTGGCCATCGGCAATAGCCAGGTGGTCAGCGCCCTGGCTGCCGAAGGGCGCGAGATCGTGGTGTTCGCACGGGCGGAAGGCGTGTCGTCCGTGCATGTCTGGGCAGGCCGCGATCGCATCGCGGCCTATGAGCTGCGCGTGGTGGCCGCCGGTACGCCGCGCTTGCGCGAAGAGGTTCATAGCCTGCTCTCCCGCATTCCAGGTGCGCGAAGCTCGAGCGTGGGCGGACGCATTTTGATCGAAGGCGACGATCTGTCCGACGATGACCGCTCGCGCATCGCGGCGCTGGCGGACCGGTATCCGGAGGTCGTGGATTTCACGGGACAGGTCGGGTGGGACCGCATGGTGCTGCTGGACGTGCAGGTGGTCGAAATTCCCACGTCGCGGCTGCAGGAGTTCGGCGTGCGCTGGGATGGCCTGACGCAGGGGGGCGTCAATGCAGGATTGGCGTGGGATGGCGGATCTCGTGGCCGCATGACCCGGCCTGGCGAGCAGATCATCGAGACGGCGGCACCGGTCTCGTCGGCCGCGGGTTACTTCGGCGTCAACGCCTTGCTGTCGGCACGTATTGCCGCGCTGGCGCAAACCGGAGAAGCGGTCATGCTCGCGCAACCGCAGCTTCTTGCCCGAAGCGGCGCGAGCGCGACCTTTCTTGCAGGCGGGGAAGTGCCCTATGCCTCAACCGATGCGCGAGGCAATCCCACCACGCTATTCAAACCCTATGGCGTGTCGCTGAACATCACGCCTCGGATCGACCGCAACGGCGTCATCCGGTCGCTCATCGAAGTGGAGGCCAGTTCAGTCGACACCTCGCTAAGCCTTCCCGGCGGCCCGGCGCTGCGGACACGCCGCGCGTCCACCGAATTCAATGTGCGTTCCGGCAACACGCTTGTCATCGGCGGCTTTCTCTCGCGCGAGCAGGGCTCCGACGTCAGCGGCTTGCCGGGTCTGCGGAACATCCCGATCCTGGGCGCGTTGTTTTCCTCTACCCGCTATCAGCGCCGCGAGACCGAACTGGCTATCTTCGTGACGCCGAAGATCGTTTCGCAGGGCGAGCCCGCCATGGCGGATCGCGTTCGGCGCGGACGCGAGATGCTTGAGTCGACGTTTCCGGATCCTCCCCAACTGGGAACGGCGGTGCCTTCCGATGCGGCTGGGTGGGATCCCTACGCGGGCGCCGGCTCGCAATGGGTCACGCGTTCGGCGGGTGCAGGTTCGACATTGGCGGAAGGCCGTGATGCTCAATATTGAACTGACCTTTGAGGACGCCGCGCAGCAGCAGCTCAAGCTGCCCGCGCCGGTGCTGATTGGAAGAGGCGCTGATTGCGCGTTGCGGATTCCGACCTGGAGGATCGGCCGGCAACATGCCCGGCTGGTTTGCGAAGCAGACGTCATCGTCCTGGAAGACCTGGGTACGCTGGCGGGTACGATGGTCAACGGCGTCAGGGTGGTGCGGCACGCGCCGGTGCTGCCTCACGACGAGATCCTTATCGGGCCTTGCAGGCTACGCGTGTCGAGGCTTGCGCCTGAGGCAGCCGACCGCGTCGACACTCCGGATGCCGCGCCTCGGGGCGCCACGCAATCCGGACAACCTCCAACGTACGATGCTGGTTGCGTCCCGGCGGCGGCGGCTTCGCCGGCCCCTGCTCATCGGTTGCACGACCGCCGCCGCCTCCATGCGGCCCTGCTGAGCGCGTTGGACCTGCGCCGGCGCGATGTGGCCGGGATGAGCGATGGCATTCTCCGCGCCGAGGCCGAGCGTCTTTTGATGCAAATCGTGGCCACGGACGCCGAACTTCCGTCGCAAGCCGACAAGGCGGCGCTCTGCCGCGAGGTGCTGGATGAAGCGGTAGGGCTCGGGCCGCTGGAACCGTTGCTCGCTGCGTCGGATATCACGGAAATCATGGTCAACCGCTACGACGAAATTTACGTCGAGCGTGCGGGCCGCCTGTGGCGCGAACCGGCTGCGTTCACCAGCGAGCAATCGGTGCGCTGGGTGATCGAACGCATCGTGACCCCATTGGGACGCCGCATCGATGAAAGTTCTCCGATGGTGGATGCGCGGCTGCCCGATGGGTCACGCGTACACGCCATCATTCCCCCCGTGGCGATGAAGGGCGCCAGCCTGACCATCCGGAAGTTTCCGCAGCGGCGGCCGCAGATGCCAGACCTGATTGCGCTGGGCGCGCTAAGCGACCCGATGGCACGGTTTCTGGCGCTATGCGTCAGGATGCGCAAGAACCTGGTCGTTTCAGGCGGTACGGGTTCCGGCAAGACGACGCTGCTGAATATCCTGTCGAACGAGATTCCTGACGGCGAGCGCGTGGTCACGATTGAAGACGCGGCGGAGTTGCGGCTGAACCACGCGCATCTGGTCGCGCTGGAGGCGCGGCCGGCGAACCAGGAAGGCAGAGGCCGAGTCGACATCCGGGAACTCGTGCGCAATGCGTTGCGTATGCGGCCGGATCGCATCGTGGTGGGCGAGTGCCGGGGCGCTGAGGCGTTCGACATGCTGACGGCCATGAATACGGGCCATGAAGGCTCACTGACCACACTGCACGCCAATTCTCCACGGGACGCCTTGGCCCGGCTGGAATCCATGATTTTGATGGCGGGGCTGGACCTGCCGCTGTCGGCGGTCCGCGAACACATTGCCGCCAGTGTGGATGTGGTCGTGCAGCAGGCGCGGTTGTCGGATGGACGCCGCGTCATCACGGCGATCGTTGAAGTGGCAGGCATGGAAAGCGGCCGCATTCAGTTGCAGGACCTGTTCGGCTTTAATCGAGCCCATGGGTTTCGCGGATGCGGCGCGCTACCTGGATTCGCGCAGGAATGGGCGGACAAGGGCGTGAGCCTGGATACCGCATGGTTTTCGGACTCGGCGGGCCGGGTGCCTGACTTCGGCGCTTTTGCGCAGGGCTTGCCATGATCTGGCTTGCGGCAGCGGCCGCCATGGTGTGCGCCGGGTTGCTGGCGTGGCGTGCGCAGAACTGGTTTGCGCCGGCGCTTCGACGCTACCGCGAGGTCTACACCCAGGATGCGAGCGTGCGCTTGAGCGAAGTGTTTTTGTTCATCGACCCGCGCCAATTGTGGGTGGGCGCAGTAGGCTGCGGTGTAGCGGCCGCGGTCGCCGCGTTCACGGCCACCGGCAGCGCGCTGGTGGCGGTTTTGTTCGCCCTCCCGTCGGCGCGGCTGCCACGAATGGTTGTAGAAGGTTTGCGGCGACGGCGTGCGCGACGCTTTGAAGCGCAATTGCCCATGGCGCTGTTGATGCTGGCATCCGCGTTGCGGGCCGGCGTGGCCATGACGACCGGTTTGCGCCATGTCGTGGAACAGAGCAGCGCACCGCTCGCCCAGGAGTTCGGTCTGATGCTGCGGGAACAGCGTCTGGGCGTGCCGTGGGACGTTGCGCTGGACAACCTGCAGGTCAGGATGCCGGCTGACTCGACCTCGCTGGTGGTGGCGGCAATGCGCATCGCGGCAAAGACCGGCGGCAATCTGGCGGAAGCCCTGGAAAGCATCGCGCAGACATTGCGTGTCCGCCTTCAATTGCAGGCAAAGCTGCTGGCGTTGACGTCCCAGGGGCGGCTGCAGGCATGGATCGTGGGCGCATTGCCTTTGCTGCTGCTGGCGGTGCTCGACCGGCTGGAGCCGGAGACCATGGGGCTGTTGTGGCACACGCCGTTGGGGTGGGGCGTGCTGGCCATCGTGGCGGTGCTGGAGACGGCCGGCGTGCTGCTGATCCGGCGAATCATGCGGATTGATATCTGAGTGGGGGCGGGATGTGGCTATACCTGAGCATGTCCGCGACGGCGGCCGGGACGGCCTGGCTTGCGTGGGTGCTGTTGAGACCGTTGTTGAAGGCGGAACAGAATGCGGCGCGCGCCATGCCGTGGTGGTGGCGCGTCGCATGGCCCTGGATCGCTGCGGTGGCGCCGTTGGCGGGTCCGCTCTGCTCGTGGCGGTGGCGGCTACGGCTGGATCAGGCAATAGAACGGGCGGCGTTGCCGCGGGAAGTCGGGTATGCGCACATCGCGGCGTTGTGCGCTAGCGCGGCTATGGCTGCCGGCGGCATGGCCGCCGCCGGAGCGCTTGCGCTGGCACCGCCGGGCGACGCGGCGCTGCTGCCCTGGGCGCTGGCGTGTGCGCTGGCCGCCGGCATGGCGCCGGCGTTGTGGTTGAAGGGGCTGGCTGCGCAGCGATGCCGCGCCATCGAACGGGATCTGCCCTTCGTGTTCGACATGATGACGCTGTGCGTCGAAGCGGGCTTGAGCGTGCAGGGCGCGCTGCAATTGGCGGCACAAAGCGGTCCGCCGGGTGTGCTGCGCGACGCGCTCACGGATGCCCTGGCAGAAATGCGGGCGGGCGTGTCCAGAACCGTGGCGATCAAGACATTGGCCGAACGCAGCAACAGCGCGCTGGCGCGAAACTGGGCGGCGGCTCTGGCGCAGGCGGAGGCGCTTGGGGCCAGCCTGGGGCCGGTCTTGCGTGCGCAAGCGGCGCAATGCCGCAGCGATCGCCACACGCGGGCCGAGCAACTGGCGATGCAGGCGCCGGTGAAGATGCTGCTGCCGTTGATCGGCTGCATCTTTCCGTGCACGTTCATCGTGCTGGCTTTTCCGATTGCGGTTCAGTTGTTGCAGAGCGTGCAATGAGACGCCCCATGCCACTACGCGAAGGGCGCTTGCGGTTGCTGACCGTAAAGCGGTGGTGTGGGCGTATGCGTGGGTTGCTGGGGCGGGCCCCGCCGGGGCCGCGGGCAGGCGTGCTGCTGACTCCCTGCGCCGCGGTGCATACCTTTGGTATGCGTTACGCCATCGACGTGGCGTTTATCGGCCGGGACGGCCGGGTGGTGGGATTGCGCCGGGCGCTTGCGCCGTGGCGGGTGACGTTATGCCTGCGCGCCGTTGCCGTTGTCGAGATGCGTGCCGGGGTTATTGATGCCGAACACGGAGGTATAGGCCGGATAGAAGCTGCAGTACAGGACGCCGCCCGCCGCGATGTTGAACGGAATCTGCAGCGTGCCGGCAAATTGGGGCGACAAGCCGACGGCAACCAGCAATCCGGCGCACAGGTCGATGAACAGGAACACCATGATCCAGCAAACGCCATACACCATGAACGGCAGCTTGTTGCGCCAGCACGCGATGCCGGAGAAGAACAGGGCTTGCGTCAGGCGCAGACCGTGCCAGGCCACCAGCACGGGCGCGTGCCAGAACAGCGCCGCGATCACCACGTAGCAAATTGCGAACAGCATCAGCGGCATGGCCATGGCCGACAGAATCGGCTCCATGCTCTTTTCGACCGAGGCGATGCGCATGCCTTCCATCATCGAATCGGAAAAGGGCAGGAAGATGGCCAAGCCTGTCACCAGGCAAAGGCCGGCATACAGCAGACCCATCAGGAACAGCTTGCGGAACACGCCGGGCTGCTTGAGCGGCTTGCCCCACATGGACGGCAGCATGACGCGGTCGGCCTCGACGTGCTTGCACGCGGACAGCGTCATCAGGGTGATGATGGGCATCAGGGCCACGACCAGCATCGGGCCGACCGGCGGCGTTGCCGATGCAAAGACGACGAGCAGGCTGATCGCCATGGCCCAGGTGAACATGGCCAGGGGTTGTTTGCGGAACAGACGGAATCCGTCGCGGACCCAAAGCCAGCCGGACGTCGCGGGTAGAAATGCTGCTTGCATGGCTCTCTAGAGGGGAGTTCTCTCAAATACGGGATGCTGTTCCCATTATGGGGGGCGTAGCGGTTACGGCAAGACGGGCAGTTCCGAGCGGTGGCGCGCTTGCAACACTCTTTCGAAGTGGCGTGGGTCGTGCGGCTTGAGCGTCTGCGCCGGGCGGGGCAGGAAGAAGTCATACAACCGGGACAGCCAGAAACGCAGGGCTGCCGCTCGCAGCATCTGGGGCCAGACTTCGCGCTCGGCGTCCGTGAAGGGGCGCACCGCCGCGTAGGCAGCCAGCCAGGATTGCACCAGCTCGGGGATGAATTCGCCGGTGTCGCGCTCGATGCACCAGTCGTTGACGCTGACGGCCACGTCGAAAAGCCAGGTGTCGCAGCCCGCGAAATAGAAGTCGATGATGCCGCCCATGAGCGGATCTTCGAAGGTGCCGGCAAAAAGGACGTTGTCCCGGAACAGGTCGCAGTGGGCGGGGCCGGACTGCAAGGCCTGCCATGCGGGAGTCTGGATGGCGGCCTGCTGGGCGGCCAGTTCGGACGTCAGCAGTTCGGCCTGGGCGGGGTTGAGAAAGGGCAGGACCTTGGGCGCGGTTTCGAGCCACCACGACAGCCCGCGCAGGTTGGGCTGGTGGATCGGAAAGTCCTGCGCCGCGACGTGGGCGCGGGCGAGGGTGGCGCCGGCGAGCGCGCAGTGGGCGGGGCCGGGGGCCGGCTCGTACCCGCCGGGCAGGCGCGACACGATGGCGCACGGCTTGCCGTGCAGCGTGGTCAAGCGGGTGCCGTCGCGCAGCGTCTGCGGCTGCGGCACCGGGATGCCGCGTTCGGCCAGGTGATACATCAGCTCAATGTAGAAGGGCAGCTGCGCCTGCGTCAGCACCTCGAACAGCGTCAGGACATATTCGCCCCGCGTCGTATACAGAAAATAGTTGGTGTTCTCGATACCCGCCGTAATGCCTCGAAGCGAGACAAACTCGCCCAGATCGAAATGCGCCAGCAGGGCGCGCGCGTCGTCATCGGATACGGGGGTGAATACGGCCATGGATCTTCGGTATGAGGGTTGAACGGACGCGCGCACGGGCGTGCAGGGTCGCGGCGCCGCAATTTTAGACCACATGGCGGGCGGCCTCGGGCAGCGGTTCCACGTGGGGCGCCGATCCCGGCGGGCACAATGTTGCCAAGCACCGTAAAATACCGCATCCCCTTGTTTTGTAGAGTGATTCTTGGACTCCCCCGACTGGCGGCTTTGCGTCGCCCCGATGATCGACGTCACTGACCGCCACTGCCGGTACTTTCACCGTCTGCTGGCGCCGCGCGCCCGCTTGTACACCGAAATGATCACCACCGGTGCGCTGTTGCACGGCAACGTGGCCCGCCACCTGGACTTTGACGAGGCCGAGCATCCCGTCGCCTTGCAATTGGGCGGCAGCGAGCCCGACGCATTGGCGCACGCCGCCAAGCTTGGCAAGCAATGGGGCTATGACGAAATCAACCTGAATTGCGGCTGCCCGTCCGAACGGGTCCAGAAGGGCGCATTTGGCGCCTGCCTGATGGCCGAGCCGGCCCTGGTGGCCGACTGCATGAAGGCCATGCAGGACGCCGTGGACATTCCTGTCACGGTCAAGCACCGCCTGGGACTGGACTACGACGAATCCTATGAGTTCGTGCGCGATTTCGTGGGCAAGGTCTATGACACCGGTTGCCGCGTGTTCATCGCGCACGCGCGCAATGCCGTGCTCAAGGGCCTCTCGCCCAAGGACAACCGCGAGATCCCCCCGCTGCGCTACGACGTGGTTGCGCAATTGAAGCGCGATTTTCCGGATTGCACGTTCGTGCTCAATGGCGGTCTGGCCGATGCCGGGCAGTCCGTGCAGGCGGCCGGAGCCTTTGATGGGGTGATGCTGGGTCGCGCCGCGTGGCATACGCCGCGCGTGCTGTCTGAAGTGTCAATGCAGTTGTGGCCGTCGGTGCGGCTGCCCAGCGATGCGCAGGTCGTGGACGCGATGACGGAGTACGCCGCGCGTCAGGTTGCCAAGGGCGTGCCGTTGCGGGTGATGACGCGTCCGATGCTGGGGCTGGTGAACGGCCAGTCAGGGGCGCGCCGGTGGCGCCGGATGTTGTCGGATCCGGCCCTTTTGGCGGCGAACAATCCGGAACTGATCTACGACGCGTGGCGCAGCCAGCGGCATGCGCCGGGTGCGCGCGACGCGACGCGCGAGGCCGCGTCCGCCGGGATGTGAATCCGCAGCCGGCGCCGCAAGGGCGCCGGCGGGCTCAGGACTGGGCGGGCTCCGCGCTTTCGGCAGGCCAATCGCGAATGTAGGCCTTCAGCATGTTGTTTTCGAACTGCTGCGCCGCGACGATGGCCTGCGCCATGTCGTAGAACGAAATGACGCCCATCAGGGTGGGGCCGTCCATGACGGGGATGTAGCGGGCGTGCTTTTCGAGCATCAGGCGCTGGACTTCGTCGGCGCTGGTGTTGGGCGAAACGCTGACCGGCGCGTCGTCCATGATGGAACGGATGGTCGTATCGCCTGCGCCGCCGTGCGCGTGCATGTGGCGGATGATTTCGCGGAACGTGAGCATGCCGGTCAGGGTGCCGAATTCCATGATGACCAGCGAGCCTATGTCTTGTTCGCTCATGGTTTGCACGGCCTGCGCCACGGGCATGTCGGGCGACGCCGTATAGAGCGTATCGCCCTTGACGCGCAAAATCTCACTGACCTTCAACATCGGTATCTCCTGGGGCGGACTGCGCCCTATGCTTTGCTATTTCTTGTTCGCTTCCAGTTGCAGCACTGGGGCGACTCCATTTCCGGTATTTTGCGCTTCTCCGCAGAGTTCTTCCAGCGTTGGCGTGGTTTGCGGCGAATTTACGGACGATGCGATGCGCAGGATGTCGGGGTCATTGCGGACGCGGGCTTGGCTTCGGTCCAGCAGGAAGCGATCCACGACGGGCGCCAGCGAGGTCTCGCGCGCGTCGCACGTCAGCATCCAGTTGTCTTCGGGACTGCGGGTGGCCAATCCCATCTTGCTCAGCGTTTCCAGGACTTCATTGAGTTCATCCTGATGCAGCCGCAGCTCCGAGGCCAACGTGTTGGCGGCCACGCCGCCGGGCGTCGAGAGCTGCGCGCGGCGCAGTGCGCGCAGCGCATCCAGCGCGTCGACGAACGAGGCGCCCGGGTAGCGGTTGATGTGCCAGCGTCCCAGCCGGATCAGCGGCGCGCTGGAAGCAAGCGTTGCGCCCAGCAGCACGGCCAGCCAGGACAGGTAGATCCACAGCAGGAAGATTGGCAGCGTGGCGAAGGCGCCGTAGATGACCGTGTAGGTGGGAAACCGGGTCAGGTAGAAGGCGAACGCGGACTTCATGATTTCCAGCACGATGGCCGTGACACAGCCCCCGATCAGCGCGTCGCGCCACAGCACGTCGCGGTTGGGCACGACGACAAAAAGCGCGGCAAAGCCCAGGCCGGTCAGCACCAGCGGGATGAACGAGACGACGACACTGATGACTTCAGGGACGTCCTTGATGAGACCCAGCGATTCGCGGGCCACGAACGAGGTCGCCCACAAGCTGGCGCCAGCCAGGACGGGTCCGAGCGTGATGATGGCCCAATACACCAGTGCCCGCTGCGGCAGGGGACGCTGGCGCGAGACGCGCCAGATGTCGTTGAAGGCCTGGTCGATCGTCATGATCAGCAGCAGCGATGTGACCAGCAGGAACGCGCCGCCAATGGCGGTCAGGCGCGACGCCTGGTGCGCGAACTGGTTCAGGTAGTCCATGATGTTGTCCGACACGGACGGCGGCATCAGGCTGGTGGTGAGGAAGTCCTCGAGGGCGACCCGGAATTCCTGGAACACGGGAAAGGCCGTGAACAGCGACAGCACCACCGCGAGCATGGGGACGATTGCCAGAACGGTGGTGAAGGTGAGGCTGGAGGCAACCTGCAGCAGCTTTTCTTCGTTGGCGCGTTGGAGGACGAAACGAAATACGCGTCCGGTCCTCGCGACCCGGGAAATGCGCGAGGTTGGTCGTTCTTTGACCGCCGGCGTAGCGGCGGCGGGCTCGGCGGGGCGATTCATCAGGCGATAATAGCAGCATGAATCCCGAACTCAACCCCCGCTTGCGCCTCGTCGCCTCGGTTTCATTGTTTGCCCTGATCGTGCTGTGCGTCGCCTGGGAAACCGTGGTGGCGCCGGTGCGGCCGGGCGGTTCCTGGATGCTGCTGAAAGCCTTGCCGCTGGCGTTTCCGCTGCGGGGCATCGTGCGAGGCAATCTCTACACCTACCAGTGGGCGGCCATGCTGTCGCTGCTGTATCTGATGGAAGGCGTGGTGCGCGCCATGTCGGATCCGGCGCCGCTGTCCGTCTTGATGGCGTGGGGCGAGATCATCTTGTCCACCACTTTTTTCCTCAGCGCCATCTTTTATGTGCGGCCCGCCAAGCGCGCTGCCCGGAGTCAACGCGCATGAATGCCCAGTCCCTGTCCGAACTGCAAGCCGTCAACTCCTTTGCGGCCCTGCCCGAGGCTTTCTACACCCGGCTGGCGCCGCGCGGGCTGAACAATCCTCGTCTGCTGCACGCCAACGAACAGGCGGCCGCCCTGATCGGCCTGGATCCGTCGGTCCTGACCACCCCCGAATTCCTGCAGGTGTTTTCCGGCGGGCAGCCTTTGCCGGGCGGCGATACGCTGGCAGCCGTCTATAGCGGCCACCAGTTTGGCGTGTGGGCAGGGCAGCTTGGCGACGGACGGGCGCATCTGCTGGGCGAAGTTCAAGGGCCCGAGGGCGCCTGGGAACTGCAGCTCAAGGGCTCGGGCATGACGCCGTACTCGCGGATGGGCGACGGGCGGGCCGTGCTGCGGTCTTCCGTGCGGGAGTACCTGGCCAGCGAGGCGATGTTCGGGTTGGGCGTGCCCACCACGCGCGCCCTGGCGCTGGTCGTTTCCGATGATCCGGTCATGCGCGAGACCGTCGAAACCGCCGCGATCGTGACGCGGATGTCGCCCAGTTTCGTCAGGTTCGGCTCGTTTGAACATTGGTCGTCACGGCGTCAGCCCGACATGCTGAAAACGCTGGCCGATTATGTGATCGACCGCTATTACCCCGAGTGCCGCGACGTGCCGACTGGCGATTCGGCGTCCGAGACGGCCCCGTATGTGAATCTGCTGCGTGAAGTCACGCGGCGCACGGCGTTGCTGATGGCGGACTGGCAGGCTGTCGGGTTTTGCCACGGCGTGATGAATACCGACAATATGTCGATCCTGGGGCTGACGCTGGATTACGGCCCTTATGGTTTCATGGACGGATTCTGGCTGGGTCATATCTGTAACCATTCGGATGCCGAAGGTCGATACTCCTGGAATCGGCAGCCGTCGGTGGGGCTTTGGAATCTGTATCGGCTAGGTGGCAGTCTGCACCTGCTGGTGCAGGACGCCGACGCATTGCGCGCCGTGCTGGATGAATACGAAGCCATTTTCACGCGCGCGTTCCATGACAAGATGGCCGCCAAGATGGGTTTGGCGGCGTGGCGTCCTGACGATGAGGCGTTGCTGGACGATCTGCTTAAACTGATGGACGCCAATCAGGCGGACTTCACGTTGTCCTGGCGCCGGCTGGCCGACGCCACGCAGGGACAGCGCAGCGCCTTTGAGGATTTGTTTATCGACCGTCCCGCAGCTAGCGCCTGGCTCGACAAGCTGCTGGCCCGGCATGCGCAGGCCGGGCGGCCTGCGGCGGATACGGCGGCCGCCATGAACGGCGTGAATCCCTTGTACGTGCTGCGCAATCACCTGGCAGAACAGGCGATTCGCGCGGCCAAGGCCGGCGACGCCAGCGAAATTGAAACGCTCATGAAACTGCTGCGAAGCCCCTTCGTCGCCCAGGAGGGTTTTGAACGCTATGCCGGCCTGCCCCCGGATTGGGCTGGTGGAATCGAAGTGAGTTGCTCGTCATGAAGATAATTTTGCGATAACGTCGATGGCATTAATCCTGCGACATTCCCGGGATTAACAAAAAAATCCCGGTAAAAATGTGAAATATCGCCATTTTTTTCGCTGCAATCATTCGTTTCCATTGTAAAAGTCGTAAGATTGCCGGCTCCGGGGCATTTTTGATCGCGTGGGCGCTCCAGGGGTATTTGTCGACAATTTCAATGTAAAGCACTCTGAATATGCCTGGTGCAGATGGTTTGCTATGTATAGGACTGCTCGAGGACGACGCCGATTTCCGCGAGGAACTGGCGTTGGGCTTGGGCGGCTACGGTTTTCGCGTGGCGTTCGCTTGTGACAATGCAGTGGCGTTCTACCGCCGCCTGCAAGAGCAGCCGTGCGACATCGTCATTCTCGACGCCCATCTTCCAGGCGAAGACGGCTTTTCCGTTGCGACGCGCCTGCGTGCCTTGAGCCCGGTGGGCATCGTCATGCTGACGGGCCGCAGCGCCCTGGAAGACCGCGTCCGCGGCCTGGAGGGCGGCGCCGACGTCTACATGACCAAGCCGGTGGATTTGCTGGAACTCAGCTCCGTCATTCGCAGCCTGGCGCGCCGCATGCGGTTGGCCAAGGCGCCACGCCCGGCTGACGCCGAGACGCGCGCGTCGGCGGATACGAACTGGTCGCTGCAGGACGGCGGCTGGATCCTGGTGGCGCCCGACGGCGCCTCGCTGCACCTGAGCGCGCAGGAACGGACGTTCCTGGTAGCCCTGATGGACGCCGCGGGCAGTGCCGTCAGCCGGCAGGCGCTGGCTGAACTCTTCCTGCCCGACAGCCCGGGCGGGTTTGAGTTGCGGCGTATCGACGTGCTGGTGAGCCGTCTGCGCGCCAAGGCGCAGAGCGCCGGACTCAAACTGCCGGTGTTGTCGGTGCGCGGTCAGGGCTACGTGTTCGCGGCCTGACCCGGCCGCGGCTGCGGCTGACGCCAAGGCCCGTGCAGCGCTTAAGCCGACTGCCCGTTGGCGGGCAGGGTGATGACAAAACGCGTGCCCACGCCCACCTTGCTTTGCATCGTCAGCGAACCGCCCTGGCTCTGGCAGATGCGCCGGGCCAGATACAGCCCGATCCCCATGCCCTGGGTTTCGCGATGCGCGGACCGCCGAAAGCGCGGCTCGAAGATCCGGGCTTGTTCCTCTTCTCCAATCCCCGGGCCGCGGTCCACGACGGCTGCCCAGGTCATGGCCGTGTCGCCGACCCGTGTATGACCCGTCTCGATTCGCACCGGTTCGTTGGCCGGCGAATACTTGATGGCGTTGTGGATCAGGTTGCGCACGACGACGCTGGTGAGCGGGCGATCACAGAATACCGGCTGCGGCGCTTGCGCTTCGAGCACCAGGGCATGCGCAGTATCCGGGCGCATGGCATTCACCACGTCGCGCACCAGGTCGGCCATGTCTGTCTGTTCGCCGCGCGGGCTCCAGGCATGTTCCTCGAGGCGATCCTGATTCAGCAACTGATCCATCAGCTCGGTCATCCGCGCAACCGACCGATGAATACGCGCGAGCCGCGTGTCCACGGTTTCGCCACTGTCCGACAGAATCATGTCCAGCGATTGCGCCGCGGCGCTGATGGTGGCCAAGGGCGCGCGCAGCTCGTGCGAGATCAGCGCGTTCATCTGCCGTTGCGTGTCTAGCGCACCGGCCAGTTCGGCCAGCCGCAGTTCGCCTTGCGCCAGGTGTTCGGCGTCCGAGCCGGCGCCATTATTGCGCGCGGGCGCGGCACTGTTGGAGGCATCCAGCGCCAGCCAGACCAGCGTGCCCGACACCAGCATCAGCCGCAGCATTTCGAAGCTTGCATCCGTGGCGTCTGCCCCGCTTGCGTGCCACGCGTCGTGTCCGAGGATCCAGGCTGATGCGCCAAACGCGAGCATCAGCGCAAGGCTGGCCGGGCGGCCAGACCGCTGCCGCACCGCGCTGGCCAGGAACCACAGCGCCAACGGCACGCTCAGCGCAGCGCACACGCCGGCAATGGCCGCAGGAAGCACTCCCGATTCCGTTTCATACACGAAGATCAGCGCCAGCGCCGCCACGCCGGACAGCGCAATGCTGATCCACCGGCACGCAACGCCCAGTCCGGTTGCAATGCGCGATCCCTGCAGCAGGGGCGCGGTCAGGGCGAGCAGGGCGGCATAAGAGGCAGCTTGCAGCGCGCCCGGCGGCATCAGATCGGGCAGCGAACGGAACAACCCTTCGACCAGCGCGAAGGCCATGCCTGCTGCATACAGCGCGTTGCGCGTGTGCGCCCAGGCCACGCCGCACACTATCGCGCAGGCGATGGCGACGCCGGCGGTCAAGCCTGAGTGCAGGTTCTCGTAGCCGGCATGTCCCCCGTCCGCATTCAACCCATAAGCGAGCGCGTAGGCCGGCCAGAAGCAGGCGCACAGCAGCAGACCAACTCCCGACCAGATGGTTGTCCGGAAGAAGCCGGGCTGGCTTGCGCGAAGGTGGCGAAAACGCCAGCGGGTGCGAAGAAACAATCCTTCCGTCAACTAGGAACCCATTGGTGATCATGCGCGAGGTCTTGCGCGTGGGCGGAGTTTACGACAGCTCCGCTTATCGCGCGGACGCCGATTCCTTCCAGCACGAGCTGCGTCGCCGTGTCCGGCACGTCAGCCGCATAGACCGACATGCCGAGCGTCATCGCGGTCGCGACCACGGTGGCGGCCAGGTGCTGGCTGCCGGGACTTTGCAGGAGACCGCTGATGAAACTGCCGCTCAGCGTCACGTACGAGACGGGAAATTCATGCAGGTGCTCCATGGCGCCGAATCGCTGTGACAGCCGCGCTACCCCGACCCGTCCGCCTGCGCCCATGACGATGTCGCAGAGCTGGCGCACATCGGCGCCTTGTTCGACGAGTCCCGCGGCGTCGACTTCCAGGATCAGCCGCGCCGACAGCGTGGGCCGGTCGTCGAGCATGCGTTCAAGACGCGCGAAGAAGGATCCTTGGGCAAGGGTGGCAAGCGATACCGGCACCGTAAGTGCGCCGTCATGAGTGAACAGCCAATCGAGACCCAGACGGATCGCCTGGATATCGCACTCGGCGGACAGGCCCAGGCGCACGGCTGGCGGCATGAAGATCGAAGCCGGCACGGGATCGGTGCCGGAGGCATCGTGCAGCGTCAGGCAGGCCTCGTGGTGCAGCAGGGCGCCCGACAGGTCATGCAACGGCTGTGCCGTCAGTGAGAACCGGTGCTGCTCCAGCGCGGTAACCAGCGCGTCGTGCCAACTGTATTCACCGATGCGGGTGCTGTCGGCGGCCTGGCTTGCCGGCGTGATCTGGTCGTCGTCGGCGCTTTCGGCGCACATCAGCGCATGATCCAGACGCGCGAGGATGTCGCTCATGTTGTCGCCCGGCGCGAAGGCTGCCATGGCCAGCGCCCACCGGCACCATCCGTATTTGTCCATCGGCACGCGCAGCGACCGCAGCTCGCGCCGCACGCGTTCGGCCAGCACGCTGGCCTGCGGCGCCGAGGTGCGCGGCAGCAGCAGGGCAAAATCCGATCCGCTGATCCGGGCGATCAGCGTGCCCGGACCGCCGAATTCCTGCACCAGCTTGCGCAGGCGGTCCGACGATGAGCGCAGCCACTGGTCAGTGAAGGCGCGCGACAGGTGCCGGTTGATCTGTGCGAGGTCGCGTTGGCGGAACATCAGCAGATGGCCGCCGGCCTCGTCGGATTTATCTGCCAGCGCAAGCCGGAACTGGTCGACAAAATGCTTGCGGTTCGACAGGCGCGAGATGGGGTCCCGGTAGATTTCGCTTTGCAGCGATTCGATGCGCGCATTCTGCTCCTCGACCGTGGCGGCGACACGGCGCTGCGCATCGACCAGCGCCTGGTCCACACCGGGCACTTCGCACGAACCGCTCAGTGGCGCATCGGCGCCGGGCGCCAGCGCACGCACGCGTTCGCAGATGTCGCGCGACGTGCGGGCTTCGATCCAGCGCACGAGATTGGTGGCGAACAGTGCCCAGAATGCGGCCGCGGCAAGCACCAGACCCAGAACGCGGATGCCGCCTTGCCACAGCGTGTCGCGAGCCAGACGGGCATCGGCCTGCACGGTGAGGGTGCCTTTGCCTTGTCCGCCAGGGATGACGAACGGCCGGGAAATGGCCGGTGCTTCCATGTTCAGCCATCCGGCGCGCCAATCGCGCTCCCGGCCTGCGGCGCCTGGTCCCGACCGGCGCTCCACACGCAGCGCGTTCCCTTCGATCGTGATATTGACCAGCGAATACAGCCCCTGTCCGAACAGTTCATCGGCAAGCGCGACCTGCTCGCTGTGGCTGCCGGAACTGTGCGACAAGGCCCAGGCGAGCGCGTTGGCGCCCGATTCGCTTTGCTGGGCGAGTTGCGTATTCAGATAGCGGTGCGCCGCCAGCATCCCGAGGGCCTGAGCGCCCAATAGGATAAAGCCGACCAGAAGGGCGGAGCATAAGAGCAGCCGGCGTAGTGTGGGCATGTAGTGGCGAATCCCTTCCTGGGCGTACGCGGATGAAAACCTGGATATCAAACGTGACACACGTTACGAAACGACAGCTAGCAACGGCGTCACGATACTGGGACCTGTCACAGAACGCACAGAATATTACGAAATGCTCGGTCGTATCCGACAAGGTGTGCAATTATTTCGCTCGTGAGAATTGGCCGTTTGAGAACTATTGAGACACTGCGTATTAATTTTTGGGGTTGCGGTGTCGTAGATGGGTCGAGGCGTGGCGAAAGGACCGGCCAGAGATCGCCAATCCGGGACCCCGCCATGACCGCTGCGAGCAACATAGGATCCGAAGAAAGTCAGGAGAAGGAGGCGCGTTGCCTCCGAAATGTGGCGTTTTTTTGCGAAAATAATGCATAATTTAAAATATGTTACAGCCCCCGGGCCCGTGATCGGGCCGCAACGCCGGGGGCGTTTGGATAGGGGGGCTCCGTGCGTGAGAGTTACCTGCTCGCACTGTGCCTGACGCTCGCGGGCGCACTTGCAGCGATCAGTCTGCTGTTCTTCCGCCGGGACCGCGCGCTGCGCCGCCGCCTGACGCGGGATGAACTGACCGGCCTCCTCAGCCAACAGGAGTTGCATCGTCGCGTGCGTACCTGGCTGGGCCAACCCCAGGGTACGACGCGCCGCGGCGCCTTTTTTCTCGTCAGTTTCGAACACTACGCGCAGATCAGCGCCATGCTGCGCGCCGGCGAAGATCAGGCATTGCTGGTGCAGGTGGCCGATCGCATCAGCCTGGTCGCACGCGCGCTCGGGGGGATGGCCGCGCGCTCCGGGGCCGATTCGTTCACCGTCTGTGTCCCCGGCGTGGACGAGGAGGGGGCTGCCCAGGTGTCCGCCAAGCTGCTGGCCGACCTGAGCGCGCCCTATGAACTGGGCGCCCGTCCCCTGATTGCCGTCTTCCGGATTGGCGCGGCGCTGTATCCCGCCCACGGCCGCAGTGTCGAGGAGTTGCAACGCTGCGTGCAGGTGGCGATGGTGCCCCTCAAGGATCGGGGCGGCGAGGGCTGGAATCTCTTCGACTTCCGGCTGCTGGCGCGGCAACGGGATCAGCAAGGCCTGGAAAATGACCTGAGGCTGGCGCTGACGACACCGGCCATGGAGCAGTTTGAACTCTATTACCAGCCGGTCTGCGACAGCGCGACCGGCGTGGTGCAGGGGTGCGAGGCGCTGCTGCGCTGGCATCACCCCGTGCTGGGCAGCGTGTCGCCCGCCGTGACAATCGAATTGGCCGAGCGCAGCGGACTGATCGTGCCGCTGGGCGCCTGGATCCTGGAGCGCGCCTGCACGCAGGCGGCGCTCTGGCCGTCGGCGTGGCGCGTCCACGTGAACCTGTCGGTCAAGCAGATGAACGAAGACGGGTTGGTCCAGCTAGTATCGGACGTGCTGGCGGCCGCCCGGCTGTCGCCGCGCAAGCTGGTGCTGGAGATCACCGAGTCCATCTTCATCCTGCACTACGAGCGGCACGTGAAGATCCTGAATACGCTGCGCGACATGGGCATCGGGGTGGCGCTGGATGACTTTGGTTGCGGCTATTCCAGCCTGAACCATCTGCGCCATCTGCCCATCGACTGGGTCAAGATCGACCGCAGCTTCATTTCCGCCCTGGAATCGGACGCCGGCAGCCGCGAGGTGGTCTCCGCCCTGTTCGGCTTGTGCCAGGCCATGCACCTGCCGGTCGTGGCCGAAGGCGTCGAAACCGAAGGGCAGCGCGAAATCCTGAAGTCGTTGGGATGCCGCGTGATGCAGGGCTTTCTGCTGGGGCGGCCGGCTCCCGCCGCCGAAATCCAGGCTTTGGCCGCGGCGGTGTCATAATCGGGGTTGCTTGCAAACCCGACCTGTTGACTCCTTATGCCCGGCAATACCCTAGGTACTCTTTTTACCGTCACGAATTTCGGCGAATCCCACGGGCCGGCCATCGGTTGCGTCGTGGACGGCTGTCCTCCGGGACTGGCCCTGGACGCATCCGATATCCAGTACGAACTGGATCGCCGCCGCCCGGGCACCTCGCGCCACGTGACGCAGCGCCAGGAAGCCGACCAGGTCGAGATCCTGTCCGGCGTCTATAACGGGGTCACTACCGGCACGCCCATCGGGCTGCTGATCCGCAATACCGACGCGCGCAGCAAGGACTACTCCAACATCGAGGACACCTTCCGTCCGGGCCACGCCGACTTCGTCTACTGGCGCAAATTTGGAGTGCGCGACCCGCGCGGCGGCGGACGTTCCTCGGCCCGGCTGACGGCGCCCACCGTGGCGGCCGGCGCCATCGCCAAGAAGTGGCTGGCCGAGCAATACGGCGTCAAGGTGCGCGGCTACATGAGCCAGCTGGGGCCTGTCGCCATCCCGTTCGTTTCGTGGGACGAAGTGCCCAACAATCCCTTCTATGCCCCCAACGCCGACGTCGTCCCCGAACTGGAAGCCTATATGGACCAGTTGCGCCGGGACGGCGATTCCATCGGCGCGCGCATCGAAGTCGTGGCAGAGAACCTGCCGGCAGGCTGGGGCGAACCGATCTACGACCGCCTGGACGCCGACATTGCCCACGTCATGATGGGCCTGAACGCGGTCAAGGGCGTTTCCATTGGCGCCGGCTTCGACTGCATCACGCAGCGCGGGTCGGAACATGGCGACGAGATCACGCCCGAGGGCTTCCTGAGCAACCACGCAGGCGGCGTGCTGGGCGGCATTTCGACCGGCCAGCCCATCACCGTGTCGCTCGCGATCAAACCCACGTCGAGCATCCGCGTCGAGCGCCGCTCGGTCAACCGCGCCAACGAGCCGGTGATGGTGCAGACGCTGGGCCGCCACGACCCGTGCGTGGGCATCCGCGCCACGCCCATCGCCGAAGCCATGCTGGCGCTTGTGCTGATCGACCACGCGCTGCGCCATCGCGGTCAGTGCGGCTCGGCGCCCGTCTGATACGTTTTCCCGTAGTTGAATTGGCTTGGAGGCCGACATGAAACAGAAGCGTCATTTTCTGCGCAATGCCGGGGCCGTGCTGTCGCTGGCCGTGCTGGCCGGCTGCACCAGCATGAACACCACGCAGTCAGGCGCCGTGGGCGTTGACCGCAAGCAATACATGTCCACGATGGTGCCGGCGCAGGCGCTGGAACAGGAAGCAAACCAGCAGTACGCCGACATCCTGCAGGAGGCCAAGTCCAAGGGCCTGCTGGATCGCGACGCCAAGCAAGTGGCGCGCGTGCGCGAGATCTCGCAGCGCCTGATCGCGCAGGCCGGCGTGTTCCGTCCCGATGCGGCCAACTGGAAATGGGAAGTCCACGTGCTGTCCAGCGACGAGGTCAACGCCTGGTGCATGCCCGGCGGCAAGATCGCCGTCTACACCGGCCTGATTTCGCAGATCAAGCCGACCGACGATGAGCTGGCCGCGGTGTTGGGCCACGAAATCGCCCACGCCCTGCGAGAACATGCGCGCGAGCGCGTGTCCCAGCAGATGGCGACCAATCTGGGCTTGCAGGTGCTGTCCATTGCCACGGGATCCAAGGCGGCGTCCGACCTGGGCGGAGAGTTGACCAGCGTGATGTTCACCTTGCCCAACAGCCGTACGCACGAGACCGAAGCGGATCGGATGGGTGTGGAACTGGCGGCCCGGGCGGGCTATGACCCGCGTGCCGCCGTGACGCTGTGGCAGAAGATGGGTGCGGCCAGCCAGGGCAGTGCACCGCCCGAGATCCTGTCGACCCACCCGTCGGCCGCCTCGCGCATCAGCGATCTGCAATCGGCTTCGCAGAAAGTGATGCCGCTTTACGAACAGTCCAAGGGCCAGGCCGCGCGTTAAGATTGTAAGGCGTTACGCTGACGACGCGGCCCGCGCGGCAATGCCTGCGCGGGCCGTTTTCCATGGTCCTTTCCCTGCGGCGGGGCGTGCCTGGACGTCCCAATCGCAGGCCGCCGCGGTATCCGTTCGACTTACACGCCGCTCGCCGTCTTCACGCCCTGGCCGCGCATGATCTCGATGCCCAGGCCGTGCAGAATGCGCTGCGTCTCGGCGTCCGGCACGTCTTCCGCATAGACCGCAATACCTAGCGAACGGGCCGTTTCCAGCACCGACGCCGTCAACTGCTGGCTACCCGGGCTTTGCGACATTCCGCCCACGAACCCCCCGCCCAATTTCACGTAGGACAACGGCAGCGTGTGCAGTTGCGCCACCGCGCCAAATTGCTGCGCCAGGCGTCGCACGCCGATGTGTGCGCCAAATTCCGCTGCGACGCGCGCAAAGGCGGTGATCTGCTCGTGGCATTCCACCAGCCCGTGCGCGTCGATTTCCACGTACAGACGGCGCGCCAGCGGACGGTTTTCGGTCAGCAGCAGTGCAAGCTGGCGCAGGAACTTCTGGCCGCGCAAAGAGGGCAGCGCCACGCGCACGGCAAGTTCGCCCGAATGGCTGGCCAGCCATTCCAGGCCAAGCCGCACGGATTCCAGATCGCATTCCGCCACCAGGTCCAACCGCACGGCCGGCGGGATGAAGAGCGTAGCGGGGATCGGTTCCTGGTCGGGCGCGGTGCGCAGCATCAGCATGGCTTCGGTGCGTACGGTGCGCCCATCCAGCGCCAGCAAGGGTTCGGTGGACAGTTCGAACTGCCGGTTCTCCAACGCCGTCTGGATGGCGTCCTTCCAGGCGCGTTCGCCTGCTTCCGACGGCGACTGCATGTCGGTGGCGCCCGCGATCACGACCTGGTCGTTGCCGGCGCTTTCGGCGCGCATCAGGCCAAAGTCAAGGCGGGCCAGCACGGCGCCGGCCTGGCTGCCGTGGCCGTAATCGGTCATGGCCTGCGCCCACCGGCAAAGATGGCCCTCACCAACCGGAATGCGCGAGGCATGCAGATCCGCGCGTACCTGCTCGGCCACCATCATGGCCTGCGGCGCCGCGCAGCCGGGCAGCAGCAGTGCAAAGTCCGACCCATTCAGCCGCGCCAGCATGGGGGCGGCGACGTGCATGCGCTTGAGCGTGCCCTGGATGCGTTCGCACGCGGTGCGCAGCCACTGGTCGATGAATTCGCGCGGCATGTGGCGGTTCAGGTCGGCCAGATCGCGCTGGCGGAACACCAGCACGTGCCCGCCGTCGATCCGCGACGTTCCCGCCGCGGGCCGGGTTTCCAGCGCACGGCGGAACTCGTTGACGAAGTATTTGCGGTTGGGCAGGCCGGTGACCGGGTCCTGGTTCAGCTCCAGTTCCAGCGACTCGATCTTCGCGTTCTGTTCTTCGACGCTGGCATGGATGCGTTCGCGCGTCTGGTTCAGCGCCTGCACTACGCCGGACAACTCCGGCACGCGCGCCTCGACCTGTTCGCCCGGCGCGTCGCGGCCGATGCCGCGGACGTGGTCGCTGATCTCGCGCAGAAGGCGGTTCTTGATCCATCCGACCAGCACGAAGGCAAACATGGCCCACAGGATGCCCGCGCCCACGACCAGCGCAATCATCTTCAGGCTGCTGCGCCACAAGGCTTCCCAGGCGTAGGCGTCGTTGGCGATCAGGGTGACTTCGCCGATCTGCCGCCAGCCGTCGCTGACCGCGTGGCTGGCCGCCTGGCTGTCCAGCGGCGCCAGCGCCTGGAACCACGCCGGCACGGACGCGGCGGTGGCGGTCGACTTGCGTTCGATCAGGACCTTGCCGTCGGGATCCGTCAGGCGCACCAGCGAGAAGTGCCCGCCGTCGTAAAGCGCCGAGACCAGCAGTTCCTGCACGACCGGATCGTTGTTCGCCGGTTGCGACAGGGACAGGGCCAGGGAGACGGCCGCGTCGGTGCTTTGCACCTGAAGCTGGCCCGACAGATACTCACGCGCCGAATTGACGCTGAGCGCCAGCGTCCCCAGCAAAATCACGCTGATGGCGAGGGTCACACTGAGCAGTAGCTGACGAAGTATGGACATAGTCTTGTTTCCGGACATCAGGGGCGGATGCCTTCCCGTTCCATGCGTTGAAGTAGGTCGCGCCAGCGGCTAAGGCGGTCGACGGGCGCGGCCGCCTTGCCGTCCACGTAGACGCCGTCGGCGTTGAAACTGAAAACCGGCGTCAGGTCGCGCCGCTGCGTGGCCGGCAGGATGGTTGAGATCAGGCTGTCCAGCACCAGCGGGACGGCATTCGGGGTTTCGTAATAGCCCAGCACCATGTGGGCCACCTGGCTGCTGCTGGCCGCGCCGCCGATGCGGGCGCGTACGTAGATGAAGCGCAGCTTGTTGGCCGGTACGCCCATCGAGAGCAGGGTGAAATACTTGCCGATGACATAGTCTTCGCAATCGCCGGCGCCTTTGCCCAGCGACTCCAGCGGCGTGGCCCAGTAATCGGCTTGCTTCCAGATGATGGAATCCTCGCCGGAGAGCAGGGCGCGGTTCCAGAAGTCGTTGGCGACGGTGAGACGGTCGCGGTCGGTTGCGGGGGCCGGGCTGCGAAGCAGTTGCAGCCAGTTCGATACGGACTTTGCGCCCTTGGAGCCATAGCGGCTAGCCGACAGGCTTTGCAGCCTGTCGGTGTTGATCTCCAGCGCCGAGCTGCCGCTCCACCCGCAAGCCAGGCATAGCAGCGCCACACGGCACAGAGTCAGGGCGCTACGGTAACGGCGGGTTAAGGGCATGAAACGGATTTTCACATTTTTTCGGGCATCTTAGACGTGCTCTTGAAAGAATGCGTCGGTCGGGAAGGGAAGGCCGGAGCCGGCCTTCCCGTCAGGTCGATGATCAATGATGATCGACGTTCAGCTTCCCCTTCTGCAGCAGGTCGTTGATGATGGCCTGGTTACTCAGCGGATGACCGTCGCCGTCATGGGTGAGATTGACGCCCTCCAGCACGATCTTCTGATCGGCACCCTGGCCGATCTGGCCCTTGGTGTTGATCTCGAGAATCGTATTGTTGGAGTTGGCAGGATCCTGCTTGAAGTTGAGGTACTTGGTCAGGTTGCCATCCGTCTCGCCCACGAGCAGGTCCTTCAGGTCCAGCACATCGCCACCGGCAGAAGCCTTGTCCATGGAAAAGTCCTTGATCCGGTCCACGGCCGGGCTGGCGGTCGTCCCCTGGTCGTTGAACTCCCAGCGGAACGTATCGGAACCTTCGCCACCGATCAGCGTGTCGTTGCCCTTGCCTCCGACCAGCACGTCGTCGCCCTTGCCGCCGTGGAGCGTATCGTTGCCATCGCCCGCAAGCAGGATCTCGCTCTTATCGGTGCCCAGCAGCATGTTGCCCGCTTGATAGGCCACTGACACATTGGCGCTATCGCTATGGCCATCCGCCGTCTGGATCGTGTACGAGGAATTCGCCACGGTGTCGGCAACAGGTGATGCGCCGGCATAATCGACGGTCATGGTGAGCATGTAGTCTTCAGCTCTATCCCTGCTCTCCAACCACCATCCATTGTTGTCGCTGAGGTTGACGAGATGGATTTCGTATTGGGTATCGACCGAGGCCGGGATCGATTGTCCGCTCTGCAGCACTTTGTACTGATCCGAACTTCCCGCAAGTCGATATTCCAGTCGGATCGAATCTGCATACAAGTTGTGATTCAGCGTCAGAACCTCACCGGCCAAAAGGGCGATGGTGATCGAGTCCTGGTCATTCCCGTTCCGAGAGCCGACGGCACCGAGGTAGCCGTCCACCTTGACCTGCGCGCGGTTTTGGCCGATCTGGGCCAGATCAGCGCGATTGACCGTGAGGAACTTGCTGCTTGAGCCGTCAAAAGCAATTTCCTTGACCGAGCGGGCAGCAAAGTCGGCTCCCTTTTCCTTCCAGCCCGTATTCACCGTCAGCGGTCCTACCGTCAACGCGCCCGTGCCGCGCACGTCATTGGCAAGCAACGATCCGGCCTGAACCGTCAGTTGCGAACTCAGGATGTTGGTGATCACCGTGTCGTTCACGGCATCCGGGTTTTGATGGACGGGCGCCGTGACCGTCAGCGTGAGGCTGGCGCTTGCCGTATCGCCGTCGCCATCCCTGACCGTGTACTGGACGGTGTCGGTGCCGGCGGTTTGCGGCTGGTAGCGGTAATCGCCCAGGTTTTCACCTGCCAGATCGATCGTGAACTTGCCGTGCGACGTCGTCACCGTCAGTTCGGACTTGGCCGAATCGAAGGTGAAGGTCGCGCCGGCGCTGGCCGTAACCTTGTTGGTCGCAACGTCGTAGTTGTACGTCTTGCCGTCGATCACCAGTTGCGTAATGCGCGCACCGGCCAGGTCGGCGCCCAGCGTGCCGCCCGCCGCGATGTCGCCGACGATCGGCGGCGCGATGGTGTCCGAAATCGCCGTATCCAGACCGTTCAGGTCCTTCACGATGATCGTGTTGCTGTCCTGCGGCTTGCTGGGGTTGTAGGACACCGGATCGATGTACGTGCCGGTGGCGGCGGTGCCCAGACCAATACCGTAGGAATTGATCTGGTTGTCCGTGAGGAACTTCTCCCACGTCGCCTGTTGAGCGGCGTAGACGGGACCGTTTTCGGGGTTTCCGTCGGTAAAGAAGTAGGAAATGTTCTGGACAGAGGCGCCTTCCAGCTTGCCCGTGCCAGAGTTGTTCCACGCGGTCATGGCGGCGTTCAGCGCAGCTTCGTAGTTGGTGCCGCCGCCGTAGCTCAAGCCATCGACAAGCGTCTTGGCCTGCGCCAGCGACATCCAGCCGCCTCCTTTCTGGCTTGCCGACGAGTTGAACTCCAGAATCATGACGCGCACGTCGCCGGACTCGCCGTACTGGTCGAGCAGCTTGCCGACCGAGGACTTCAGCACCTCCAGACGCGAGAGCTCGCGTTTGCCGCTGTAGACGCCGCTGCCGAAGTTCATGCTGCCGGACGTATCCAGCGTCAGCATGATGTTGGTGCCGCGTGACGACAGCGCGGCGCCGTCGGCGATCGGAACCAGCGTCGGCGCCGTGTCGGTGACCAACACGCCCAGGTCGCCCGTGGCCTTGCCGCCGAACTTGTCTTCGACCGTGACGGTGAAGTGGTCCTGGACGTTGGTGTCGTCGCCGGTGTGTTGCTGCGCGCCGCTGGTCTGGTACGTGTAGGTCACCTTGCCGGTGGCCGCGTCGTAGCCGGTGAGCGTCAGCGTGCCCTTGCTGGTGGTCAGCGTGAGCGGGTTGCTCGACAGGCCCGCCAGGCGGTCCAACGTCAGCGTGGCATCGGCGTTGCCCGTGCCGTCGATCGAGATCGACTTCAGTCCGGCTGCCGCCGTGATCACGAAGGACCCGCTACCGGTGGCCTGCGCTTCGGACACGCTCAGGACGCCAGGGGCGCCGGCGTTGGTGTCTTCGATCGTCAGGGTCGGTCCCGTCGGCTCGACACCACCGACCTGGAATTGGCCGTTGGCATAGTCGCCGTCCGCGTCCGTCACCTGGTACGTGAAGTCGATCAGCTTGTTGGCCGTGCCGTTCATGGGCTGGTACTGATAGAACTCCCACTTGCCGGTGGCCGGTGTCAGACGGATCTCGAACACCAGATTGCCCGATGCATCCAGACCCTGGATCAGGTTGCCGTTCGAAGCCACATTGGTCTTGATTGCCCCGCCATCACGCGTCGTCAGGCCGCTTTCCACGCCCGTCAGCTTCAGCGTGCCGGGGCCGTCAGCGCCGTACGCAAACTGCAGGTTGCCGTCGGCGTAGGCAATGGCATGGACGTCCTGGCTGCCCAGGAACGTCACGCCCGTGACCGTGAAGTCGCTGTTGTCGCTGGACGAATTCTTGTGGTTGTCCGTGGCGGACACCACAATCGTGTCGAAACCGCCTTCCTCGACCCGGAAGTTCGCCGCGTAGTCGCCGCCGCTCTTGTCGGAGGTGAAGGTGCGTTCGGCGATCAACACGCCATCGCGATAGAAACGTGCAACGCCGCTTTCCACTTCGCCACCGTACATGGCGGCAAAGTCGATGGTTGCGCCGTAGGCGATCTTTCCGCCGGTGAGGCGGATCGTCAGTTCTTCCGACGCGCCTTTGCCGTTCAGTTCGCGGTAGTCCACCTCGTTCGCAATGTTGTGATACGGGGAACCCGTGCTCGCCACACCCAGCCCAGCGGTGCTCTGGTTGACCTTGGCGTCGATGAGCGTCAGGTCGTTGCTCGAGGTGAATCCCTTGGCCGAGACTTCCACCGCGCCGTTGCCGAACGTGAACTTCCATTGGCTGTCGCTGCTGGAGCTGCCCGCAAACGACACCTTGCCGGTGTAGACGTCCGGAATGCCGGCGGATTCGACGTTGACGGGCGCGTTCTGCTGCACGACAGGCGAATCGTCTTCGATCGTCACGTTCAGGTTGGTGGTGACCGGCGCATTGACGCCGTCAGCAACCTTGACGGTCACGGACAGGCTGACCGTGTCTTCCCGCGTCGTGTCAGGATGGTCCACCGGTGCCAACATCTGCACCGTGTAGGCGCCAGCGTTGTCGATCTTGATGATGATCGCGTCGGCGGAGCCGGCGCGGCCGGTCAGAGTATGACCATTGTCGGACAGCGTCCACACGATGGGCACGCCGTCGGAGACGAGGCTGCCATTGGCCGGCGCCACCAGCGTGATTGTGTAGGCAGCTCCGCTGTTGTCGTCGGAGATGCTCAACTGGCCATTGGCCTTCGCCGAGTCGGTCGTGTCGGACGTGCCATTGCCGTCCTTGATGCCACCGGTCAAGCCTTCCTCGGACACCGCGACGGATGCGTTGCCAACGACAGGCGGCTTGTTGATATCCACGATGGCAGCGTTGCCGCTGTCCGAGATGCCGGCCGGCAAGGCCGTGCCGCTTGCGGTCTGACCGGAGAGCGTGGCGTTCAGAACCATGCTCTCGGTGCCTTCGTAGACGCCGTCGGCGGTCGTGGGCACTTGGACCACAATGCCACCGGTGGTGCCGGACGGAACCTTGACGCTGTACGAGCCGTCCGCGTTGGCCGTTACCGCCACCGACACGCCGCCGATCATCACGACGGGCTTGCCGTAGTCGGCTGCGGTGACCTGGCCTCCCAACGTGAAGGTGAGGGTGGTTTCGGCATCGACCGGCTTGCTCAGGGCGACGTTGAAGCTCGCCGTGTTGCCTTCCGTCACGTTGCCCGCGTCGGAGACATTGAGCGACGGCACATCGGCGCCCGGACCGCGGTCGTCAACGATGACGGCGCTGCCGGAATCCGTGATGTTGCCAGGCAGGGCGGCGCCGCTGGCGGTGTTGCCCGACAGCGTGGCGTCCAGCGTCAGTTGCTCGCGGCCTTCAAAGATGGTGTCGTTGATGGTCGGAACCGTGACGACGATGCCGCTGGTGGTGCCGGCAGGCACATTGATGCTGAAGGAGCCATCGGCGTTGGCCGTGACCGTTACGGCCTTGCCACCGATGGTGACCGTGGGCGTGCCGATGTCGCCGGTTTCGATCTCGCCACCGAGCTTGAAGGTGAGCTTGGTGGCGGCATCGACGGCCTTGGTCAGGGCCACGTTGAAGACGGCGCTGCTTCCTTCGTTGACGTCGCCTGCGTCGGACACGTTCAGGGCCGGCACATCGGCGCCCGGGCCGCGGTCGTCAACGATGACGGCGCTGCCCGAGTCGGTGATGTTGCCGGGCAGGGCGACGCCGCTGGCGGTGTTGCCCGAGAGCGTGGCGTCCAGCGTCAGCTGTTCGCGGCCTTCGAAGACCGCGTCGTCGGTGGTCGGGACGGTGACGACGATGCCGCCGGTCGTGCCAGCCGGCACGGTGACGCTGTAGGAACCATCGGAGTTCGCCGTGACGGTCACGGCCTTGCCGCCGATCATGACGGTGGGCGTGCCGATGTCGCCGGTTTCGATCTCGCCACCAAGCTTGAAGGTGAGCTTGGTGTCGGCATCGACGGCCTTGGTCAGGGCCACGTTGAAGACGGCGTTGCTGCCTTCGTTGACGTTGCCGGGATCCGAGACGGTCAGGGCCGGCACATCGGCGCCCGGGTTCGGGTTGGACGGATCGGTGCTGTTGGTATCGACAATCGTGGCGCTGCCCGAGTCGGTGATGTTGCCCGGCAGGGCGACACCGCTGGCGGTATTGCCCGAGAGCGTGGCGTCCAGCGTTAGCTGTTCGCGGCCTTCGAAGACTGAGTCGTCGGTGGTCGGAACCGTGACGACGATGCCGCCCGTGGTGCCAGCCGGCACGGTGATGCTGTAGGAGCCATCAGCGTTGGTCGTGACCGCGACGGTCTTGCCACTTATGGTGACCGTGGGCGTGCCGATGTCGCCGGTTTCGATCTCGCCACCGAGCTTGAAGGTGAGCTTGGTGTCGGCATCGACGGCCTTGGTCAGGGCCACGTTGAAGACGGCGTTGCTGCCTTCGTTGACGTTGCCGGGATCCGAGACGGTCAGGGCCGGGATATCGGCACCCGGACCGCGGTCGTCAACGATGACGGCGCTGCCGGAGTCGGTGATGTTGCCCGGCAGGGCGACACCGCTGGCGGTGTTGCCCGAGAGCGTAGCGTCCAGCGTCAGCTGTTCACGGCCTTCGAACACCGAGTCGTCGGTGGTCGGAACCGTGACGACGATGCCGCCCGTGGTGCCAGCCGGCACGGTGATGCTGAAGGTGCCATCGGCGTTGGCCGTGACGGTGGCAGTCTTGCCGCCGATCGTGACGGTGGGCGTGCCGATGTCACCGGTTTCGATCTCGCCACCCAGCTTGAAGGTCAGCTTGGTGTCGGCGTCAACCGCCTTGGACAGCGCGACATTGAAGACGGCGTTGCCGCCCTCATTCACATCGCCCGCATCCGAGACGGTCAGGGCCGGCACATCGGCGCCCGGGTTCGGGTTGGACGGATCGGTGCTTTTGGTATCGACAATCGTGGCGCTGCCCGAATCGGTGATATTGCCCGGCAGCGCGACGCCGCTGGCGGAGTTGCCCGAGAGCGTGGCGTCCAGCGTCAGTTGTTCACGGCCTTCGAAGACGGCGTCGTCGGTGGTCGGAACG
>NZ_DGMA01000001.1:439-23536 GCF_002388205.1 Achromobacter sp. UBA4530 | reverse complement strand
GTCGTCGGTGGTCGGAACGGTAACTACGATGCCACCGGTCGTGCCAGCCGGCACGGTGACGCTGAAGGAGCCATCGGCGTTGGCCGTGACGGTGACGGCCTTGCCGCCGATCATGACCGTGGGAGTGCCCACGTCGCCGGCTTCGATCTGACCGCCCAGCGTGAACGTCAGGGTGGTATTGGCATCGACCGGCTTGGTCAGCGCGACATTGAAGACGGCGCTGCTGCCTTCGTTGACATCGCCCGCATCAGAAACGGTGAGGGCGGGCACGTCGGCGCCCGGACCGCGGTCATCCACAATGACGGCGCTGCCGGAGTCAGTGATGTTGCCAGGCAGGGCGACACCGCTGGCGGAATTGCCCGAGAGCGTGGCGTCCAGCGTCAGCTGTTCACGGCCTTCGAACACCGAGTCGTCGGTGGTCGGGACGGTGACAACGATGCCGCCGGTCGTGCCAGCAGGCACCGTGATGCTGAAGGAGCCATCGGTATTGGCCGTGACGGTGGCAGGTTTGCCGCCGATCATGACGGTGGGAACACCCACGTCGCCGGCTTCGATCTGACCACCGAGCTTGAAGGTGAGCGTAGTGTCGGCATCTACGGCCTTGGTCAGGGCCACGTTGAAGACGGCATTGCTGCCTTCATTGACGTCGCCTGCGTCCGAGACAGTCAGGGCCGGGACATCGGCGCCCGGGTTCGGGTTGGACGGATCGGTGCTTTCGGTATCGACAATCGTCGCGCTACCGGAATCGGTGATGTTGCCCGGCAGGGCGACGCCGCTGGCGGTATTGCCGGTCAGCGTGGCGTCCAGCGTCAGTTGTTCACGGCCTTCGAAGACCGAGTCATCGGTGGTCGGGACCGTGACGACGATGCCGCCCGTGGTGCCAGCAGGCACGGTGACGCTGAAAGTGCCATCGGCGTTGGCCGTGACCGTGGTGGGTTTGCCACCGATCGTGACGGTGGGCGTGCCGATGTCACCGGTTTCGATTTCGCCACCCAGCTTGAAGGTGAGCGTGGTGTCAGCGTCGACGGCCTTGGTCAGCGCGACATTGAAGACGGCGTTGCTGCCTTCGTTGACGTCGCCGGCATCCGAGACGGTGAGCGCAGGCACATCGGCGCCCGGGTTCGGGTTGGACGGATCGGTGCTTTCGGTATCGACAATCGTCGCGCTACCGGAATCGGTGATGTTGCCCGGGAGAGCGACGCCGCTGGCGGAATTGCCGGTCAGCGTGGCGTCCAGCGTCAGTTGTTCACGGCCTTCGAAGACCGAGTCATCGGTGGTCGGGACCGTGACGACGATGCCACCGGTCGTGCCAGCAGGCACCGTGATGCTGAACGAGCCGTCAGCATTCGCCGTGACCGCCGCAGGCTTGCCGCCGATCATGACGGTGGGCGCACCCACATCGCCGGTCTCGATTTCGCCACCCAGCTTGAAGGTGAGCGTGGTGTCAGCGTCGACGGCCTTGGTCAGCGCGACATTGAAGACGGCGTTGCTGCCTTCGTTGACGTCGCCAGCATCCGAGACGGTGAGCGCAGGCACGTCGGCGCCCGGGTTCGGGTTGGACGGGTCGGTGCTTTCGGTATCGACGATCGTGGCGCTGCCCGAGTCGGTGATGTTGCCCGGCAGAGCGATACCGCTGGCCGAGTTGCCGGTCAGCGTCGCGTCCAGCGTCAGTTGTTCGCGGCCTTCGAACACCGAATCATCGGTGGTCGGGACCGTGACGACGATGCCACCAGTGGTGCCAGCCGGCACGGTGACGCTGTAGGAGCCATCGGCATTCGCGGTCACGACGGCAGGCTTGCCACCGATCATGACGGTGGGGGCACCCACGTCGCCCGCTTCAATCTGACCACCCAGCGTGAACGTGAGGGTGGTGTCGGCGTCAACCGGCTTGGACAGGGCCACGTTGAAGACGGCGTCGTTGCCTTCGTTGACGTCGCCGGCGTCCGAGACGCTCAGGGACGGCACGTCGGCGCCCGAGCCATGGTCGTCAACGATGACGGCGCTGCCGGAGTCGGTGATGTTGCCAGGCAAAGCGATGCCGCTGGCCGAACTGCCGGTCAGCGTGGCGTCCAGCGTCAGCTGTTCGCGGCCTTCAAAGACGGTGTCGTCAGTCGTCGGGACCGTGACGACGATGCCACCGGTGGTGCCAGCCGGCACGGTGATGCTGTAGGAGCCATCGGCGTTGGCGGTCACGACGGCAGGCTTTCCACCGATCATGACGGTAGGGGCACCCACGTCGCCCGCTTCAATCTGACCACCCAGCGTGAACGTCAGGGTAGTGTCGGCGTCGACGGGCTTGGACAGCGCAACGTTGAAGACGGCGTCGTTGCCTTCGTTGACGTCGCCGGCGTCCGAGACGCTCAAGGACGGCACATCCGCGCCCGAACCGTGATCGTCAACGATGACGGCGCTGCCGGAGTCGGTGATGTTGCCCGGCAGCGCGATGCCGCTGGCCGAGCTGCCGGTCAGCGTGGCGTCCAGGGTCAGTTGTTCACGGCCTTCAAACACCGAATCATCGGTGGTTGGGACGGTGACAACGATACCGCCGGTCGTACCGGCAGGAACCGTAACGCTGTACGTACCGTCCGGATTGGCCGTGACCGTGGCAGGCTTGCCACCGATCATGACGGTGGGGGTGCCCACGTCGCCCGCTTCAATCTGACCACCCAGCGTGAACGTCAGCGTGGTGTCGGCGTCAACCGGCTTGGACAGGGCCACGTTGAAGACGGCGTCGTTGCCCTCGTTGACGTCGCCGGCGTCCGAGACGCTCAGGGAAGGCACGTCGGCGCCCGAGCCATGGTCGTCAACGATGACGGCGCTGCCGGAGTCGGAGATGTTGCCAGGCAAAGCGATACCGCTGGCCGAGTTGCCGGTCAGCGTGGCGTCGAGCGTCAGTTGTTCACGGCCTTCGAAGACCGAGTCGTCGGTGGTCGGAACCGTGACAACGATGCCACCGGTGGTGCCGGCAGGCACGGTGACGCTGTAGGAGCCATCGGCGTTAACCGTGACGACGGCAGGCTTGCCACCGATCACGACGGTGGGGGCACCCACGTCGCCCGCTTCAATCTGACCACCCAGCGTGAACGTCAGGGTGGTGTCGGCATCAACCGGCTTGGACAGGGCGACATTGAAAACAGCGTCGTTGCCTTCGTTGACGTCGCCGGCGTCCGAGACGCTCAGGGACGGCACGTCGGCGCCCGAGCCATGGTCGTCAACGATGACGGCGCTACCGGAATCGGTAATGTTGCCAGGCAGGGCAACGCCGCTGACGGTATTGCCCGACAGCGTGGCTTCCAGCGTGAGTTGTTCGCGGCCTTCGAAGACCGAGTCGTCGGTGGTCGGGACCGTGACAACGATGCCACCGGTGGTACCCGCCGGCACGGTGACGCTGTACGTACCGTCCGGATTGGCCGTGACCGGGGCGGGCTTGCCGCCGATCATGACGGTGGGGGTGCCGACGTCGCCGGCTTCGATCTGGCCGCCCAGCGTGAACGTCAGGGTGGTGTCGGCGTCAACGGCCTTGGACAGCGCAACGTTGAAGACCGCGTCGCTGCCTTCGTTGACATCGCCCGCGTCGGAGACGGACAGGGCCGGCACGTCGGCGCCCGGGTTCGGGTTCGACGGATCGGTGCTGTCGGTGTCGACAATGGTGGCGCTACCGGAGTCGGTGATGTTGCCCGGCAGCGCGATGCCGCTGGCCGAGCTGCCGGACAGCGTGGCATCCAGCGTCAGCTGTTCGCGCCCTTCGAACACGGAGTCGTCGGAGGTCGGGACCGTGACAACGATGCCGCCGGTGGTGCCGGCAGGAACGGTGACGCTGTACGTACCGTCCGGATTGGCCGTGGCCGTGGCAGGCTTGCCACCGATCATGACGGTGGGCGTGCCGACGTCGCCCGCTTCGATCTGACCGCCCAGCGTGAACGTCAGCGTGGTGTCGGCGTCGACGGGCTTGGACAGTGCGACGTTGAAGACGGCGTCGCTGCCTTCGTTGACGTCGCCGGCGTCGGAGACGCTCAAGGACGGCACATCCGCGCCCGAACCGTGGTCGTCAACGATGACGGCGCTGCCGGAGTCGGTGATGTTGCCCGGCAGGGCGATGCCGCTGGCCGAGCTGCCGGTCAGTGTGGCATCCAGCGTCAACTGTTCGCGGCCTTCAAACACCGAGTCGTCGGTGGTCGGGACGGTGACGACGATACCGCCGGTCGTGCCGGCCGGCACCGTGATGCTGTAGGAGCCATCGGCATTCGCGGTCACGACGGCAGGCTTGCCGCCGATCATGACGGTGGGCGTGCCCACGTCGCCGGCTTCGATCTGGCCGCCCAGCGTGAACGTCAGCGTGGTTTCGGCATCAACCGGCTTGGACAGGGCGACATTGAAGACAGCGTCGTTGCCTTCGTTGACGTCGCCGGCGTCGGCGACGGACAAGGACGGCACATCCGCGCCCGAGCCATGATCGTCAACGATGACGGCGCTGCCGGAGTCGGTGATGTTGCCAGGCAGGGCGATGCCGCTGGCCGAGCTGCCGGTCAGCGTGGCATCCAGCGTCAGCTGTTCACGGCCTTCGAAGACCGAGTCGTCGGTGGTCGGAACCGTGACGACGATGCCGCCGGTCGTACCGGCAGGCACGGTGACGGTGTAGGAGCCATCGGCGTTGGCCGTGACGGTGGCGGGCTTGCCGCCAATCATCACGGTGGGGGTGCCGACGTCGCCGGCTTCGATCTGACCGCCCAGCGTGAACGTCAGGGTGGTGTCGGCATCGACAGCCTTGGTCAGCGCAACGTTGAAGACGGCGTCGCTGCCTTCGTTGACATCGCCCGCATCCGAGACGGTCAGGGCCGGCACATCCGCGCCAGAGCCATGATCGTCAACGATGACGGCGCTGCCGGAGTCTGTGATGTTGCCGGGCAGCGCGACGCCGCTGGCGGTATTGCCGGACAGCGTGGCTTCCAGCGTGAGTTGCTCGCGGCCTTCAAAGACCGAGTCGTCCGTGGTCGGGACCGTGACCACGATGCCGCCGGTGGTGCCAGCCGGCACGGTGATGCTGAAAGTGCCATCGGCGTTGGCCGTGACGGGGGCGGGCTTGCCGCCAATCATGACGGTGGGCGTGCCCACGTCGCCGGCTTCGATCTGGCCGCCCAGCTTGAAGGTGAGCGTGGTGTCGGCATCGACCGGCTTGGACAGCGCAACGTTGAAGGTGGCGTCGTTGCCTTCGTTGACATCGCCCGCATCCGAGACGGACAGGGCCGGCACGTCGGCGCCCGGGTTGGGGTTCGACGGATCGGTGCTGTCGGTATCGACAATGGTGGCGCTACCGGAATCGGTGATGTTGCCCGGCAGCGCGATACCGCTGGCGGAGCTGCCGGTCAGCGTGGCGTCCAGCGTCAGTTGTTCACGGCCTTCGAACACCGAATCGTCGGTGGTCGGAACCGTGACAACGATGCCGCCGGTCGTACCGGCAGGCACGGTGACGCTGTAGGAGCCATCGGCGTTAACCGTGACGACGGCAGGCTTGCCACCGATCATGACGGCGGGGGCACCCACGTCGCCCGCTTCAATCTGACCACCCAGCGTGAACGTCAGGGTGGTGTCGGCATCAACCGGCTTGGACAGGGCGACGTTGAAGGTGGCGTTGCTGCCTTCGTTGACGTCGCCGGCGTCGGAGACGCTCAAGGACGGCACATCCGCACCCGAACCGTGATCGTCAACGATGACGGCGCTGCCGGAGTCAGTGATGTTGCCTGGCAGGGCGATGCCGCTGGCCGAGCTGCCGGTCAGCGTGGCGTCCAGGGTCAGTTGCTCACGGCCTTCGAACACCGAATCATCGGTGGTCGGGACGGTGACGACGATGCCGCCGGTCGTACCAGCCGGCACCGTAATGCTGTACGAGCCATCGGCATTCGCGGTCACGACGGCAGACTTGCCGCCGATCATGACGGTCGGCGTACCCACGTCGCCGGCTTCGATTTGGCCACCCAGCGTGAACGTCAGCGTGGTGTCGGCGTCGACGGGCTTGGACAGCGCGACGTTGAAGACGGCGTCGTGGCCTTCGTTGACGTCGCCGGCGTCCGAGACGCTCAGGGACGGCACGTCGGCGCCCGAACCGTGATCGTCAACGATGACGGCGCTGCCCGAGTCGGTGATGTTGCCGGGCAGGGCAACGCCGCTGGCGGTATTGCCGGACAGCGTGGCTTCCAGCGTGAGTTGCTCGCGGCCTTCGAAGACCGAGTCGTCCGTGGTCGGGACCGTGACAACGATGCCACCGGTGGTACCCGCCGGCACCGTAACGCTGTACGTGCCGTCCGGATTGGTCGTGACGGTGGCGGGCTTGCCGCCGATCATGACGGTCGGCGCACCCACGTCACCCGCTTCGATCTGGCCGCCCAGCGTGAACGTCAGGGTGGTGTCGGCATCCACCGGCTTGGACAGCGCGACGTTGAAGACGGCGTTGTCGCCTTCGTTGACGTCGCCGGCATCCGAGACGGACACGGCCGGCACGTCAGCGCCCGGATTCGGGTTGGACGGGTCGGTGCTTTCGGTATCGACAATCGTGGCGCTGCCGGAATCCGTGATGTTGCCAGGCAGGGCGACGCCGCTGGCGGTATTACCCGAGAGCGTGGCGTCCAGCGTCAGCTGTTCACGGCCTTCGAAGACAGAGTCATCCGTGGTCGGCACCGTGACCACGATGCCGCCGGTCGTGCCGGCAGGCACCGTAACGCTGAACGTGCCGTCCGGATTGGCCGTGACCGTGGCGGGCTTGCCGCCGATCATGACGGTGGGAACGCCCACGTCGCCGGCTTCAATCTGGCCGCCCAGCGTGAATGTCAGCGTGGTGTCGGCGTCGACCGGCTTGGTCAGCGCGACATTGAAGACGGCGTCGCTGCCTTCGTTGACGTCGCCGGCATCCGAGACGGAGAGCGCCGGCACATCGGCGCCCGGGTTCGGGTTCGACGGGTCCGTGCTTTCGGTGTCCACAATGGTGGCGCTACCGGAATCGGTGATGTTGCCCGGCAGTGCGACGCCGCTGGCCGAGTTGCCGGTCAGCGTGGCATCCAGCGTCAGCTGTTCGCGGCCTTCGAACACCGCGTCGTCGGTGGTCGGAACGGTGACGACGATGCCGCCAGTCGTACCAGCCGGCACGGTGATGCTATAGGAGCCATCGGCATTGGCAGTCACGACGGCGGGTTTGCCACCGATCATGACGGTGGGGACACCGATGTCGCCGGCTTCGATTTGCCCGCCCAGCGTGAACGTCAGCGTGGTATCGGCGTCGACGGCCTTGGTCAGCGCGACATTGAAGACCGCGTTGCTGCCTTCGTTGACGTCGCCGGCGTCCGAGACGGTGAGGGCCGGCACATCGGCGCCTTCGCCCTGGTTGTCAACGATGACGGCGCTGCCGGAGTCGGTGATGTTGCCAGGCAGGGCGACGCCGCTGGCGGTATTGCCCGAAAGGGTGGCGTCCAGCGTCAGCTGTTCACGGCCTTCGAAGACCGAGTCGTCGGTGGTCGGGACGGTGACGACGATGCCGCCGGTGGTGCCGGCAGGAACGGTCACGCTGTACGTGCCGTCAGGATTGGCCGTGACGGTGGCGGGCTTGCCGCCGATCATGACGGTGGGGGTGCCGACGTCGCCGGCTTCAATCTGACCGCCCAACGTGAACGTCAGGGTGGTGTCGGCATCAACCGGCTTGGTCAGCGCGACATTGAAGACCGCATCGCTGCCTTCATTGACGTCGCCGGCATCCGAAACGGTGAGCGCAGGCACGTCGGCGCCCGGGTTCGGGTTGGACGGGTCGGTGCTTTCGGTATCGACAATCGTGGCGCTACCGGAGTCGGTGATGTTGCCCGGCAGCGCAACGCCGCTGGCGGTATTGCCCGAGAGCGTGGCGTCCAGCGTCAGCTGTTCACGGCCTTCGAAGACTGAGTCGTCGGTGGTCGGGACGGTGACGACGATGCCGCCGGTCGTGCCAGCCGGCACGGTAATGCTGTAGGAGCCATCGGCGTTGGCCGTGACCGTGACGGGCTTGCCGCCAATCATGACGGTCGGGGTGCCGACGTCGCCGGCTTCGATCTGACCGCCCAGCGTGAACGTCAGGGTGGTGTCGGCATCGACCGGCTTGGTCAGCGCGACGTTGAAGACAGCGTCGCTGCCTTCGTTGACATCGCCCGCGTCGGAGACGGACAGGGCCGGCACGTCGGCGCCCGGGTTCGGGTTCGACGGGTCGGTGCTTTCGGTATCGACGATCGTGGCGCTACCGGAGTCGGTGATGTTGCCCGGCAACGCGACGCCGCTGGCGGTATTGCCCGAGAGGGTGGCGTCCAGCGTCAGCTGTTCGCGGCCTTCGAACACGGAATCGTCGGTGGTCGGCACCGTGACGACGATGCCGCCGGTCGTGCCAGCCGGCACGGTGATGCTGTAGGTGCCATCGGCATTGGCCGTGACCGCGACGGGCTGGCCGCCGATCATGACGGTGGGGGTGCCGATGTCGCCGGCTTCGATCTGACCGCCCAGCTTGAACGTCAGGGTGGTGTCCGCATCGACCGGCTTGGTCAGCGCGACATTGAAGACCGCGTTGCTGCCTTCGTTGACATCGCCTGCGTCGGCTACGGTGAGGCTCGGCACGTCGGCGCCAGGACCGCGGTCGTCCACGATGACGGCGCTGCCCGAATCGGTGATGTTGCCCGGCAGCGCGACGCCGCTGGCGGTATTGCCCGAAAGCGTGGCGTTCAGGGTCAGTTGCTCACGGCCTTCGAACACCGAATCGTCGGTGGTCGGGACGGTGACGACGATGCCGCCGGTCGTGCCGGCCGGCACGGTGACGCTGAAGGAGCCGTCGGCGTTGGCCGTGACGGTGGCAGGCCGGCCGCCGATCATGACGGTGGGGGTGCCCACGTCGCCGGCTTCAATCTGACCGCCCAGCGTGAACGTCAGGGTGGTGTCGGCGTCGACCGACTTGGTCAGGGCGACGTTGAAGACGGCGTCGCTGCCTTCGTTGACTTCGCCCGCGTCCGAGACGGTCAGGGCCGGCACGTCGGCGCCCGGGTTCGGGTTGGTCGGGTCGGTGCTGTCGGTATCGACAATCGTGGCGTTGCCGGTGTCGGAGATGCCGGCGGGCAGCTGGGCGCCGTTGGCGGCCTGGCCGCTGAGCGTGGCCTCCAGCGTCAGGGTCTCGCGGCCCTCGAAAGTGTTGTCGTCGGTCGTGGGCAAGGTCACCACGATGCCGTTCGTGACGCCGGCGGGCAGCTTGAAGCTGTACGTGCCGTCTGCATTGGCAGTCACGGCCACGGCCACGCCGCCGATGGTGACGACAGGCACGCCGACATCCTGGGCTTCGACCTGACCACCGACCTTGAGCGTGATGGTCGTTTCACGGTCCAGATCGACCGTGTTGCCCAGGGTGATGTTGAACGTGGCGTTGCCGCCTTCGTTGATGACGCCGGCATCCGACACGGCGATCGTGGGCACGTCGAGCACGCCGACGATGGTGACGGCGACCGTTGCGGTCGAGGTGGCGCCCGACGGGTCGGTAATCGTGTAGGAAATGGTCGAGGTCGCCGTTTCGCCTTCGCCCAGGCCCTTGTATTCGCCGTTGGGATTGAAAACGTACGATCCGTCAGGAAATACCGTGAACGACCCGCCGTTCGAGCCGGGCACGGTCAGTCCGGCGCCGGTCATCGGACGGCCGTTGACGGATACCAGCGTCAGTGCGTCGCCATCGGCGTCCGCGTCGTTCGAGAGCAGGTTCCCGCGGATCGCATCGTCTTGGCGCGTGGAGACGGCGTCGTTCAGGGCATTCGGGGGCGTGTTGCCCGGAACCGGTGCGGCGGCGTCGCCGTCATCGCCGGTCAGGGCAGCGCCCGACACGCGCGGCAGCGTGTCGTCGCCGCGCGCCGGATTCGGGTAGGCCAGGTCCAGCGGGCTGGTGGTTTCCAGGATGCGGGCCAGGCGGACGAAGCTGCTGCCGCCGGCTTCGCCGCCGCCGGCCACGACCGCGGCCGTGGGATCCAACTCGTCGAACGGGTCGCGGCCGGCTTGCAGGGCGGCCAGCAGGCGGTCGGAATCGGTGCCCGAGGGCGGCGCGACGGCGGCTTCCGTCGGATCGGCCAGCGGGCCGGTCATGTCGCCGTTGACCGCGACTTCGCGGCCTTCGCCGATCACGATCGGCATGCCGTTTTCAACCTGAAGCGAAACCGTGGCGCCCGAGGCAGTGACGATGTCGCTGCCGGCGGGGACTTTGCTGCCTTGATGCAGTTCGGTCAGGGAACCGTCGCTATTGCGTATCCACGCGCGACCGGAGATTTCGTTGACGACTGCGGGGGAGGAGTTGGCCATGTTGGTTCCGTTTCAGGGAGTTATCCAAGATGGCCAGATACTACGGGTCGCCGATGCCGGCGGATATTGTCCTTGAGGACAGGTTCACGCAGTGATTTTGCTGCGTGCGTCAGTGGGTGCGGAAATACCGTGGACCAGCAGGGCGAGCTGCAGGCGGTCGGTGACGCCGAGCTTGTCGAACACCGCCGACAGATGCGCCTTGACGGTGCGTTCCGTGATGCCCAGCGCCTCGGCGATCTGGGCGTTGGCCTGGCCGCTGGCGGCGTAGCGCGCGACGGTGATTTCGCGCTCGGTCAGCCGGCCGCCGTCCCAGGCGTGCGCGTCCTGCGCGCGCTCGGTGACAAGCTTGAGCAGGCGGGACACCAGCGAGCGTCCCATCCAGATGCCGCCGGAGGCGACGACTTCCAGCGCCTGCGCCATCGCGGCGGGCTGCGCATAGCTGTGGCAGTAGCCGTGCGCCCCGGCGCCCAGCGCCTGCGTGCCTTGCTCGTCGTTGGGGCTGGCGCTGGCGACCACGACATGCAGGCCGGCCAGCGTCGGCGTCCAGGCGGGATCGTGCCAGGAGGGGAGCTTGGGCACGTCGGCATCCAGCACCGCCAGCGTACGGCCTTGTTCTCGCCAGCGTTGCAGATCCGCCAGGCCACGCCCGCGGGCTGCCATCCAGCGCGCCGGGTCAAGCGCGCGCCAGTGCTGCCAGAGCAGGTCGTCGTGCGTAATCAACAGGACGGGAATGGGTTTCATAAGGCCTTGAAGCTCTCCATTAACGTTCGGTGAAGGCGTTCGACTTCGCCCGCAGAATGGGCTTGAGCAGGTACTGGAGCACCGTGCGCTTGCCTGTCAGGATATGAACCTCTGCCACCATCCCGGGGATGATGGGCAACAGCTTGTCGCCTACGGTGCTGCGGTCCGTGCGCACGCGCACGACGTAGTAGGAATTGCCTTTCTCGTCGGTCACGGTGTCCGCGCCGATCTGTTCCACCCGGCCTTCCAGGCCGCCGTAGATCGCGAAGTCGTAGGCCGTGAACTTGACTTCCGCCTTCTGGTCCGCGTGCAGGAAACCGATGTCGCGCGGCTGGATGCGCACTTCGAGCAGCAGCGTGTCGTCCTTGGGGACGATCTCGATGATGTCCTTGCCCGGCTGCACCACGCCGCCGACCGTGTTGTTGAACAGGGTCTTGACGGTGCCGCGCACCGGGGCGCGCACTTCGGCCAGCTTGACGCGGTCGACCAGCGCGGCCTTGCCTTCGCGCAGCGTTGCCAGTTTGGTGTTGGTTTCAGACAGTTCGCTGCGGGCCTGGTTGCGGATGTTCAGCTCGGCTTCCTGGATCTTGCTTTCGGCTTCCTTGATGGAGGCCTGGAAGCGGTCGATCTGCGCCTCGGCGCCTTTCTGCTCCCCGCAATACCGGGCGACATCGCGTTGCAGACGCAGGAGGTCGACCTCGGACACGGCGCCGCTCTTGAGCAGCGGCCGGGTCACCTGCAGCTCGCGCGAGGTCAGGCCGCAGCTAGCCGAGGCCTGGTCGCGCTTGGCGATGGTTTCGCGCAGATCTTCCTGGCGCTGCTTGAGCTGTTCGCGGGCCACGTTGACGGTGGCGTTCAGCTCGGTGTTGCGCGCCTGCCAGGCGTTGCGTTCCATTTCGCCCAGGCCGGGCGCTTGCTTGAGCACTTCCTCAGGCGTGACGAAGGGCTCGCCCGTGGCCAGCGCTTTCAGGCGGGCGGACTTGGCCAGCAGCGACAGATACTCCGCATTGTTCTCGCCCAGCGACGAGGTGAAGCGGGTGGAGTCGATCTTCAGCAGGATCTCGCCGGCCTCGACTTCCTGGCCGGGGCGGACCAGGATCTCCTGGACGATACCGCCGTCCAGGCTCTGGATGATCTGCACCTGGCGGGACGGCACGACCTTGCCTTCGCCGCGGACCACTTCGTCGATGCTGCCGAAGCCCGCCCAGACGAGCAGACCCATGGTGGCCAGCAGCGAGGTCCACAGCAGGATGCGCGAACCGCGGGCCTGGGACTCGTGGATGACCCATTCGGCGTTGCCGATGTAGTCGGACCGTTGGACGGGTTTGCCTTTGTCGGCGCCGTCCAGGATGCGATCGAAGAAGAAGACGAAAAGGTTGCGCGGGGCGCGCAGCAGGTTGCCAAAGAAACCGTGCTTGGGGGCTCCAGGATTGTTCAGCATGGTCTTCTCAGCTTCCGCGTCCAACGCGTCCTTGACGCAGGGCTTCGACAACCTGTTCCTTCGGACCGTCGGCCACGATATGGCCGTTGTCGATCACGATAAGGCGGTCGACCAGTTCAAGGAGCGCGGTGCGGTGCGTCACCAGCAGGATCGTTTTGGTGGCGCTGGCTTCACCCAGGCGCTTGCGAAGCTGGGCTTCGCTCTGGTGGTCCATGTTGCTGCTGGGCTCGTCCAGCAGCAGGATCGGCGGATCGTTGATCAGCGCGCGGGCCACGGCCACCGACTGGCGCTGGCCGCCGGAGAGCGATTCGCCGCGCTCGCCGATGATCATGTCGAAACCATTGGGGTGCAGGTTGGCGAACTCGGTCACGCCGGCCATGTTGGCCGCCGCCAGAATGCTGGCGTCGTCGGCGTAGGGCGCGCCCATCGCCAGGTTGTGCTTGAGGCTGCCGTAAAACAGCAGGGGATCCTGCGGAACGTGGCCGATGGCCCGGCGCACGTCGGCCGGGTCGATCTGGCGCACGTCCACGCCGTCCAGCAGCACGGCGCCTTCGGTGGGCTGGTACAAGGCCAGCGCCAGCTTTTCAAGCGTCGTCTTGCCAGAACCGATGCGGCCGATGATGCCGACCTTCTCGCCCGGCTTGAGCTTGAACGACACCTTCTTGAGTACCGGTTGCGTGCTGCCGGGATACGCGAAGGTCACGTCGCGGAACTCCAGGCCGCCGTGGAACACGGGGCGATGCAGGAACTCGGCTTCGGCCGGACGCTCGATCGGCATCTTCATGTAGTTGTCGATGGAACCGAGCGACGTGCGCGCGTTCTGGTATTGCATCAGCAGGCCGGCGACCTGACCGAGCGGCGCAAGGCACCGGCCGGCGATCATGGATGCGGCAATGATGCCGCCCATCGACAAAGCCGATTCCTGGGCCAGATACACGCCGATGATGACGACGGCAATCGACACGAGCTGCTGCACGGCCTGCACGAAGCCCACCGTGGACGACGAGATCAGCTTGAGCTTGCCACCCGTCTGCGCGATGAATTCGGTGGCGCGCTCCCAGTTGCGCTGGATCGCGCCCTGGGCGTTCAGCGTCTTGACGGCTTCCAGGCCGGTCAGCGCTTCGACGAGCGTGGCGTTGCGTTGCGACGAGGCCTGGAACGAGGCCATCGTCAGCGCTTCCATGCGCGCCTGCGCCGCCAGCGACACCAGCAGGATAAGCACGATCGCGACCAGCGGCGGCAGGATCATCCACGGCGAAATCCAGGCCAGGGCGGCCAGGAACAGCAGGATGAATGGCAGGTCGACCAGCGTCGTGATGGTGGCCGAGGCGATGAAGTCGCGAATGGATTCGAACGAGCGCAGGTTGGCCGCGAAGGATCCGACCGAGACCGGACGGCCTTCCAGCCGCAGGTCCAGCACGCGTTCCATGATCTGCGCGGACAGGCGCACGTCGACCCGTTTGCTGGCGCTGTCCACCACATGGGACCGCGCCGTGCTCAGGATCATGTTGAAGATCACCACCAGCGTGATGCCGACGGCCAGCACCCACAGCGTTTCGACGGCGTTGTTCGGCACCACGCGGTCGTACACGTTCATGGTGAAGAGCGGCATCGCCATGGCGAACACGTTGATCAGCAGCGCCGCGACGAGGGCGTCGCGGTACAGCCGGCGGTTCTCCAAGATGGCTGCCCAGAACCAGTGGCGCTCGCGCACCTTGGCGACTTCCGGGGCGCGGGCGTCAAAGCGGAATTGCGGGCGGACGAAGCACACCAGGCCGCTGTACTGCTCGGCCAGCTCGGACGGGTCCATGTCGAAGGAACTGCCGCCCAGTTCGGGATGGCTGACCACGAATTTGCCGCCGTCCTTCTTGAGCAGCAGGCACGCGCGTTCGCCCTTGAGCAGCAGGATGGCGGGCAGGAGGTCCTGCGAGATGTCATCCAGGGTGCGCTTGACCACGCGCGCCGATAGCTGCGCCCGCGCGGCTGCGCGGGGCAGCAGGGCGGGCGTGAGGCGGTGTTCTTCGAGGGGCAGGCCCGAGGACAAAGCTTGCGCGGTGGCCGTCACGCCATGCAGGCGGGTGATTTCCACCAGGCAGTCGAGCAGCGGATCGTCGTGCGCGGCGCGGGCATCAGCGCGCCAATCCCGGGCGGCCTTCTCAGATAACTTGTCCATCTTCGTCATCCAACAGGTCGAGGTGTTCCGAGAGACGCGCACGCTGCTGCTTGCGCTGGGTGAGTTTTTGCTGGGCCTGGACAGGCAGGTCTGTCATCCGCAAGGTGCCGTTGGCGATCAACGCGTCAATTAAGTCTTCAAGGACGCGGACAAAGTCCGCGTCCAACTGCGAGAAATCACTGCCCTTGTTTGCCATTGGGCCTCCTTGCGGCTGCGCCGGTCAGGGCCGGGCGGCAGGCGCGTTCACCGGCACCAGCGTGGGGGGCAGGGTGCCTTCGTTGTAATGCACGCGCACGGGAGCCAGTCGGGCGGTATCCGGAACGGTCGAATTGCACAGCTTGATCACTTCGTCCGACACTTCCAGCTTGCCGTTTTCTTCGGGCATCTCATTGCGCGCGGGTTGCAGCGACAGTGCCGGCAGCAGGGTGTGGGACAGCGCCAGCCAGCGATACTGCGCAAGACGCAGATCATAAATGGCATTGGTCAGCGCACGGCGCGATTCGAACAGTTCGTTTTCCGTGTCCAGCAGGTCCAGCAGAGAGCGCTGGCCGATCTGGAACTGTTGCGCGTACGCATCACGCACCTTGGTCGTGGCCACCTCGTGGTCACGCAGGAAGGGCAGCTTCTGGTTCAGGCTGGTGATGTTGTTCCAGGCCACAGCCAGGTCCTGTTGCACGTTGCGGCAGGTGTAGTCGCGGATGTCGCGGGCGGCGTAGGACTGGTTGGCGGTCTGGCGCACGCGGGCGGAGTCTGCGCCGCCGCGGTACAGGTTGTAGCTCATCACGACCTGGACGCTGGAGCTTTGGATGTCGCGGCTTTGCGGGGTCGGATCATTCTGGTCGCGGCCCGTGTTGGCCACGAATTCAAACTTCGGCGAGAACGCGCCCTTGGACGACTGCACGCCCGCCTGCGCGGCCTGCAGGCTCGCCTGCTTGGACAGGAAGCTGGGGTTGCGGCGCAGCGATTCATTGAAATTGCCCGGGGCCTTGGGCAGTTTGTCGGCGATGTCGGGCGCCGGCAGCATCGATTCAGGCGGAAAGGCGCCGGTCACGCGCTGGAAGCGCTGTTGCACGTCCAGCAGGTTGGCCGTTTCGGTCATCAGGTTGGTCTGGGCCAGCGACAGACGGCCGCCGGCCTGTTCCAGGTCGACGCGCCGGCCGACGCCGGATTCCGTGCGCTCGCCGATCTGCTTGAGGGTGCTTTCGTGCAGCGAGTAATTCTGGCGAGCCAGCAGCTCCATGTCGCGATAACGCTGCAGGTCGATGTAGGCCTGCACGGCGGTGAAGGCGGTGTTGTCGCTGGTGGCCAGCACGTCATAGAAGCGTGCCAGCTTGTCGAAACCGGCCTGCTTGACGTCATTTGTGGTGCGGAAGCCATCAAAAATCAGCTGGCGCAGTTCGACGCTCCAGCCGGGGCGGTTCCAGCTCTGCGAGCCGACGCCGGGCACGTTGTTGCGCCATTCGCGGCCCAGGTAACCCTGCGCATTGATCTGCGGGAAGTAGGCGGCGCGGGCGACGGCCTGGCCTTCCAGGGACGCCTGGAAGTCGTGGTACTTGGCCTGGATTTCCGGATTGCTGAGCAGAGTCTGCTCAACGATCTGATTCAACGTTACTTGCGGTTGCCCGGCGGGTGCGGCAGCGACGGGCGTCGCGGACTGTGCAAAAACGGCAGGGGCAAATGCAAGGGCAAGGACCGAGGTCGTGCTTTTGAGCAAAAACGAAGCCATAGTGATTATTCGCGAGTCAAGTTGAGATTGAATGGCCGCCATGTTGTATGTAAATGTCAGCTTTGACGAGTCAAGATTTGTTAACTCTTGAGGATTGTTGCTGGCGGTCCATAAGGTGAATTTCGCGCAACATCTAACTACTTCTTCGAATTTGCACGAACATCGCTTAACCTAACGCGGCTTGTTTCTATTAATGCCGATTATTACGTATTATTTCGAAAGCAACAGCGTTCGGAGCGTGTGGCGATTATATCTATTTGAGAGTTCTGTATCTATTTTGTTTACCAATTTGTATCCGTCTCAAAAATATGCGCGTGGTTTATTTGTTATGCAACAAGTTGACATGACGGTCGCTTTCGCCGGGGAAGCGCCGTCAGCATGGTAGTGGCAGTACTGGTATATAAGGTGTGCTTGTACTAGGTTTGGTGGCTGGGCATAATCCTTTGCATGCCGCAGCAGCCGGCGCGGCAGGGAAGCGTTTTACCCATCGCGCCGGACTCAAGCCGGATTGTCTATTTGCAGAGCGCATCCATGGCCCAAACCCTTTACGACAAACTCTGGGACGCCCACATCGTCCACCAGGAATCAGACGGCACCTGTCTGCTCTATATCGACCGCCACCTGCTGCATGAGGTCACCAGCCCGCAGGCATTCGAGGGGCTGACGATCGCCGGCCGCAAGCCGTGGCGTACCGGCGCCAACCTGGCCGTGGCTGACCACAACGTGCCCACGATGAACCGTGCGCAGGGCATCGACGACCCGATCTCACGTTTGCAGGTTGACACGCTGGACGACAACTGCGGCAAGTACGGCATCACCGAATTCCGCATGAACGACTTGCGCCAGGGCATCGTCCACGTCATCGGACCGGAGCAGGGCGCGACCCTGCCGGGCATGACCGTGGTCTGTGGCGACTCGCACACCAGCACACACGGCGCGCTGGGCGCGCTGGCCTTCGGCATCGGCACGTCCGAAGTCGAGCACGTGCTGGCCACGCAGACGCTGCTCATGAAGAAAGCCAAGAGCATGCTCATCAAGGTCGACGGCGAGCTGCCGTTCGGCTGTACGGCCAAGGACGTGGTGCTGCACATCATCGGCATCATCGGCACGGCCGGCGGCACGGGTCACGCCATCGAATTTGCCGGCAGCACGATCCGCGCGCTGTCCGTCGAGGGCCGCATGACCGTCTGCAACATGGCGATCGAAGCTGGCGCCCGTTCCGGCATGGTCGCCGTCGACGACAAGACCATCGACTATTTTCGCGGCCGTCCGTTCGCGCCCACCGGCGTCGTCTGGGACCAGGCCGTCAAATACTGGCGCACGCTGCACACCGACGAAGGCGCCAAGTTCGACACCGTGGTTGAAGTCAACGCGCGCGACATCAAGCCGCAGGTCACGTGGGGCACGTCGCCCGAAATGGTGCTGCCGGTGGATTCCCGCGTGCCGGACCCCGACCGCGAAAAAGACGACGTGCGCCGCAGCGGCATGGAGCGCGCGCTGGAATACATGGGCTTGAAGCCCAACACTCCGCTGACCGACATCCGCGTGGATCGCGTGTTCATCGGTTCGTGCACGAACTCCCGCATCGAAGACCTGCGCGCAGCCGCCGTCGTGGCGCGCGGCAAGCGCGTGGCGTCCAACGTGCGCCAGGCGATGGTGGTGCCGGGCTCGGGCCTGGTCAAGCAACAGGCCGAACGCGAAGGCCTGGACAAGATCTTCATCGAAGCCGGCTTTGAATGGCGCGAACCGGGCTGTTCGATGTGCCTGGCCATGAACGCCGACCGCCTCGAACCCGGCGAGCGTTGCGCCTCGACCTCGAACCGCAACTTCGAGGGCCGGCAAGGGCAGGGCGGCCGCACGCACCTGGTCAGCCCGGCCATGGCCGCCGCCGCGGCCGTCGCCGGCCATTTCGTCGACGTCCGCACGTTCCGTTAAGCGTCAAGCACCGAGTAGACATCATGCAAGCATTTACCACTCACGAAGGCCTGGTGGCGCCGCTCGACCGCGAAAACGTCGACACGGACCTCATCATCCCCAAGCAGTTCCTCAAGTCCATCAAGCGCACGGGCTTTGGCCCCAATCTGTTTGACGAGCTGCGTTATCTGGATCACGGCGAGCCGGGCATGGACAACAGCAAGCGTCCGGTCAATCCGGATTTCGTGCTGAACCAGCCGCGCTACCAGGGCGCCTCGGTCCTGCTGGCGCGCAAGAACTTCGGTTGCGGCTCCAGCCGCGAGCACGCGCCCTGGGCGCTGACGCAGTTCGGTTTCCGCGCCATCATCGCGCCGTCGTATGCCGACATCTTCTTCAACAACAGCTTCAAGAACGGCCTCTTGCCGATCGTGCTGTCCGAGCTGGAAGTGGCGCGTCTCTTCGACGAAGTGAAGGCGTTCCCGAACTACAAGCTGAACATTGATCTGGACCGCCAGGTCGTCATTGCCGCGGACGGCCGCGCCATGGGCTTCGACATCGAACCCTTCCGCAAGTATTGCCTCTTGAACGGCTTTGACGACATCGGCCTGACGCTGCGCCATTCGGACAAGATTCGCGCCTTCGAGGCCGAGCGTCTGGCCCGTCATCCGTGGCTCGAAAGCCGCCCCATCGCCTGATCAAACCATCGAAACAGGATCGTTTTTCAATGACCCACAACATCGCAGTCTTGCCGGGTGACGGCATCGGCCCGGAAATCGTCGAACAGGCCGTGCGCGTCCTGAAGGCGCTGGACGCTCCCTTCGACATCAAAGAGCAGCCGGTCGGCGGCGCCGCTTTCGACAAGTTCGAGCATCCGCTGCCGCCCGCCACGCTGAACCTGGCCAAGGAATCGCACGCCGTGCTGTTCGGCGCGGTCGGCGACTGGAAGTACGACACGCTGCCGCGCGAGTTCCGTCCCGAACAAGCCATTCTGGGCCTGCGCAAGGCGCTGGGCCTGTTTGCCAACCTGCGTCCGGCCATCCTGTATCCGGAACTGGCCAGCGCCTCGTCGCTCAAGCCTGAGATCGTGTCCGGTCTGGACATCCTGATCATCCGCGAACTGACCGGCGACATCTATTTCGGCACGCCGCGCGGCGTGCGTTCGTCGCCGGACGGCGCCTTCACCGGCGAGCGCGAAGGCTACGACACGATGCGCTACGCCGAATCCGAAGTGCGCCGCATCGCGCGCATCGGCTTTGAATCGGCGCAGAAGCGCAACAAGAAGCTGTGCAGCGTCGATAAGGCCAACGTGCTCGAGACCTCGCAGTTCTGGCGCGACATCGTGATCGAAGTGGCGCGCGAGTACCCGGACGTGGAGTTGTCGCACATGTACGTCGACAACGCTGCGATGCAGCTGGTGCGCAACCCGCGCCAGTTCGACGTCATCGTCACCGGAAATCTGTTTGGCGACATCCTTTCCGATGAAGCGGCCATGCTGACGGGTTCGATCGGCATGCTGCCTTCGGCCTCGTTGAATGCCAGCGGCCAGGGCCTGTACGAGCCCAGCCACGGTTCGGCGCCGGACATCGCGGGACAGGGCATCGCCAACCCGCTGGCGACGATCCTGTCGGCCGCCATGCTGCTGCGTTACTCGCTGAACCTGGCGCCGCAGGCGGATCGCATCGAAGCGGCTGTGCGCAGCGTGCTGGCCAGCGGCCTGCGTACCGCCGACATCTTCGAGCCCGGCACGACGAAGGTCAGCACCGCCGGCATGGGCGACGCCGTCCTGAAGGCCCTGGGCTGATCCCTCGCGTTGGACCGCTGCAAGGCGGTCCTGACCAACGCGCGCTGCGTTAAAAGCGTGCAGCGGTATATATACAGAGGGGCCGCCCGGCGGGTGGCCCCTCTGTTTTGGGAATCATGCATCGCTGATGCCGCGATGCGCCGGACTCTTCCTGCCGGGCTTGCGGCCCCGTTTTTTTCGAGCTGCAGTGCAACATCCCTCCGTGCATTCTGATAAATTGTTGAATTGCACGAAATTTCCCCCTCCTTATCTTGTCACCCCCTTTAAAGAGCGATTGAAATGAATCAAGCAGTAGGCCTTGTCGGCTGGCGCGGTATGGTCGGCTCGGTGCTCATGCAACGCATGCGCGACGAGAACGACTTCGCACTGATCGAACCGGTGTTTTTCTCCACCAGCAACGCTGGCGGCGCCGCGCCCACTTGGGCAACTGGCGCAGGTCCGCTGCAAGATGCCTACAACATTGACGCTCTGAAAAAACTGCCGATCATCGTGACGGCGCAAGGCGGCGACTACACGTCCGAGGTCTATCCCAAGCTGCGCGGCGCGGGCTGGAACGGCATCTGGATCGACGCGGCCAGCACCCTGCGCATGGCCGACGACGCCATCATCGTGCTGGACCCGGTCAACCGCCCGGTGATCGACGCGGCGCTCAAGCGCGGCGTGCGCAACTTCATCGGCGGCAACTGCACCGTCAGCTGCATGCTGATGGGCCTGGCTGGCCTGTTCAACAACGACCTGGTGGAATGGATGACCTCCATGACCTACCAGGCCGCGTCCGGCGGCGGCGCGCAGCACATGCGTGAACTGCTGACCCAGTTCGGCGAGATCAATCAGTCGGTCAAGTCCCTGCTGGACGACCCGGCCTCGGCCATCCTGGAAATCGACCGTGGCGTGCTGGCCAAGCAGAAGGACGCCGCGCTGCCCCACGAACACTTTGGCGTGCCGCTCGGCGGCAACCTGATTCCCTGGATCGACAAGGACCTGGGCAACGGGATGTCCAAGGAAGAATGGAAGGGCGAAGTCGAAACCAACAAAATTCTGGGCCGCGGCGCTGCCTTCGGCACGGCGCCCACCCCGATCGACGGCCTGTGCGTTCGCATCGGCGCCATGCGCTGCCACAGCCAGGCGCTGACCATCAAGCTCAAGCGCGACGTGCCGCTCGACGAAATCGAGGCGCTGATCGCACAGGGCACGCAGTGGGCCAAGGTTGTTCCCAACACCAAGGAAGCCACCGTTTCCGCGCTGACGCCCGTGGCTGTCACCGGCACGCTGGACATTCCGGTGGGCCGCCTGCGCAAGCTGTCGATGGGCTCGCAATACCTGGGCGCCTTCACGGTGGGCGACCAACTGCTGTGGGGCGCTGCCGAGCCGCTGCGCCGCATGCTGCGCATCGCGCTGAACGAAGCCTGATGCCGGGGCGGGCGGCGGTTTCAGCTGCCCGTTTCGCGCAACGATGCGGTCAGGGCACCTTCGGGTGCCCTTGTTTTTTGGCGCGCGGTGGGATGTGCGAAAGCGTTGGGTGCACCAACGTGGCGCAGCCGGGAAGCGCGCGGCGCGCGGCCCGGTTCGCAAAACCTCCCGGGTGTGCCCGTCGGCCAACGTGCGTGCCCCGTTCAGGTTTGTGAAATGCGCTTGATCCATTACACTTTTCGGGTGAATTGAGGCCCATTTTTGCGCGGCAAATGGCGCGAATGGGCCAAGGCCCGTAATTCGATTACAAGAACGGAATTCCAGCTTATGACCCAGCGTTCGCGCCACGTGAAGCATGCCCGCCGTTTGAAAGCCCTTCAGTGGGCCATTGCGCTGGCGATCGGCTCAAGCGTCTGCGGGTCGGCGCTGGCCATGCGCGTCGGGCATTCTCGCGTCGTTTCCGTGCCGGGCGCGCCGCTGCAGGCGACCGTGGGTCTGCAGGAATTGACGCCCGAAGAAATCAGCTCACTCAAGGTTTCGATTGCCGACGAAGCTGCCTGGCAGCGCGCGGGCGTCAAGCCGCCGGTGCCGCTTGCCAGCATGGTGGTTCGCGTCGAAGACGGAATCGACCCGACGCGCAAGAATCTGCGGGTGCGGTCCACACAGGCGCCGGCTAGCGGAGCCGTGGATCTTCTGCTCGACATCAATTCCAGCTCGGGACAACGGCAGGTGCAGGTCAGCATCCTGGTGCCGCTGCGCGGCACCAGCGCAGATGTCACGCCCGCCGCCGTGGGCGCCCCTGGCCGCACGGGCGGCACGTCGGGCACGGTCACGGTCAAGTCGGGCGATTATCTGTTTGCCATCGCCCAGCGCAATGCGGTGCCGAACGCGTCGGTCTACCAGATGCTGGTCGCGCTGTGGCGCGCCAATCCGCAGGCCTTCATTCAGAACAACATGAATCTGGTGCGTTCCGGCCAGACGCTCAAGATCCCGGACGCCGCCACGGTGCGCGCCATCGATCCCGCCGAAGCCCGCCGCATCTTCAACGAGCATGCCGAGGCGTACGCGAAGTACCGCGGGCGGGTGGGCGCAGCGGCAGGTGCGAATCCGTCGGTGGTCAAGGGCCAGGACGCCGCCTCCGGCACGGTCACCCCACCCGCCGATTCGGGCGTCGCCACGGCTGCACCGACGCAAGATCGCGTGCGCCTGTCGACCGGCCAGGCCCAGGACAGCGCCGCCGCGCAGGCCGAGGCGCAGGCAGACGCCAAGACGTCCGCCGACCGCGCGCTCGCGGACACGCAAGGGCGCGTGAATCAGCTTCAAGCCAATGTCGACGAACTGACGAAGGCTGTTGCGCAGCAATCGGCTGCGGCCGGGGCGGCTGGTGCAGGTGCGGCTGGCGCTTCGGGCGGCGCCGGTGCGGCCGGTGCGCCGGGCTCGGCAGGAACTCCGGGCGCAGCAGGTGCTCCGGGCGCAGCAGGTGCTCCGGGCGCAGCAGGTGCTCCGGGCGCAGCAGGAACTCCGGGTGCAGCAGGTACTCCGGGTGCAGCAGGTACTCCGGG
>NZ_DGMA01000001.1:0-154 GCF_002388205.1 Achromobacter sp. UBA4530 | reverse complement strand
AGGTACTCCGGGCGCAGCAGGCACGCCGGGCGCAGCAGGAACTCCGGGCGCAGCAAGTACTCCGGGTGCAGCAGGCACTTCGGGCGCAGCAGGCACTCCGGGCGCAGCAGGTACTCCGAGCGCAGCAGGTACTCCGGGCGCAGCAGGCACGCCG